>DATGNS010000230.1:0-9078 GCA_035306625.1 Pseudomonas sp. | reverse complement strand
GTGTACCGCTGCATCGGCCGCTTGAGCTGCCGGGCGCAGCTCAAGCAGGCGATTATCCACTTCGTGTCCCGGCGCGCCATGGACATCGAGGGGCTTGGCGACAAGATCGTCGAGCAGCTGGTGGATCGTGGCCTGGTCAACTCGCCGGCCGATCTCTACACGCTGACCTACGAGCAGATCATCGTGCTGGAGGGATTCGCCGACCTGTCGACCCGCAACCTGCTGGCCGCCATCGACAGCAGCCGCACGCCGACCCTGGCGCGCTTCATCTATGCGCTGGGCATTCCCGACGTGGGCGAGGAAACCGCCAAGCTGCTGGCCCGTGCCCTGGGCTCCCTGGCGCGCATCCAGGAAGCGCTGCCCGAGGTGCTGACCTGGTTGCCGGACGTGGGACTGGAAGTGGCCCACGAGATCAGTCATTTCTTTGCCGACGATCACAACCGCGAGGTGATCGCCCGTCTGCTGGAGCATGTGCAGCTGCAGGGCGAGGCTGGTTTGCATCCCGAGTTCGCTGCCTGCGCCACCCTGCCGGAGCTGCTGGACAAGCTGAACATCCCGCATATCGCCGCCACCGGCGCGCAGAAGCTGGCCGACCGCTTCGGCTCACTGGAGGCGATCATTAGCGCTGACTGGCTGGATCTGCGCCAGGTGGAGCGCCTGACCGAGAAGGCGGCCCGGTCGTTGCGCCAGTTCTTCGATCAGCCGGAAAACGCGGCTCGTGCCCGCGCTATCGAGGCGCAACTGCGCGCCTTCGGCATGCACTGGGAAAGCGAAAGGCAGCAGGCCGAGGGCCTGCCGCTGGCCGGCCAGACCTGGGTGCTGACCGGCACCCTGGAAAGCATGAGCCGCGAGCAGGGCAAGGAGCGCCTGGAAGCACTGGGCGCCAAGGTGGCCGGTTCGGTATCGGCCAGGACCACCGCCGTGGTGGCGGGACCGGGCGCCGGTTCCAAGCTGACCAGGGCCAACGAGCTGGGCGTTCGGGTACTGGACGAGGAAGCCTTCCTGGCGCTGCTGGCGGAGCTGGGCGGCTGAGCCGCGGCGCCCGGCAAACGGTCATTGCAGGAGTGAGGGGCGTTCACTAGGTTTGTGACAAGGGTCCACCAGGCCCCCGGATGACGGGAGCGCAGGGACCGGCTCTCGCCGCGGATCAACCCTTCGGGAGGATGAACCGTGAAACGCCGGAACCCGCTATTCCGCCTCGGGCCCCTTGCGCTGGCCGTCATGCTGGCCGCCGGCGCGGGGGGCGCACAGGAATCATCCGTGCCGCTCTACGACAACCTCGGCACGCATCACTACTCCATCACCGTCAGCGACCCGCAGGCGCAGCGCTACTTCGATCAGGGCCTGCGCCTGTATTACGCCTTCAACCATCAGGAAGCCATTCGCGCCTTCACCGAAGCGGCGCGCCTGGATCCCGCCTGCGCCATGTGTCACTGGGGCATCGCCCTGGCACTGGGTCCCAACATCAATGCGCCGATGGATCCCGCCGCCGTCGAGCCGGCCCTGGCGGCGCTGGAAATGGCCCGACAGGGTCAGGCCTCGGAGGTCGAGCGGGCGCTGATCGAGGCGCTGGTGGCACGTTACGCCAGCCCGCCACCGGAAGACCGCAGCGCCCTGGACCTGGCCTATGCCGAGGCCATGGGCAAGGTGGTGCAGCGGTACCCGGACAATCATGAGGCTGCCACCCTGCATGCCGAGGCGCTGATGGATCTCAGCCCCTGGCAGTACTGGGAAGCCGATGGCGAGCCGCGGCAGCACACGCCGCAGATCCTGGCCCAGCTGGAGCGGGTCATTGCCGACAATCCCCGGCATCCGGGCGCCTGCCACTTCTTCATCCATGCCGTGGAGGCGGTGGATCCGCAGCGCGCGGTGCCCTGTGCCGAGCGTCTGGCCGGCCTGATGCCGGGTGCCGGACATCTGGTGCACATGCCGGGACACATCTATGTGCGGGTCGGTCGCTACGAGGACGCGATTCGCGCCAACGCGCACGCGGTACACGCCGACGAGACCTTCATCCGCGATCAGAGTCCGGCCCTCGGGGTCTATGTGGTCGGCTACTACCCGCACAACTACGACTTCCTGGCCTTCGCCTCCAGCATGATCGGCCGCAGCGAGCAGGCATTGGGCGCGGCGCGCAAGATCGCCGAGCTGGTTCCCGAGCCGCTGTTGCGCGAGCCGGGCATGACCTTCCTGCAGAACCACCAGACCCGTCACCTGCAGATGCTGGTGCGCTTCAGTCGCTGGGATGAGTTGTTGGCCATTCCCGAACCGCCCGCCGATCTGCCGCACGCCAGGGGCGTGTGGCACTACGCCCGTGGCCGGGCCCTGGCCGCCACAGGGGACCTGGGCGGCGCCGCTGAACAGCTCACGGCCTTGCGCACCATCGCCCAGGACCCCGCCCTGGCCGAGGCGCGGATGGAGTTCAACACGTCCGGCGCGGTGCTGGCCGTGGCCACCCAGGTGCTGGATGGGGTGATCGCCGCACGTCAGGGCAACCACAAGGAGGCGGTCGAGCGGCTGCGTGAAGGGGCGCGGCTGGAGGATGCGCTGACCTACGGCGAGCCGCCGGAATGGACGGTGCCGGTACGCCATGACCTGGGCAATGTGCTTCTGGAAGCCGGGGACCCTGCCGCGGCGGAGCAGGTGTTCCGCGAGGACCTCAAGCGCTTTCCGGACAATGGCTGGTCGTTGCATGGCCTGCAGCGCAGCCTGCAGGCCATGCAGCGCGACGAGGAGGCAGGGGAGGTGCGTCAGCGTCTGGAGCGGATCTGGTCGGGCGCCGATGTCAGGCTGACCGCTCACGCTCACTGACGGCGGCCTGGGGCGCGGTTTTCCCGTTGTCGGCGAGGGCCTCGCCCGGCGAGCGCAGCGTGTCCAGCTGACAGAGCTGGCACTCCGGGCTGCCGGCGGAGTATTCCACGTAGCGAACCCTCCGGCTGGCCGAGGTGCGGTCGGCGCTGACACGGTAGATGGGGCGGTTGGCTTGCATGTCTTTTCCCTGAATGGGGCCGTCCCTGGCCCGGAGCTCATTTTTCGCTGCTGCAGCTGCCGTTGTCGCAGCTCTTGCAGGTGCGCAGGCCGAAGGGCAGATAGGCCGGGCACCAGCCGACCAGGCCGGTGAACAGCGGCAGGATGCCGATCCACGCCCAGACCGGCCCGCCGGCCAGCGCCCAGGCGATCAGCACGACGCCCACCAGGATGCGGATGCCCTTGTCGATACCGCCAACGTTCTTCTTCATGGTGTACCTCTCCTTCTGCAGTAAAACCGCCCGCAGGGCAGGGCCCGTCGGGATCGTCTCGAAGCCTTGTATACCCCTATGGGTATGTTGCGAGCTAGGGTACTGCAGTTTCGAAGGCGTGCCTATGCCTTCCGCGCTGGCGATGCGGAAAGCCGGATGGGAATGGAAGGGCGGGAAGGTGCGGGAAAGGCCCGCGTGCCGGGCGGCGTGCGGGCCGAACGAAAAAGATCAGTTGAGGGCGTCGCCGAGGGACTTGGCAGGCACGAACTTCACCACCTTGCGGGCGGCAATCTGGATACTGGCCCCGGTCTGCGGGTTGCGACCGGTGCGGGCCGCGCGTTCGCTCACCTTGAGCTTGCCGAGACCCGGCAGGGTGAGCTCCTCTCCATGCTCCAGGGCGTCACGGGTGATCTGCGCCAGCTGATCGAGCAGGGCGCGGACCTGGGCTTGGGTGAGGTCGGTGGATTCGGCGAGATCGGCAATCAGCTGTTGCTTGCTCATGGCCATCGAGGACTGCTCCGCAGGTTGGAAAGCCGCGAGTCTAACCGCGTCCGCCCGCCATTGGGAAAGTGAATCGGTGTCGCAGTGCCGTCAGCGGCTGGCCGCCTTCCTGTCCAGGTGACAAAAAGCGGCGATGGCACCGAGGACAAGGAAAACCGGATCGTGCGGCATGAGGATGCTCCCTGAGCGGGGTGGTCGTCCTGCTGCATTGATACTGTCTGGCCGGGCGGGCAACCCCGTGTCGGCAAGTTCCTGTCCGCGAACGCTTTTTCCGCTGTTCTGGTTGTAAGTTGGCGACAAGCCGGTACAATGGCGCCCACTCGCCGCCAGGCGAGGCGCGTTATGGCGGGCCCCATCGGTCCCCCCGCAATGATCAGCCGTGAACCCGGCCAGGCCCGGAAGGGAGCAACCGTAGCGGTGACATCGTGTGCCGGGGTGTGGCTGGTGGGGCTCGCCTCCATCTCCCCCGCAAGACTTCAGCCTTTCTTCCCCTGTAACGGTTCCAGCAGCGCGTTCAGCCCGTTGTGGTCGATCTCGTGCATCAGTTGCAGCAGTCGTCCGATCTCGCCCTTGGGAAAGCCGTTGCGGGCGAACCAGCCCAGGTAATGACCGGGCAGGTCGGCGATCAGGCGGCCTTCGTACTTGCCGAACGGCATGGTGCGGGTCACCAGCAGCATCAGGTCTTCGGGTTTCATGGCGGATCTCGCGAAAGCGGGCGGGCATTGTGCCAGGCGGGTGCCGCTCAGTCTTGCCGTTCACGGCGCAACAGTTCGCGCTTGCGTTCCACGCCCCAGCGGTAGCCGGAGAGCTCGCCGTCGCTGCGCACGATGCGATGGCAGGGAACCACCACCGCCAGGCTGTTGGCCGCGCAGGCGCCGGCCACGGCGCGTACCGCCCTGGGCTGCTCCAGCCGATTGGCCAGCTCGGTGTAGCTGAGGGTGGCGCCGGCCGGAATGTCCCGCAGGGCCTGCCAGACGCGGGCCTGGAAGGCGGTGCCGCGAATGTCCAGCGGCAGGTCCAGGCCGCGCCGCGGGTCCTCGACCACTGCGATCACCTGGTTCACCACGGCGGCGAAGTCGTCGTCCGCGGGCCGCAGCTCCGCCCGTGGAAAGCGCCCGCGCAGCTCGCCCAGCAGCTCTTCCGGCTCGTCACCCAGCAGGATGGCACAGATGCCCCGGCTGCTCTGACCGACCATTACCTTGCCCAGGCTGGAGTCACCCAGGGCGTAGCGGATGGTTTCCCGACTGCCGCCCTTGCGGTAGCGACCAGGCGGCATGCCGAGGATGTCGTCGGCGGCCTCGTACAGGCGCCCGCTGGAGCCGAAGCCCGCGTGGTACAGCGCGTCGGTGACGGCGTGCCCCTGTTCCAAGGCCTCGCGCAGGCGCTGCGCCCGTTGGGCGGCGGCGTAGGCTCGGGGTGTCAGGCCGGTATGGGCCTTGAACAGACGGTGGAAGTAGGTGGGGCTGAGCCCCGCTTCGCGCGCCAGGCTGTCCAGGTCGGGCATCTGCGTGCTGGTTTCCAGCAGGCGGCAGGCCGCGACGACCCGCTCCGTCTGCCGGGCCCGCGTGCCCTTGGCCATGCAGCGCTGGCACGGGCGGTAGCCGGCCGATTCGGCATCCTGGGGGGTGGCGAAGAAGCGCACGTTGTCGGGTCTTGGCAGGCGCGAGGGGCAGCCGGGGCGGCAGAAGATGCCGGTGGTGAGCACCGCATAGATGAAGGTGGCGCTGCTGTCCCGGCTGGCGACGGCAGCCCAGCGAGGATCGAGTGGCGGATTCATGGCGCGACCTCCGTGGCCTGTGGCATGTCTGGCATCTTAAATCCCCGGGGCTGGAAAACACTCCGTCCCTTGTCCGGCAATTTCGATTGGCCCTGCTGTGACGGCTGACCGGGCGGGCGGATGCATTTTGCGCCTTGCTCCGCTACGATGAGCCCCTTTCTTCCCGCACGACGGCCTCCGATGAGTTATCAAGTCCTTGCACGCAAATGGCGCCCGCGCAGCTTCCGCGAAATGGTCGGCCAGACCCACGTGCTCAAGGCCCTGATCAATGCCCTGGACAGCCAGCGCCTGCACCATGCCTACCTGTTCACCGGCACCCGGGGGGTGGGCAAGACCACCATCGCGCGCATCCTGGCCAAGTGCCTGAACTGCGAAACCGGCGTCAGCTCCACGCCCTGCGGGCAGTGCTCGGTCTGCCGGGAAATCGACGAGGGCCGCTTCGTCGACCTGATCGAGGTCGACGCTGCCAGCCGCACCAAGGTGGAGGACACCCGCGAGCTGCTGGAGAACGTGCAGTACGCGCCGACTCGGGGCCGCTACAAGGTCTACCTGATCGACGAAGTGCACATGCTGTCCACGCACTCCTTCAACGCCTTGCTCAAGACGCTGGAGGAGCCGCCGCCCCATGTGAAGTTCCTGCTGGCGACCACCGACCCGCAGAAGCTGCCGGTCACCATCCTGTCGCGCTGCCTGCAGTTCTCTCTGAAGAACATGCCGCCGGAGCGGGTGGTGGAGCATCTGACCCATGTGCTGACCGCCGAGAACGTGCCCTTCGAGCCGGATGCCCTCTGGCTGCTCGGCCGCGCCGCCGACGGCTCCATGCGCGATGCCATGAGCCTCACCGACCAGGCCATCGCCTTCGGCGAGGGCAAGGTCATGGCCGCCGACGTGCGCGCCATGCTCGGCACGCTCGATCATGGCCAGGTCTACGGCGTACTGCATGCGCTGATCGAGGGCGATGCCCGGGCGCTGATGGACGCCGTGCGCCAGCTGGCCGAGCAGGGCCCGGACTGGAATGGCGTGCTGGCCGAGATGCTCAATGTGCTGCACCGCGTGGCCATCGCCCAGGTGCTGCCGGATGCCGTGGACAATGGCCAGGGTGATCGCGAGCGGGTGCTGGAACTGGCCGGCGCCCTGCCGGCCGAGGATGTGCAGTTCTACTACCAGATGGGACTGATCGGCCGCCGCGACCTGCCGCTGGCCCCGGACCCGCGCAGCGGCTTCGAGATGGTCCTGCTGCGCATGCTGGCCTTCCGGCCGGCGGATGCCGAAGGCGGGCCGCGCCCCCCTTTAAAGTCGACGGGGATCAGCCCGGCCACGGCTGATCCCGGCACGAAAAGCGTGGCCAGCCCGGCGGTGGCCGAGGCTGCGCCTGCGCCCGTTGCACCGCCGCCCGCGCGGCCCGAGCCTGTGGCGGCTCCGGCTCCGGCTCCGGCTCCGGCTCCGGCTCCGGCTCCGGCTCCGGCTCCGGCTCCGGTGGCAGAAGTCGCGCCCCCGGCCCCCGCACCGGCTGCGGTGCCCGAGCCCGCCCCGGTGGTCGAAGAAGCCATCGATCTTCCCTGGGAAGAGGCTCCCGAGCTGGTGGCTGCCAGCCCGGAACCCGCCGCGCTGCCCGAGCCGGAGCCCGTCGCGCCCGTGGCTCCGGTTGCCGACGACGGTCTTGACGACGACGAACCGCCGCCTGCGGACGACTACTATGACGCCCTGGCCGGCTATGACTATCTGGAGGCTGCCGATGAGCCGGCGGCCGAGCCGGAGCTGCCGGCGGCGCAACCGGCCACCGGGCTGGCCGCCGAGTGGCTGGACATCTACCCGAGGCTCGGGCTGTCGGGGCTGACCGCCAACATCGCGGCGAACTGCTCGCTGGTGGCGGCTGGTGATGTGTGGCGCCTGCACCTGGAACCGACCCAGAGCGCGCTGTTCAACGCCTCCCAGCTGCGGCGCATGAACGAGGCGCTCAACCAGTACCTGGGACGCAGCGTGAAGCTGGAAGTGGAGGTGGTGCGCCCCGAGCAGGAAACCCCCGCCCAGGCCGCCGCCCGCCAGCGTGCCGAGCGCCAGCGCCAGGCCGAGCAATCGATCCACGAGGATCCGCTGGTTCGCCAGATGATTGAACAGTTCGGCGCGGTGATCCGCCCGGACTCCATCGAACCCTTGAACACCTGAGGAACCCATCATGATGAAAGGTGGCATGGCAGGCCTGATGAAGCAGGCCCAGCAGATGCAGGAAAAGATGCAGAAGATGCAGGAAGAGCTGGCCAACGCCGAAGTGACCGGCCAGGCCGGCGCCGGCCTGGTGAGCGTGGTGATGAACGGTCGCCACGACGTCAAGCGCGTCAGCCTCGACGACAGCCTGATGCAGGAAGACAAGGAGATCCTCGAGGATCTGATCGCCGCCGCCGTGAACGACGCGGTGCGCAAGATCGAGAAGAACAGCCAGGAGAAGATGGCCGGCATGACCGCGGGCCTGCAGCTGCCGCCCGGCTTCAAGATGCCGTTCTGATCCCGCCCCTCCGGTGCCGGTCCCGCCGGCGCCGCGAACCTGCGGACCGCGCCGTGGTCTTGCCTTCACACCCCTCGTTGGAGGCAGACGATGAGCCGGCACATCCTCATGGTGGTCACCAGCGCTGACCGCCTTCTCAATGGCGAGCCCACCGGCCTGTGGCTGGAGGAATTCGCCGTTCCCTACCGGATCTTCACGGATGCGGGTTGCCGGGTACGGGTCGCCAGCCCCGAGGGCGGCGCCACGCCGCTTGATCCGCGCAGCGTGGAAGAGTCGCACCCGGAATGGGACTCCGCCCGCGCGGCACTGGCCGAAACCGAACTGCTGGACACGCGCTTCAGCGCCCGGGACTTCGACGCCATCTTCCTGCCCGGCGGGCATGGCACCGTTTTCGATCTGCCGGGACACCCGGTGCTGGGTCGTCTGCTCGGCGAGTTCGAGGCTCAGGGCAAGGTCTGGGCGGCGGTGTGCCACGGACCCGCGGCCTTTGTCGGGGCGCTGCGCCAGGATGGCCTGCCGCTGGTGGAGGGTCGCCACCTGGCCGCCTTCAGCGATGCCGAGGAAATGGCCGTGGGCCTGGAGGAGGCGGTGCCCTTCCTGCTGGAAAGCACGCTGCGCGAGCTGGGGGCCCTGGTGGAGGTGGGGGAGAGCTTCGCGCCCTGCGTGATTCGCGACCGCAACCTGATCACCGGACAGAATCCGGCCTCCAGCGAGCTGGCCGCCCGCCGGGTGCTGGAGGCCCTGGAGCTGCAGGCCCGGGCCGATTGACGCCCGCCGGCGGGCGCGGGTATAACCCGCGTCTTCCCAGCAGTTCGGCAGTACCCTTTCCATGAGCTTCACACCGCTGATCCGCCAGCTCATCGACGCCCTGCGCATCCTGCCCGGTGTCGGCCAGAAGACCGCGCAACGCATGGCGTTGCAACTGCTGGAGCGCGACCGCAGCGGTGGCCTGCGCCTGGCCGAGGCGCTGCGTCAGGCCATGGAAGGGGTGGGCTACTGCCGCCAGTGCCGGACCCTGAGTGAGGACGAGATCTGCCCGCAGTGCAGCGATCCGCGCC
>DATGNS010000229.1:0-2113 GCA_035306625.1 Pseudomonas sp. | reverse complement strand
GCCGCCGCCCGCGCCGGGGTGCGCCTCTTCGAGCAGTCGCCGGTGACCCGCCTGGAGTATGGCCGCCGCGTGCGGGTACACACGGCCCAGGGGCAGGTGGAGGCCGACACCCTGATGCTGGCCTGCAACGCCTACCTGGGTCGGCTGGACCCGACCCTGGGCGGAAAGGTACTGCCCGCCGGCAGCTACATCATCGCCACCGAGCCGCTGGGCGAGGCCCGCGCCCGTCAGCTGATCCCACGGAACATGGCCCTGTGCGACCAGCGGGTGGCGCTGGACTATTTCCGCCTGTCCGCCGACCACCGCCTGCTGTTCGGCGGCGCCTGCCACTATTCGGGGCGTGATCCGAAGGACATCGCCGCCTACATGCGGCCCAAGATGCTCAAGGTGTTCCCGCAGCTGGCCGACGTGCGCATCGAGTTCCAGTGGGGCGGCATGATCGGCATCGGCGCCAACCGCCTGCCGCAGATCGGTCGCCTGGCGGAGCACCCCAACGTGTATTTCGCCCAGGCCTATTCCGGCCACGGCCTGAACGTCACCCACCTGGCCGGCCACCTGCTGGCCGAAGCCATCGTCGGCCAGCAGGGCGGCGCCTTCGACCTGTTCGCCCGGGTGCCGCACATCACCTTCCCGGGCGGTGAACGCTTCCGTTCGCCGCTGCTGGCGCTGGGCATGCTCTGGCAGCGGCTCAAGGAACTGCTGTAGCCCGGCCGCCCCGAACCTCCGTCACGCGCAGGGCCAGCCGGCGGGTCTGCGGGCTGCGCGGACGCAGCTGCAGACGCTCGTTGGCCAGCGCCCGTGCCAGCGCTTCCTGACCGCTGCGCCGGGCCGCCTCCAGCAGTGTGAGGTCGAGCAGATCACGCTGGGCATGACTGCCACCGAAGCGCTGGGCGATGGCGCGCAACGGGCGGAGCAGGCGCACGCACTCGGCATACTCACCACCGGCAAAGGCCTCGATGGCCAGGCACAGCGGATGTCCCACCTCGGCGGTGAAGCGTCGGTTGTCGTTGTCCTCGGCCATGGCCCGACGCTGGGCAGCAAAGATCCGTTCGATGGCCTGGCCACGGCCGGCCCCGACGAAGGCCATCATGGCGTGGGCATCGTTGAAGGCGTAGTTGCCCGAATCGGCATGGGCTTCCCACAGGTCGGCCAGCGGCTGCCAGCGCGGGCCGACATCGACGTCCAGCAGCTCCAGACGCCAGAGCAGCGCCGAAGCGTCCACCAGATCGAGGGCCAGGGTCGAGCGGCCGCCGAAGATGGGGCCGTCGAACAATGCCAACACCTCGTCCACCTGCTCCCGGTCCAGGTGATAGAGCGCCAGATGCCACCAGTTGTGCACCTGGAAGAAGCTGTCGCCAGCCCAGTGTTCGACCCGCTCGCGCATCCAGGCGACGCCCTCTTCCGTGCGGTTCTGCATTTCCAGCACGTGAGCCACGGCGTGCTGGCCCCAGCCATCGCGCGGTTGCAGTTCCACCGAACGCCGCCCGGTGCGCTCGGCGGCGGCGTAGTCGGCATTTTCCTCCAGGCCGAAGGCCAGCATGCCGAGCAGCGCGTGATAGCCGGGCTGGCCCTCACGCCATTCGGGCATCGCGCGGGCGATGCGGTCACGCAGCAGGCGTTGCTGGCCGGTGTAGAAGTCGATCAGGTGGCCGGCCTGCAGGGCCAGGCTGTCATGGGGCCAGGTGATGGTCAGGTCCTCCAGCACCTGGCCAGCGGCATGCCAGCGGCCGGCCAGCAGTTCTGAGATCGCAGCCAGATGCGCCTTTTCGCGTTCCGTGCCCGGCAGGGCGCTGGCCGTGCGGTATGCCTGGTCGGCCACGGCAAGCCCCGGCGCATCGGTACCCAGCAGGTGCAGCCAGGCCTTCAGCACATGGGCCATGACCATCTCGGGGCGCCGCGCCAGCGCGGCGTCCACCTCGGCCACCGGATCCCCCACGTAGCACTGGAACCGGGTCAGAGCCGTCTGATAGTGGGACAGGCTGTCGGCATCGGCACCGCTCACCGCCAGCCCCAGATCGTCACGCATCGTCATGGTGTAATCCTCATGCTGCAGATCGGCACGCCCGGCATGGCCCCGCCGATGGTGGTCACGACCGGCCGGGCGCGTGGTGCT
>DATGNS010000228.1:0-4311 GCA_035306625.1 Pseudomonas sp. | reverse complement strand
CCTCAGTTCGCCCCCTGCCGGAAATAGCGATCCAGCAGCGCCGGCAACCCCGCGCGCCAGGCGCGCGGCTTGATGCCGTAGGTGTTGAGGATCTTCCTGCAGGCCAGCACGCCGTGCTGCGGTTCCACGGCAGCATCGGCGCATGCCGCATGGGCCAGCGGGACGATCTCGGCCGGCGGCAGATTGCGCAGGTTGCGGGC
This sequence comes from Pseudomonas sp., assembly GCA_035306625.1. GTDB lineage: Bacteria > Pseudomonadota > Gammaproteobacteria > Pseudomonadales > Pseudomonadaceae > Serpens. The sequence goes on along the minus strand of DATGNS010000228.1, from coordinate 4,111 downwards.
CTCGGCCACCATGCACTGCCCCAGCGCCAGCACCGTGGTCGCCTCCTGGGCGCCATAGTGGTAGGTGCCCCACAGCGGCGCCGCGCAATCCAGCTGCTTGAGGATCGCCAGGATCACCCGTGCCACGTCGTCCACCGGACAGGGATTGCCGCGCCGATCGTCGGCCAGCTCGAGGGGCTCCCCCTTCTCCAGGCGATTGAGAAAGCGGCCCAGCACGCCGTCGCGGCCATCGTCCAGGATCCAGCCGGTGCGCAGGATGACATGCCGCGGACACAGCGAACGCACCACCTGCTCCATGTCCAGCAGGGCACGGCCCAGCGGGCCCAGTGGCTGCGGCTCGTCCGTTTCGCTGTACGCCGTGACCCGGGAGCCGTCGAACACGCGATAGCTGGACGGCTGCAGCAGGATGATGCCGTGATGCTGACAGAGCTCCGCCAGGCGCTCGACCGTCTCCTTCTGTGCAGCCAGACGGCCTTCATCCACCCGGCTGTTCTGGAACCAGTCGTAATAGAACGCCAGATTGACGATCGCATCCGGACGGATGTCGTCCAGCAACTGGGTCAGGCTGGCGGCATCCCAGAAGGGCCCCGGAGGACGCGGCGCAATGAAGCCGATGTCTTCCTCGGCACCCTTGGCAATCAGCGACTGCCCCAGCGCGCTGCCTCCACCAAGCAGCATCAGGCGCATACGCATGAAAAGGACTCACTCCCTGGACAATGGACCGTTGACCGCATGCGGCGGACTGGTGTGCCGCACATCGCGATGACCCTCGCTATTCTGCGGATTTGCCAGCACACCGTCACTAGTGATGTTCGGCGAAAACAGAAAGGCGCAGCCAGGTGCTGCGCCTTTCTGAACCCGCCACTCAGAACGGGATATCGTCGTCGAAGCTGTCGTAATCCGGAGCCGGCTGGGCCGGTGCCGGCGGAGCCTGGCGCGCCGGAGCGGCCTGCTGCTGCGGCTCGCGCTGCGGACGGGCCGGCCGCTGAGCATAGTCGCCACCTTCGGCGTTGCCGCCGCGGCCACCCAGCAGCTGCATGGTGCCGCCCATGTCCACCACGATTTCCGTGGTGTAGCGGTCCTGACCCTGCTGGTCCTGCCACTTGCGGGTCTGCAGGCGGCCTTCGATGTAGCACTGCGAACCCTTGCGCAGGTACTCGGCGGCGATCTCGGCGACCTTGCCGAACAGCACCACACGATGCCACTCGGTGCGCTCCTGCAGCTGACCGGTCTGCTTGTCCTTCCAGCTGTCGGTGGTGGCCAGGGTGATGTTGGTCACCGCGTTGCCGTTGGGCAGGTAACGGGTTTCCGGATCCCCGCCCAGGTTGCCGATCAGAATGACTTTGTTAACCCCACGGGCCATGACGCTTCTCCCAGGTTCAGCACGCCGGCGCCGGTTCGATCAGACGCTCGAGCGACGTGCGGTCCAGTTGTTCGGTATCCACTTTGATGTACAGGGCGGCTTCCTCAGCCACCACCACGACGTCCGCCACACCCGGCACCGCCGCCAGGCGCGCGGTCAGGCCGGTATCGGCCAGCGCCGCGGCAGACAACGGCAGGCGCAGGCTGGTGACATAGGGAGGCTCGCGCATGGTAACAGCAATCAGCAACCAGAGCGCGCAGAGCAGCGCACAACCGATGAAAACGGCACCCAGCCCACCCGTTTCCAGCAGCCAGCCGCCGAAGATGCCGCCCAGCGCGGCGCCGAGGAACTGGCTTGTGGAGTAGACGCCCATGGCCGTGCCCTTGCCGGCGGCCGGCGACACCTTGCTGACCAGCGACGGCAGCGAGGCTTCCAGCAGATTGAAGGCCATGAAGAACAGGATGGCACCGATCACCAGCGCCGCCAGGCTGTGGCCCAGCTGCCAGAAGTACAGCTCGCAGACCAGCAGAAGGGCCACCGCACCCAGCAGCACCCGCTTCATCTGGCGCTTCTTCTCGCCATAGATGATGAAGGGCACCATGGCGAAGAAGCCCACCAGCATGGCCACCAGGTAGACCCACCAGTGTTCGTCGCGGGGCAGCCCGGCCTGCTCGACCAGGGTCAGGGGCAGGGCCACGAAGCTGGCCATGAGGATGGCGTGCAGGATGAGGATGCCCAGATCCAGGCGCAGCAGCTCGCCATGGCGCAGGATGCTGCCCAGCGCCTGGCGGGCCACGCCGGATTCGCGATGGCGCATCAGGGCCGTGGCCTTGGGCACCATGCCCGCCACGATGACCATGCCCAGCAGCGCCATGGCGGCGGTGATCCAGAACAGCCCGGACAGGCCGAAGGCGCGGGTGACCAGCGGGCCGGCCACCATGGCCAGGGCGAAGGATATGCCGATGCTCATGCCGATCAGCGCCATGGCCTTGGTGCGATGCTGCTCGCGGGTGAGATCGGAGAGCAGCGCCATCACCGCGGCGGAGATGGCCCCGGCGCCCTGCAGCACGCGCCCGGCGATCACGCCCCAGATGGAGTCGGCACCAGCCGCCAGCGCCGAGCCGGCGGCGAAGATCAGCAACCCTGCATAGATCACCGGACGGCGGCCGATACGGTCGGACAGCACACCGAAGGGGATCTGCAGCACGGCCTGGGTCAGGCCGTAGGCGCCGATGGCCAGGCCGATCAGCGCCGGCGTGCTGCCGGCCAGCTCCTGGCCGTAGGTGGCCAGCACCGGCAACACCATGAACATGCCGAGCATGCGGAAGGCGAAGACCAGGGCCAGCCCGCCGGCGGCCCGCGTCTCGGCCGCAGACATGCGCTCACTGGACGAATCGTGCATGAACCAACACACCTCGTGAAAATGGCCGCCGATTCTAGCAGGCCGGCCGCCCCTGTGAGTCGGCTCGTGCGTTTATGACGCGCCCGCCAGCTCGTATACTTGCGTCTTTTCCGCCCGCCATGCGAGGCCCGCAGTACGTGGACCAGATCCTGATTCGTGGGGCGCGTACCCACAACCTGAAGAACATCGACCTCACCCTGCCGCGCGACAAGCTGATCGTCATCACCGGCCTGTCCGGCTCCGGCAAGTCCTCCCTGGCCTTCGACACCCTGTACGCCGAGGGTCAGCGCCGCTATGTGGAATCCCTCTCGGCCTACGCCCGCCAGTTCCTGTCGATGATGGAAAAGCCCGACGTGGACACCATCGAAGGCCTGTCCCCGGCCATTTCCATCGAGCAGAAGTCCACCTCGCACAACCCCCGCTCCACGGTGGGCACCATCACCGAGATCTACGACTACCTGCGCCTGCTGTACGCGCGGGTCGGCACGCCGCGCTGCCCGGACCACGATATCCCGCTGGAGGCGCAGACCGTCAGCCAGATGGTCGACCAGGTGCTGGCCCTGCCCGAGGGCACTCGCCTGATGCTGCTGGCCCCGGTGATTCGCGAACGCAAGGGCGAGCATCTGGCAGTGTTCGACGAACTGCGCGCCCAGGGCTTCGTGCGCGCCCGGGTGAATGGCCGGCTCTACGAGCTGGACGAGCTGCCGGCGCTGGAGAAACAGAAGAAGCACACCATCGAGGTGGTGGTCGACCGCTTCAAGGTGCGCGCCGACCTGCAGCAGCGCCTGGCCGAATCCTTCGAGACGGCCCTCAAGCTGGCCGACGGCATCGCCCTGGTGGCACCGATGGACGAAGGCGCCGAACAGGAGGAGCTGATCTTCTCCGCGCGCTTCGCCTGTCCGGTGTGCGGCCATGCGATCAGCGAGCTGGAGCCCAAGCTGTTCTCGTTCAACAACCCGGCCGGCGCCTGCGGCACCTGCGACGGCCTGGGCGTCCGCCAGTTCTTCGATGCCCGCAAGGTGGTGAACGGCAAGCTGAGCCTGGCGGCCGGAGCGATCCGTGGCTGGGACCGGCGCAACATCTACTACTTCCAGATGCTCGGCTCGCTGGCCGAGCACTACGGCTTCGACCTCGACGCCCCCTTCGACAGCCTGAGCGCCGAGAACCAGAAGCGCATCCTCTACGGCAGCGGCAAGGACAGCATCGCCTTCCGCTACCTGAACGACCGGGGCGATATCGTCACCCGCTCGCACCCCTTCGAGGGCATCCTCAACAACCTGGAGCGGCGCTACCGGGAAACCAGTTCCGACAGCGTGCGCGAGGAGCTGGCCAAGTACCTGGGCACC
>DATGNS010000227.1:0-13227 GCA_035306625.1 Pseudomonas sp. | reverse complement strand
GCCAGCCGTAGCGCGAGGCCAGTGGCCTGTCGTGCAGGCCGACGGCCAGGTGGCGCAGGGCGCGGTCCAACTCGGGCACTGTCTGGCCCGGTGCGAGCCAGCCCAGTTCACCACCATCGTCCTTGGACGGGCAGGCCGAATGACGCTGGACCAACTCGGCGAAGCGCGCAGGTGATGCCTGCAAGTGACGCAGCAGTTTCTGGCCCAGGCGGTACTGGGCATCGCGGGCGCGGGCGTCATCCGGCGCGGCCGGCAGCAGGATGTGACGGACCCGCAGCAGCAAGGGTTCGGCGAAGCGCTCGCGGTGGTGCTCGAAGAAGCGCCGGCAGGCGGCGTCGTCCGGCTCGGGGACCTGCAGTTCGCGCTCCAGCAGGCTGGCCAGGGTGCGGTCATCCTCGCGGCCCTCGGTATCCAGCAGGCTCAGGCCCAGGGCCTCGGCGCGCTGGCGCAGCAGTTCACGCACCACCAGGGCACGGGCGGCCTGCAATTGCGCCTCGGCCAGGGAGGCTGCGGGATGGAAGGGGGTTTCCCGGGCGATGTCCGCCTCGCCGAACTCCGTCGTGCCGACGCGGATCAGCGGGGCGGGGACGTCCTGCAGGGTCTGCACCTCGATCAGTTCCATCGACGGCCTCCGTCAGCCGCGCTTGCGCACGATCTGGTAGTTGCGCCCCAGGTAGCCCAGCGGAACGCTCCAGATATGCACCAGGCGAGTGAAGGGGAACAGGAAGATGATGGTCAGGCCGACGAAGATGTGGACCTTGTAGATCCACGACACCTCCTGCAGGTAGTTGGCCGCGTTGCCGTTGAAGAACACGATGGCCTGGGCCCAGGACGCCAGGGTCAGCATCACGTCGCCTTCCAGATGGCCGAGGGAAAAGATGATGGTGACCATGCCCAGCGCCGCCTGGAAGACGATCAGCGCCAGGATCAGGTTGTCCATGAAGCCCGACGTGGCCTTGACCCGCGGGTTGAAGAAGCGCCGGTAGAGCAACATGCCGCCGCCGATGACCACCATCGCCCCGGCAATGCCGCCGACGATGATGGCCAGCAGCTGCTTGTTGCCGGCGCTGATGAAGGGCGAATAGATCCAGTGCGGCGTCAGCATCCCGAACAGGTGGCCGAAGAAGATCACCAGCATGCCCACATGGAACAGGTTGCTGGCCAGGCGCATGTTTTTCTTGGAAAGAATCTGGCTGGAGTGCGCCTTCCAGGTGTACTGCCCGTGGTCGAAGCGCAGCAGGCTGCCGACCAGGAACACCGTGCCGGCCAGGTAGGGGTAGTAGCCGTAGATCAGGTGCTGCAGGTATTCGAAGAACATGGCGGGTCTCCGGTCATTGGCGCTCTGACGGCATCAGGTTGATGACTTGCGGCGTCGCCTGGTACTTGCGTTCGGCCAGGCGTCGCCCCTCGGCGGATTGCAGGGCGCAGTCGTCGTCGGACTCGGCGGAGAAGCGCACCGCTTCCTCTTCCCAGACCCGGTCCAGCGCCTGGGGCGTGTGGTCCGGCTCCTCGGCGGCCACCACGGGACGGTGCGCCTCGATCAGTTCGGTGGCGCCGATCAGGGCCAGCAGCGCCTTGGGCACCAGCGCATGCTCGGCGTTGCGTTCCTCCAGGCGCGCGGCGAGCAGGGCGAGGATGTGGCTGATCTCGCCCAGCCAGCGACCGATTTCCGCCTCGTCGCGGGTGGAGAGGTATTCCAGGAACAGCGGCAGGTGGTCCGGCAGCTCCCGGGCGGCCAGTTGAAAGCCGGCCGCCTCGTATTCGGCCAGCAGGTCGACCATGGCCTGGCCGCGATCCCGCGATTCGCCGTGCACGTGCTCGAACAGCAGCAGCGAGGTGGCGCGGCCGCGGTCGAATAACTCCACGTACTCGGCCTGCAGGTCCAGCAGCTCGCGGCCGGCCAGGTGCCGGCACCAGTCGGCCAGGCGCTGGCGCAGCGAAGCCTGCAGGCGGGTTTCATCGAGCAGGAGGGTGGCCAGGTCCTCGGCGGCCGCCTGCAGTTCGGCGCTCGGGTAGTCGAGCAGGCGCGCCAGCACGCGCAGGCTGCGCAGCCCCTGAGCGGTGTCGGTACTAGTCACGGCGCATGTCCTCCAGCGGGTCGTACTCCTCGACGGGCTTGACCAGGGTGGTGGTCGCCTTGCGGCCGCCGAACAGGCTGGCCTGGCTCTTGCCGCCCTGGCAGCCGTTGCCGAAGGTGAAGCCGCAGCCGTTGCGCTCGGGGTAGGCGTCGCGGGCCATTTCCCGGTGCGCGGTGGGGATCACGAAGCGGTCCTCGTAGTTGGCGATGGCCAGGTAGCGGTACATGTCCTCCACCTGGGCCTGGGTGAGGCCCACCTGTTCCAGCACCTTTGTATTGACCGTGCCGTCCACGTGCTTGCCGCGCATGAACACGCGCATCGCCATCAGCCGCTTGAGGGCCAGCACCACGGGCGCCTCGTCGCCGGCAGTGAGCATATTGGCCAGGTAGCGCACCGGAATGCGCAGCGACTCGATCTTCGGCAGCACGCCATCGAACTCGATATGTCCGGCCTCGGCGGCCGACTGGATGGGGGAGAGCGGCGGCACGTACCAGACCATCGGCAGGGTGCGGAACTCCGGGTGCAGGGGCAGGGCCAGGCCCCAGTCCATGGCCAGCTTGTACACCGGCGAGGCTTGGGCGGCCTTGATCACGCTGTCCGGCACGCCGTCCTTGCGCGCCTGGGCGATGACGTCCGGGTCGTGGGGATCGAGGAAGATGTCGCACTGACGGCGGTACAGGTCGCGCTCGTCGGGCGCGGCCGCCACCTCGGCGATGCGGTCGGCGTCATACAGCAGCACGCCCAGGTAGCGGATGCGCCCGACGCAGGTTTCCGAGCACACCGTGGGCTGGCCGGACTCGATGCGCGGGAAGCAGAAGATGCACTTCTCGGATTTGCCGCTCTTCCAGTTGTAATAGATCTTCTTGTACGGACAGCCGCTGATGCACATGCGCCAGCCCCGGCACTTGTCCTGGTCGATCAGCACGATGCCGTCTTCCTCGCGCTTGTAGATCGCCCCGCTGGGGCAGGACGCCACGCAGCTCGGGTTCAGGCAGTGCTCGCACAGGCGCGGCAGGTAGAGCATGAAGGTGTGCTCGAACTGGCCGTAGATGTCCGCCTGGATCTGGTCGAAGTTGACGTCCTTGCGGCGCTTGGCGAATTCGGTGCCGAGGATTTCCTCCCAGTTCGGGCCCCATTCGATCTTCTTCATGCGCTGCCCGGAAATGCGCGAGCGCGGCCGCGCGGTGGGCTGGTGCTCGCCGGCTTTCGCGGTGTGCAGGTGCTGGTAGTCGAAGGTGAAGGGCTCGTAGTAGTCGTCGATCTCCGGCAGGTCCGGGTTGGCGAAGATGTTCGCCAGCACCCGCCACTTGCCGCCGATGCGCGGGTTGATGCTGCCATCGGCGTTGCGCACCCAGCCGCCGCGCCATTTCTTCTGGTTGGCCCACTCCTTGGGGTAGCCGATGCCCGGCTTGGTCTCGACGTTGTTGTACCAGGCGTACTCGATGCCCTCGCGGCTGGTCTAGATGTTCTTGCAGGTGATCGAGCAGGTGTGGCAGCCGATGCACTTGTCCAGGTTCATCACCATGCCGACTTGCGACCGAATCTTCATTTCACGGCCTCCTGGGTGTAGTCGTTGCCTTCGCCGTCCAGCCAGTTGACCTGCTTCATCTTGCGCACGATGACGAACTCGTCGCGGTTGGAACCGACCGTGCCGTAGTAGTTGAAGCCGTAGGAGAGCTGGGCGTAGCCGCCGATCATGTGGGTGGGCTTGGGGCAGACGCGCGTCACCGAGTTGTGGATGCCGCCACGGGTGCCGGAGATCTCGCTGCCGGGGGTGTTCAGGATGCGTTCCTGGGCGTGGTACATGAGCACCATGCCGGGCTTGACCCGCTGGCTGACTACCGCCCGGGCGGCCACCGCGCCGTTGGCGTTGTACAACTCGACCCAGTCGTTGTCCTCGACGCCGATGCTCTTGGCGTCGGTCTCGGAGATCCACACGATGGGCCCGCCGCGCGACAGCACCTGCATGATGAGGTTGTCGCTGTAGGTGGAGTGGATGCCCCATTTCTGGTGGGGGGTGATCCAGTTGAGCAGGATCTCCGGGTTGCCGTTGCTGATCGCCTTGTGCTCGGCCACCCCGGCCGGCGCCTTGGTGTCGATGGGCGGGCGGTAGACCATCAGGCTCTCGCCGAAGTCGCGCATCCAGGGATGGTCCTGGTAGAACTGCTGGCGGCCGGTGAGGGTGCGCCAGGGAATCAGCTCGTGGACGTTGGTGTAGCAGGCGTTGTAGCTGACGTGCTCGTCCTCCAGGCCGGACCAGGTGGGGCTGGAGATGATCTTGCGCGGCTGGGCGACCAGGTCGCGGAAGCGGATCTTCTCATCCTCCTTGGGCAGCGCCAGGTGGGTGTGGTCCAGGCCGGTGATCTTCGACAGCGCCGCCCAGGCCTTCACCGCCACGTTGCCGTTGGTTTCCGGGGCCAGGGCGAGGATCATCTCGGCCGCGTCGGTGGCCGAGGCCAACCGCGGACGACCCTGGGCCGGGCCGTCTTCCTTGCGGTAGTTGAGCCTGCCGAGCAGATCCACTTCCTCCTCGGTCGGCCAGGTGATGCCCTTGCCGCCGTTGCCCAGGGTGTCCAGCAGCGGACCGACGGAGCTGAAGCGTTCGTAGGTGTCCGGATAGTTGCGGGTGACCTCCACCAGCGAGGGCATGGTCTTGCCGGGAATCGGCTCGCACTCGCCGCGCTTCCAGTCGCGCACCTCGGGCTGCGCCAGTTCGCCGGGGCTGTCATGCAGCAGCGGCACCGTGACCAGATCGGTTTCCTCGCCCAGGTGGCCGACGCAGACCCGCGAGAAGGCCCGGGCGATGCCGTCATAGATGTCCCAGTCGCTGCGCGCCTCCCAGGCCGGGTCGGTGGCGGCGGTCAGCGGGTGGATGAAGGGGTGCATGTCCGAGGTGTTGAGGTCGTTCTTCTCGTACCAGGTGGCGGTCGGCAGCACGATGTCCGAGTACAGGCACGAGGTGGACATGCGAAAGTCCAGCGTCACCAGCAGGTCGAGCTTGCCCTCGCCGGGCTGGTCGCGCCACACGACCTCCTCGGGCTTCTCCCCGCCGCTCTTGCCCAGGTCGTTGCCGAGCAGGTCGTGGCGGGTGCCAAGCAGGTAGCGCAGCATGTACTCGTGGCCCTTGCCGGAGGAGCCCAGCAGGTTGGAGCGCCAGATGAACAGGTTGCGCGGGAAGTTGGCCGGATTGTCCGGGTCTTCCGAGGCGAAGCGCAGGGCGCCGCTCTTCAACTTCTCGACCACGTAATCCCGGGTGCTCTTCCCGGCGGCCCGGGCCTCGGCGGCCAGGCGCAGCGGGTTGCGGTCCAGCTGCGGCGCGCTGGGCAGCCAGCCCATGCGCTCGGCGCGCACGTTGAAGTCGATCAGGCTGCCGCGGTACTTCTCCGGGGGTGCCAGGGGTGAGAGGATCTCGCTGACCTTGAGCTTCTCGAAGCGCCACTGGCTGGAGTGGCAGTAGAAGAACGAGGTGCCGTTCATGAAACGTGGCGGGCGATTCCAGTCCAGGGCGAAGGCCAGCGGCGTCCAGCCGGTCTGCGGGCGCAGCTTCTCCTGGCCGACGTAGTGTGCCCAGCCGCCGCCGCTCTGACCGATGCAGCCGCACAGGATCAGCAGGTTGATCAGGCCGCGATAGGTCATGTCCATGTGGTACCAGTGATTCACCCCGGCGCCGACGATGATCATCGAGCGACCGCGGGTCTTGTCCGCGTTCTCGGCGAACTCGCGGGCCAGGCGGATCAACTGGTGGGCCGGCACCCCGGTAATGGCCTCCTGCCAGGCGGGGGTGTAGGGCTTGAGCTGGTCGTAGCCGGTGGCGCCGTCATCCGCGCCGCTGCCGCCGACCGTGGCAGCCAGGCTGCGGTCGATGCCGAGGTTGGCGGCCATCAGGTCGAACACCGTCACCGCCAGCACGCTGCGCCCGTCGGCCAGTTGCATGCGCTTGGCCGGCACATGGTGGTAGAGCACGTCGCGCACCTTCACATGGGGGAAGTGCTGGTGCTCGATGCCGCCGAAGTAGGGGAAGGCGACCCGCGCCACCTCGTCATGGCGGCCGAGCAGCGACAGTGACAGGGAGACGCCCTGGCCGTCGGCGTCCACCGGCTCCAGGTTCCAGTGGCCGTCCTCGCCCCAGCGAAAGCCGATGGAGCCGCGCGGCACCACCAGGCGGTCGCCGGTCTTGTCCCAGGCCAGGGTCTTCCATTCGGGATTGTTGGCCTGGCCCAGGTTGTCGGCAAAATCACTGGCGCGCAGTTGTTTGCCGGGCACCAGGCTGCCGTCGGCGCGTTCCTCCAGCGCCACCAGCATGGGCAGGTCGGTGTAGCGGCGCACGTAGTCGGTGAAGTAGGCGCTGGGCTTCTCCAGGTGGAATTCCTTGAAGATCACCTGGCCCATGGCGATGGCCAGCGCCGCGTCGGTGCCCTGCTTGGGGCTCAGCCATTCATCGCAGAGCTTGGAGACTTCCGCGTAGTCCGGGGTGATGGCCACGGTCTTGGTGCCCTTGTAGCGCACCTCGGTGAAGAAGTGCGCGTCCGGGCTGCGGGTCTGCGGCACGTTGGAGCCCCAGGCGATGATGTAGCCGGAGTTGTACCAGTCGGCCGACTCCGGCACGTCGGTCTGCTCGCCCCAGGTCTGCGGGCTGGAGGGCGGCAGGTCGCAGTACCAGTCGTAGAAGGAGAGGCACACCCCGCCGATCAGCGACAGGTAACGGGTGCCGGCCGCGTAGCTGACCATGGACATGGCCGGAATCGGCGAGAAGCCGATCACCCGGTCCGGGCCGTACTGCTTGACGGTGTAGACGTTGGCCGCGGCGATCAGCGTCTGCATCTCGTCCCAGTCGGCACGCACGAAGCCGCCCAGGCCGCGGTCGTGCTTGTAGCGTTTGGTCTTCTCCGGGTCCTCGACGATGCTGGCCCAGGCGTCCACCGGGTCCGGGTGGTTGGCCAGGGCGGCGCGCCACAGCTGGATCAGCGGCTTGCGGATCAGCGGATACTTGAGGCGGTTGGCGCTGTAGATGTACCAGCTGTAACTGGCGCCGCGCGGACAGCCGCGGGGCTCGTGGTTGGGCAGGTCGGGGCGGGTGCGGGGGTAGTCGGTCTGCTGGGTTTCCCAGGTGATCAGGCCGTTCTTCACGTAGATCTTCCAGCTGCAGGAACCGGTGCAGTTCACCCCATGGGTGGAGCGGACGATCTTGTCGTACTGCCAGCGCTGTCGGTAGCCGTCTTCCCATTCACGCGGTTCGTCACGGGTTTCGCCATGGCCGTCGGCGAAGGCCGGTGGGCGTTTGACGAGGTATCTCAGGCGGTCAATGAAATGACTCATCTTTATCCTCCTGGACGGGGCTCAGGCGGACCCCGTGGATGCTGAGGCTTCAGCAGGGCACCTCCGCGTGGCGGCGGGTGTAGTAGAACCAGGTCAACGCGATGCACAGAGAATAGAAGAGGATGAAGCCGTACAACGCCGCCGCCGCGCTGCCGGTCACGGCCAGCGAGGTGCCGTAGGCCTTGGGAATGAAGAAGGCGCCATAGGCGGCCACCGCGGAAATGAAGCCCACCGCGGCGGCGGATTCCTTTTCGCTTTGCATCTGCTGTTCGGCGGGGGCCATGTGGGGATGTAGGCGGGGCGTCTGCTGACGGAAGATCGCCGGGATCATCTGCGTGGTGCTGGCATTGCCCACGCCGGAGAAGAAGAACAGCAGCAGGAACATGGCGAAGAAGCCGGCGAAACTGCGGGCTTCCAGGAAGAACAGCACGCCCAGCACGCAGATGGCCATGGCCACGTAGACCCAGAGGCTGACCCGGGCGCCGCCGAAGCGGTCGGCCAGGCCGCCGGAAAACGCCCGGCTCAGGGCGCCGATCAGTGGACCCAGGAAGGCGAACCTGAGCACGTCCACCTCGGGAAACAGGTTGCCGGCCAGCAGCGGAAAGGCCGCCGAGAAGCCGATGAAGCTGCCGAAGGTGCCGGTGTAGAGCACGCTCATCAGCCAGGTGTGCTTGCGCTTGAAGATCACCAGTTGGTCGGCGAACGAGGACCTGGCGCTGGCGATGTCGTTCATGCCGAACCAGGCCGCCAGGGTGGCGAGGATGATGAAAGGCACCCAGATGAAGCCGGCGTTCTGCAGCCAGAGCTGCTCGCCGCTGTCGGTCACCGCCGGTTCGCCGCCCAGGGCGCCGAACACGCCCATGGTGATGACTACCGGCACCAGGAACTGCATGGCGCTGACGCCCAGGTTGCCGAGCCCGGCGTTCAGGCCCATGGCCTTGCCCTTGGAAGCCTTGGGATAGAAGAAGGAGATGTTGGCCATGCTGGACGAGAAGTTGCCGCCGCCCAGGCCGCACAACAGGGCGAGGATGAGCATCACCAGGTAGGGGGTGTCCGGGTCCTGCACCGCCACGCCGATCCACAGCGCCGGCAGCAGCAGCGAGGCGGTGGACAGGGCGGTCCAGCGCCGGCCACCGAAGATGGGCACCATGAAGCTGTAGAAGATGCGTAGCGTGGCGCCGGACAGGCCGGGCAGGGCGGCCAGCCAGAACAGCTGGTTGGCGCTGTAGTCGAAGCCCACCTGGGGCAGGCGGGCGACCACCACCGACCAGACCATCCAGATGGCGAAGCCCAGCAGCAGGTTGGGAATGGAGATCCACAGGTTGCGTCGGGCGATGCGTTCGCCGGTGTCGGCCCAGAAGGCGGCGTCCTCCGGGCGCCAGTCGGTGAGCACTAGGCTGCCGGGGGTGGACAGCTCCGGCAGGTCGCCGATCTCGCGCTGTGCGGGCCATTCCAGCCGTTCGGCCATGCGGATGGCGTAGTGCATCCAGGCCAGGGCGCCGGCGGCGATCAGGAACAGCAGCATGAAGGTGCTCTGCCAGATGCCGATCACGTCGTTGAGCATGCCGAAGGTCAGCGGCAGGAAGAAGCCGCCCAGCCCGCCGACCATGCCGACCACGCCGCCGACGATACCGACGTGCCGGGGATAGTAGGCCGGGATGTGCTTGAATACGGCGGCCTTGCCCAGCGACATGAAGAAGCCCAGCACCATGGTCAGCAGCGCGAAGGCGACGACGTTGAGGGCCAGGAAGAAGGTGATTTCGCCGTCGACACCGGTCACCGTGTAGCGGGTCGGCGGGTAGCTGAGCAGGAAGGTGCAGAGCACCGAGGCGCCCAGGGTCCAGTACATCACCCGGCGCGCGCCGTAGCGGTCGGACAGCCAGCCGCCGAGGATGCGGAATACCGAGGCCGGCACCGTGTACAACGCCGCCACCATGCCGGCGGCCGCCAGGCTCAGCCCGTAGACCTCCATCAGGTAGTGGGGCAGCCACAGCGCCAGGGCGATGAAGGCGCCGAAGACGAAGAAATAGTAGAGCGAGAAGCGCCAGACGCGGATCTCGGCGAGCGGCGCCAGTTGCTCGGCCAGCGGCATGGCTTCGGCCTTGCGCAGTCCGCTCTGCGGGTCGGGGCGAGCCAGGAGGATGAAGCCCGCGCCGGTGGCCGCCAGCACGCCGGCATACACCAGCGCGGTGCCCTGCCAGCCCAGGGACAGAAGCAGGAACGGGGCGACGAAGTTGGTCAGGCCGGCGCCCACGTTGCCGGCGCCGAAGATGCCCAGGGCGGTGCCCTGGCGTTCGGGCTCGAACCAGGCCGAGGTGTAGGCCACCCCTACGCTGAAGCCGCCGCCGGCCAGGCCGATGCCCAGCGCGCCGATCAGCAGCGTCGGATAGCTGGCGGCGAAGGTCAGCAGGAAGATGCACAGGGCGGAGATCAGCATCAGCAGGCCGAACACCCAGCGTCCGCCGTAGCGGTCGGTCAGCCAGCCGAGCAGGGGGCGGGTCAGGGAGCCGGACAGCACCGGTGTGGCCATCAGCAGGCCGAGCTGGGTATCGGTCAGGCTGAACTCGTCCTTGATCTGCAGGCCGAGAATGGAAAACACCGTCCAGACCGCGAAGCAGAGGGTGAAGGACAGGGTGGACAGGATCAGTGCACGGTTCTGTTCCCGGCGCGGGGCCAGCATGGGTGTCGAGTGTGGCATGTCGCGTCCTCGTCCATTCGGCGGGCTGCGAGTGTGCCAGTCTCCTGCGCACATCAGCCGTGCAACCGCACCGGGCTGATTCTGAGCGTAGACACCCCAATGAACAGGGGCAAAAAGAGTAGGGTTAATCGGGGCTGACCAGCCGCCATCCGTCTGCGTATGGGCCGCTTCGCTGAAACCGCGCGACGGTGCCGGGCATCCATAGCCTTGAGGCGTAACGGATAACGGAGGGTGACATGAGCCCCGAGAAGGAAGCGGTTTCTCCTGACGACATGCACCGGTATCTGCATGGACTCGATTTTCCGGCCGACCGTGATCGGCTGATTCGCAAGGCGCGGGAAAGCGGGGCCAGTCCGGAGGTGCTGAAGATGCTGGCGGCCATGCCGGCGCAGGATTACGGGAGCATGGCGGAAGTCATGAGACGCTATGCCGAGCGCTGATGAGAAGGAGGGCACCACCTACGTTCTGCATTTCACCGGCCCGATCAACTCGTCGACCACGGGACAGCTCATCGACAAGTGCACCAAGGCGGTGCAGCAGGAAGCCGCCAGGCTGATCATCAAGATTGCCACCATGGGTGGCGATTGCAGCTATGGCTTTGCCCTGTACAACTTCCTGCGTGCCCTGCCGCTGCCGCTGCACACCCATAACCTGGGCACCGTGGAGTCGATGGGCAACATCATCTTCCTGGCTGGTGAAAGGCGCACGGCCGCCCGTTTCAGCAAGTTCCTGTTCCACCCGTTCCACTGGACCCTGCACGGCGCCATCGACCATGCGCGCATGACGGAATACTCCATGAGTATGGATCAGGACCGCTGGCTCTACGAACAGATCGTGCAGGAGCGGACCCGTGGTGCCCGCGAGCCTCTGGACGTAGCCAGCTACCTCACCGCCTCGCCGCGCTTCATCTCTCCCGCCGAGGCCCTGGAATGCGGCCTGATCCACGCGATCGACGAACTGCCCATGCCCAGCGATACCATGAACACCAGCGTGCACTCCTGATGCGTATCGCTTGGTATACAAGATCGCTGCGCGACGGCTAGAATCGCCGCCCAGAAATTCTGACCGGGCGCCACGCGCGCCTTGCCAATCCTGTTATCGCCGATCCGCTCCGCAGGGTGACTTCCACCCGGGCTGCTACTAGAATGCATGCCCTTGAACAAGCCGGAACGGCCGGCGCAACGTCTGTGCAACGAGGAAAATCCATGCAAGTTTCTGTAGAAGCCACCTCCGCTCTTGAGCGCCGGATGACTGTCGGCGTGCCGGCCGCACGCATCGAGTCCGCAGTCGACAAGAGCCTGCAACAGACCGCACGTCGCGCCAAGATCCCCGGCTTCCGTCCGGGCAAGGTGCCGATGAGCGTCATCCGTCAGCGCTACGAGGGGGCTGCGCGTCAGGAGGTTCTGGGCGACGTGATCCAGGAAACCTTCTACGAAGCCGTGGTCGAGCAGAAGCTGAATCCGGCCGGCGCCCCGTCCATCGAGCCCAAGGTGTTCGAGAAGGGCAAGGACCTGGAATACGTGGCCACCTTCGAAGTGTTCCCGGAGATCACCCTGGCCGGCTTCGATGGCATTTCCGTCGAGCGCCTGCAGGCCGAAGTGGCCGACGCCGACGTCGACAACATGCTGGACGTGCTGCGCAAGCAGAACACCCGTTTCGAGGCCGTTGACCGCGCCGCCGAGAATGGCGACCAGATCACCATCGACTTCGTCGGCAAGATCGACGGCGAGCCCTTCGCCGGCGGTTCCGCCAAGGGCGTGCCGCTGGTGCTGGGTTCGGGTCGCATGATCCCGGGCTTCGAGGACGCCCTGGTCGGCGTCAAGGCCGGTGAAGAGCGCGTGATCAACCCGACCTTCCCCGAGGACTACCAGAACCTGGACCTGGCCGGCAAGACCGCCGAGTTCACCGTCAACGTCACCGCCGTGGCCGCCCCGGTCCTGCCGGAGCTGAATGACGAGTTCTTCGCCCTGTTCGGCGTGACCGAAGGTGGTCTGGAAGGCTTCCGCACCGAAGTGCGCAAGAACATGGAGCGCGAGCTGCGCCAGGCCATCAAGACCAAGGTCAAGAACCAGGTCATGGAAGGCCTGCTGGAAACCAACCCGGTCGAAGTGCCCAAGGCACTGGTCGCCGATGAGGTCAATCGCCTGCGCGTCCAGGCAGTCCAGCAGTTCGGCGGCAACATCAAGCCGGAGAACCTGCCGGCCGAGCTGTTCGAGGAGCAGGCCAAGCGTCGCGTGGTGCTGGGCCTGATCATCGCCGAGATCGTCAAGCAGCACGAGCTGAAGCCGGACGAGAATCGCGTTCGCGCGCTGATCGAGGAAATGGCCTCGGCCTACCAGGAGCCCGAGCAGGTGGTGGCCTGGTACCTGAAGAACGAGAAGCAGCTGAACGAGGTGCGTTCGGTTGTACTGGAAGAACAAGTTGTAGATACTGTCCTCGAAAAGGCCAAGGTAACCGACAAGTCGGTCTCCTACGAAGAAGCGGTCAAGCCCGCGGAAGCCCCGCAAGCCGCCTGATTCTTCCCCCGCTCGAGCACAGCATAAGCCAGCCTAGCGCTGGCTTATGTGTCTTTATGACCGCAACAGGGAGCGATCGCTGGAAATGTTCCGCAATTCCTTTATGCAAATGCCTGAAATCCAGGCCGCCGGCGGCCTGGTGCCCATGGTGATCGAGCAGTCCGCTCGTGGCGAACGCGCCTACGACATCTATTCCCGCCTGCTCAAGGAGCGGGTGATCTTTCTGGTTGGCCAGGTCGAGGACTACATGGCCAACCTGGTCGTCGCGCAGCTGCTGTTCCTGGAGGCGGAAAATCCTGACAAGGACATCCACCTGTACATCAACTCGCCGGGCGGGTCGGTGACGGCGGGCATGGCGATCTATGACACCATGCAGTTCATCAAGCCGAACGTCAGTACCCTGTGCATCGGTCAGGCCTGCAGCATGGGTGCCTTCCTGCTGGCCGGCGGTGCCGAGGGCAAGCGCTTCGCGCTGCCGCATTCGCGGGTGATGATCCACCAGCCGCTGGGCGGATTCCAGGGTCAGGCGTCGGACATCGAGATCCATGCCCGCGAGATCCTGTATATTCGCGAGCGCCTGAACAAGATCCTCGCGCATCACACCGGCCAGCCGCTGGAC
>DATGNS010000226.1:0-6057 GCA_035306625.1 Pseudomonas sp. | reverse complement strand
AGCCGATAGCGATGCCGAATACGCCGAAGTCATCGAGATCGACCTGGCCGAGATCAAAGAGCCGATCCTCTGCGCGCCGAACGACCCGGACGACGCCCGCCCGCTGTCCAGCGTGGCCGGGGAGAAGATCGACGAAGTGTTTATCGGTTCGTGCATGACCAACATCGGTCACTTCCGCGCCGCCGGCAAGCTGCTGGAGAAGGTCAAGGGTGGCATTCCGACCCGTCTGTGGCTGGCTCCGCCGACCAAGATGGACGCTCACCAGCTGACCGAGGAAGGCTACTACGGCATCTACGGCAAGGCCGGTGCCCGCATGGAAATGCCGGGCTGCTCCCTGTGCATGGGTAACCAGGCACGCGTGCAGACCGGTTCCACCGTGGTCTCCACCTCGACCCGTAACTTCCCGAACCGCCTGGGTGACGCCACCAACGTGTACCTGGCCTCTGCCGAACTGGCAGCGGTCTCCGCGATCCTCGGCAAGCTGCCGACCGTGGAGGAGTACATGGCCTACGCGAAGGATATCGACAGCATGGCTGCCGACATCTACCGCTACCTGAGCTTCGACCAGATCGCCGAGTTCCGCGAAGCCGCGGCCCGGGCAAAGATCCCGGTCGTCGAGGCGTAAGCTTCAGCCGGTAACACAAAGGGCCCGTGTCGCAAGACACGGGCCCTTTTGTTTTTGCGCTGCGGCGTGCTCCAGTCGTGAAGGTCCGCTGACGCCGGACATGAAAAAGCCCCGCCGAGGCGAGGCTCCTTCACCGCTGACGCCACTCAGTAGTAGGCGTTCTCGCGGTTGCTGTGGTCGGTGATGTCCCGCACGCCCTTGAGTTCGGGGATGCGCTCCATCAGGGTCTTCTCCACGCCATCCTTGAGGGTGGTGTCGACCATGCCGCAACCCTGGCAGCCACCGCCGAACTGCAGCACGGCAATGCCTCCCTCGACCACATCCACCAGACTGATGTTGCCACCGTGGCTGGCCAGCCCCGGGTTGATCTCGGTCTGCAGGTAGTAGTTGATGCGCTCGTTGAGCGGGCTGTCCTCACTGATCTGCGGCACCTTGGCGTTGGGCGCCTTGATGGTCAGCTGACCGCCCATGCGGTCGGTGGCGTAGTCCACCACGGCGTCTTCCAGGAAGGGCTCGCTGACGGCATCGATCCAGGCGGTGAAGCTGGCCAGCGCCAGAGCGGTGTCCTCGGCCTTCTGCTCGCCGGGCTTGCAGTAGGCAATGCAGGTCTCGGCATAGGGAGTGCCCGGCTGGGTGATGAAGACGCGGATACCAATGCCGGGCGTATTCTGCTTCGCCAGCAGCTCGGCCAGGTATTTTTCAGCGGATTCGGTGATGGTGATGGCGCTCATGGCAACTCCTCGCGTATATGCGCGCAGTGTACGCCAAAGGGCCGCGGCGGTTAAGTCCCAGCATTCAGGTCGGAATTGTCTGCCCATTCGGCGCTCTGAAAACCAAGGAGCCGCCTTCCGGGAGCATCATGAGCAATATTCATGAACAATCGCGCCGACCTCAAAGGCTGTACAGCTTTGTTATGATGCGCGCACTTTTGTCACACCCTTTCTGTCAGGTTTTTCCATGTCCGATCGCAGCACCCGTCTCGCCCTTCTTCAGCAGGCTCTGAAAGAACGCATCCTGATTCTCGATGGCGGCATGGGCACCATGATCCAGAGCTACAAGCTGGAAGAGGCCGACTATCGCGGCGAGCGCTTCGCCGACTGGCCGCAGGACGTCAAGGGCAACAACGACCTGCTGCTGCTCAGCCGCCCGGACATCATCCAGGCCATCGAGAAGGCCTATCTGGATGCCGGCGCCGACATCCTGGAAACCAACACCTTCAACGCCACCCGGGTGTCCCAGGCCGACTACGGCATGGAGGAGCTGGTCTACGAGCTGAACGTCGCAGGCGCGCGCCTGGCCCGCGAAGTGGCCGACGCCAAGACCCTGGAAACCCCCGACAAACCGCGCTTCGTGGCCGGGGTGATCGGCCCGACCAGCCGCACCTGTTCCATTTCGCCGGACGTCAACGACCCGGGCTTTCGCAACGTCACCTTCGATCAGCTGGTGGAGAACTACGCGGAAGCCGCCCGTGGCCTGATCGAAGGCGGCGCCGACCTGATCCTGATCGAGACCATCTTCGACACCCTGAACGCCAAGGCGGCCATCTTCGCCGTGCAGGGCGTGTTCGAGGAATTGGGCTTCGAACTGCCGATCATGATCTCCGGCACCATCACCGACGCTTCCGGCCGCACCCTCTCCGGCCAGACCACCGAGGCCTTCTGGAACTCGGTGCGCCACGCCCAGCCGATCTCCATCGGCCTGAACTGCGCCCTGGGCGCCAAGGAGCTGCGCCCCTACCTGGCGGAGCTGGCCGCCAAGGCCGACACCCACGTGTCCGCCCACCCCAACGCCGGCCTGCCCAACGCCTTCGGCGAGTACGACGAAACCCCCGAGCAGATGGCCGAAGTGGTCGAGGAGTTCGCGGCATCGGGCCTGCTGAACATCATCGGCGGCTGCTGCGGCACCACCCCGGCGCACATCAAGGCCATCGCCGAGGCGGTGGCCAAGTATGCGCCGCGCGTGATCCCCGAGATTCCGCGCGCCTGCCGCCTGTCCGGCCTGGAACCCTTCACCATCGATCGCAACTCTCTGTTCGTGAACGTGGGCGAGCGCACCAACATCACCGGCAGCGCCAAGTTCGCCCGTCTGATCCGCGAGGAGAACTACGCCGAGGCCCTGGACGTGGCCCGCCAGCAGGTAGAGGCCGGCGCCCAGGTGATCGACATCAACATGGACGAGGGCATGCTCGACTCCAAGGCGGCGATGGTCCGGTTCCTCAACCTGATCGCCGGCGAGCCGGACATCTCCCGCGTGCCCATCATGATCGACTCCTCCAAGTGGGAAGTGATCGAGGCTGGTCTCAAGTGCATCCAGGGCAAGGGCATCGTCAACTCCATTTCCCTGAAGGAAGGCGTCGAGCAGTTCAAGGAACACGCCCGCCTGTGCAAGCGCTACGGTGCCGCCGTGGTGGTGATGGCCTTCGACGAGACCGGCCAGGCCGACACCGCCGCACGCAAGAAGGAAATCTGCAAGCGCTCCTACGACATCCTGGTCAACGAAGTGGGCTTCCGGCCGGAAGACATCATCTTCGACCCCAACATCTTCGCCGTGGCCACCGGCATCGAGGAGCACAACAACTACGCGGTGGACTTCATCGAGGCCTGCGCCTACATCCGCGACAACCTCCCCTACGCCCTGACCTCGGGCGGGGTGTCCAACGTGTCCTTCTCGTTCCGCGGCAACAACCCGGTGCGTGAGGCCATCCACTCGGTGTTCCTCTACCACGCCATCAAGGCGGGCCTGACCATGAGCATCGTCAACGCCGGCCAGCTGGAGATCTACGACGAGATTCCGGCCGAGCTGCGCGACAAGGTGGAAGACGTGATCCTCAACCGTCACCCCGGCGCCACCGAGGCGCTGCTGGCCATCGCCGAGGACTACCGTGGCGGCGGGGCGGTGAAGGAAGTGGAAAACGAGGAATGGCGTTCCCTGCCGGTGGAGAAGCGCCTCGAGCACGCGCTGGTCAAGGGGATCACCACCTGGATCGTCGAGGACACCGAGGAGTGCCGGCAGAAGTACGCGCGCCCCATCGAGGTGATCGAAGGCCCGCTGATGGCCGGCATGAACGTGGTCGGCGACCTGTTCGGCTCGGGCAAGATGTTCCTGCCCCAGGTGGTCAAGTCCGCCCGGGTGATGAAGCAGGCCGTGGCGCACCTGATCCCCTTCATCGAGGCGGAAAAGGGCGACAAGCCGGAAGCCAAGGGCAAGATCCTCATGGCCACCGTGAAGGGCGACGTGCACGACATCGGCAAGAACATCGTCGGCGTGGTGCTGGGCTGCAACGGCTATGACGTGGTCGACCTGGGCGTGATGGTACCCGCCGACAGGATCCTCAAGACCGCCATCGAGGAGAAGTGCGACATCATCGGCCTGTCCGGCCTGATTACCCCGTCTCTGGACGAGATGGTGCATGTGGCCAAGGAGATGCAGCGCCAGGGCTTCACCCTGCCGCTGATGATCGGCGGTGCCACCACCTCCAAGGCCCACACGGCGGTGAAGATCGATCCGCACTACAAGAACGACGCGGTGGTGTACGTCACCGACGCCTCCCGTGCGGTGGGCGTGGCCACCACCCTGCTGTCCAGGGAACTGAAGGCCGACTTCGTGGCCCGGACCCGCGAGGAATACGCCCTGATCCGCGAGCGCACCGCCAACCGCAGTGCCCGCACCGAGCGCCTGAGCTATGCCGAGGCCATCGCCAACAAGCCGGCCTTCGACTGGAACACCTACTCTCCGGCCAGGCCGACCTTTACCGGCCGCCGCGTGCTGGAAGACATCGACCTGCGTATCCTGGTCGACTACATCGACTGGACGCCGTTCTTCGTCTCCTGGGACCTGGCCGGCAAGTTCCCGCGCATCCTCCAGGACGAGGTGATCGGCGAGGCCGCCACCGCGCTTTATAACGACGCCCAGGCCATGCTGCGGCAGCTGGTGGACGGCAAGCTGATCAAGGCCCGTGCGGTGATCGGCTTCTGGCCGGCCAACCAGGTGAGCCATGACGACATCGAGCTGTACGGCGACGACGGCAAGCCGCTGGCTACCCTGCACCACCTGCGCCAGCAGACCATCAAGCCGGACAGCAAGCCCAACTACAGCCTGGCGGACTTCGTGGCGCCGAAGGAAAGCGGCCTGACCGACTACGTGGGCGGCTTCATCTGCACCGCCGGCATCGGCGCCGAGGAACTGGCCAAATCCTATCAAGAGGCCGGCGACGACTACAGCTCCATCATGGTCAAGGCCCTGGCGGACCGCCTGGCCGAAGCCTGCGCCGAGTGGCTGCACGAGCGAGTGCGCAAGGAGTACTGGGGTTACGCCCCGGATGAGCAGCTGAGCAACGAGGAGCTGATTCGCGAGCAGTACAAGGGCATCCGCCCGGCACCCGGCTACCCGGCCTGCCCCGACCATACCGAGAAGGGCACGCTGTTCCAGCTGCTGGATGCCGACGGCGCCAGCCAGGTGACGCTCACCGAGCACTACGCCATGTTCCCCACCGCTGCCGTCAGCGGCTGGTACTTCGCCCATCCGCAGGCGCAGTACTTCGCCGTCGGCAAGATCGACAAGGATCAGGTGGAGCGCTACGCCAAGCGCAAGGGTCAGAGCCTGGAAGACAGCGAACGCTGGCTGATGCCGAACCTGGGCTACGACGCCTGAGCGACCGAGGGGCCCGCCCTTGCGGGTCCCTCCGGCCCGGAAACGAAAAACCGCCAGCGAGCTGGCGGTTTTTCGTTGCGGGGCGGCGACTTACTGCGCCAGTTCCTCGTCCTGTTCCGGGAGCGCTTCGGCGGCCGGCCCCTCTTCGGCCACCGCCTCATCGGCGAACAGGGCGTTGGCCACCGCGCCACCGATCACACTACCGGCCACCGCGCCGGCCATGCTGCCCATGAAGCCGCTGCCCGCCGACTGTTGCGGGGCAGCCTGGGCGGCCGGAGCGGCGGAGCTGGCAGGGGCGCTGGCTGCGGGCGCCGCCTGACGCGCCGGAGCCGCCTGGCGGACCGGAGCGGCAGAAGTGGAACCGTAACGGGCGGGCTTCTTGGCCTGCATCGAGGCCGCCGGCTTGCCGATGCGCTTGCGGGCCGCTTCGGCATCGTCAACGTAGCCGGCACCACCGACGAGCAGGCCGGCCAGGGCCAGACTGGTCACGGAGAACTTGAGGGATTTCACGCGAGGTAACTCCTGAGGTTGTTGCCTTTCTGGATGTTTATATGGGGCCGGTTGGCGGCCTTCCAATGGCTGGCCAGAGTAATAGCAAAACCAGGAAATTCAATCAGTTAGCCGGGCCGTTATGTAACGGTGCATGAGCCAGCAGGTCCTCGCGCAGCAGCAGCCCCATGGCCAGCAGCACCAGCAGGCTGCCCGGCAGCCAGACCCAGCCGATGGCTTCGGGACGCCCGGCGAACATCACCAGCATGGCCACGAAGGGCACCAGGTAGCCG
>DATGNS010000225.1:0-2378 GCA_035306625.1 Pseudomonas sp. | reverse complement strand
CTGGACAAGGCCGGGCCCTTCATCGTCACCGCCGACTACCGGCCGAAGCTGGACAGCTGCGAGTCCCTGCGCCTGCGCGCCCAGCTGGCCGAGCGGCCGGTGCGGCAGATGGCGCTCTGGTGATGCGCTGCGTACGGGTCGACGGCGGCTTCGCCGACTGGCGCAACAAGGCGCGCACGCTGATGCATGAGGGCGTGCCGCCGAGCGAGATCTGCTGGTGTGACGAACTGGCGCCAGCGGACCTGTTCGCCGGGGAGGAACTGGCCCGTTACGCGCCAGGGGCGCGCATCAGAGTTCCGCGCCAGGTGCTGGAACTGCTCGAGCGCGCCGCACGCTTCCGGGTGGCGGAGCGCTGGGCGCTGCTCTATCGCATCCTGTGGCGGGTGGCCCGTGGCGATGCGGCCGCCGCGCTGCCTGGCGATGCGGATGGCAGCGAGCTGCACCTGCGCATCCGGGCGGTGGGCCGGGAGATTCACCAGTTGCACGCCTTCCTGCGCTTCGTGCCGCTGGGCGGCGAGGGACTGCCGGACTATGTGGCCTGGTTCGAGCCGGAGCACGAGGTGCTGCAGCTGGCCCACGAGCACTTCGCCGCGCGCATGGGCCGCCACAGCTGGCTGATCGCCACGCCCCGCGACGCCGTGTGGTACGACGGTGAACGCGCCGACTACCGCGCCGAGGCGCCGGACGGGTGGCGCCGACTGGCGCGCACGCCCGACCCGGAGGGCCAGGCGCTGTGGCTGGCCTACTACCGCAGCACCTTCAATCCGGCGCGGGCCAACCCCCGGGCGCTGCGCCAGCATCTGCCCCAGCGCCTGTGGCAGATGCTGCCGGAGGGGCAGGCGATTCCCGGCCTGCTGGTGCAGGCGCGCGTCGGCGCGCAGCGCGACGGCCAGGCGCCCGAGGTGGGCGCCCGGGCGGGCAAGCGCATCCGCCTGCGACACCCGGACTGAGAAAAGCCGCGCGGACGGTGGGCGCTGGCCGGGCAAGACGGCTAAAATGCTGCACCTTCATACCTGCCCTCCCGGAGCCCTTCATGTCCAGCATCACCCTGAGTCGCTATCTGATCGAGCAGACTCGCAACTTCAACACCCCGGCCGACCTGCGTTTCCTGATCGAAGTGGTGGCACGCGCCTGCCGGCAGATCAGCCACGAAGTGTCGATGGGGGCGCTGGGCGGGGTGCTGGGCAGCATGGGCACCGAGAACGTGCAGGGCGAGGTGCAGAAGAAGCTGGACGTGCTGTCCAACGAGATCCTGCTGGAGGCCAACGAGTGGGGCGGCCACCTGGCCGGCATGGCCTCCGAGGAAATGGAAAAGGCCTACCAGATTCCCGGCAAGTACCCCAAGGGCGCCTACCTGCTGGTGTTCGACCCGCTGGACGGCTCCTCCAACATCGACGTGAACGTCTCGGTGGGCACCATCTTCTCCGTGCTGCGCTGCCCGGAGGGCATGAACTGCAAGGGCGACCTGTCCGAGGAAGCCTTCCTGCAGAAGGGTACCGAACAGGTGTGCGCCGGCTACGCCATCTACGGTCCGCAGACCATGCTGGTGCTAACCCTGGGCCACGGCGTGAAGGGCTTCACCCTCGATCCGCACATGGGCAACTGGGTGCTGACCCACGACAACATGCGCGTGCCGGAGCAGACCGCGGAGTTCGCCATCAACATGTCCAATCAGCGCCACTGGGAAGCGCCGGTGAAGCGCTACGTCAGCGAGATGCTGGCCGGCAAGGAAGGCCCGCTGGGCAAGAACTACAACATGCGCTGGATCGCCTCCATGGTGGCCGACGTGCATCGCATCCTCACCCGCGGCGGCATCTTCATGTATCCGCGCGATGCCCGCGAGCCGGAGAAGCCCGGCAAGCTGCGCCTGATGTACGAGGCCAACCCGATGTCGATGATCATCGAGCAGGCCGGCGGCGCCGCCACCAACGGCCACCAGCGCATCCTCGACATCCAGCCCGAGTCCCTGCACCAGCGCGTGGCGGTGTTCCTGGGTTCGAAGGAAGAAGTCGAGCGCGTCACCGCCTACCACAACCAGGCCTGACGCCATGCAGCCCTGGCAGCCGCTGCTCGACTGGTGGTTCGGCGCCCCCGCCGCGCCGGGCGAGCAGGCGGCGCGCCAGAACGGCCTGTGGTTCGGTTACCGGCCGGAGCAGGACGCCGAGGCGCGCGAGCGCTTCGGTAGCGAGGTCGAGCGGGCCCTGCGCGGCGAGCTGCACTGGGCGAGCGAGCCGCGCGGCTGGCTGGCCGAGCTGATCTGCCTGGACCAGCTCACCCGCATGATCCACCGGGGCACGCCCCGCGCCTTTGCCGGCGATGTCTGCGCCCAGGCGCTGCTGGAGGACGGCCTGCGTCAGGGCTGGGAGCGGCAGCTGACC
>DATGNS010000224.1:0-2711 GCA_035306625.1 Pseudomonas sp. | reverse complement strand
GCGCTCTTCGCTGCCGAAAGCGGACTGAAGACGCTGATCGTCGAGAAGAGCGACAGGTATGGCGGCACCTCGGCCCTGTCGGGGGGCGGGATCTGGATCCCCTGCAACTCCCACCTCAAGCGCAAGGGAGGGGGCGATAGTCGCGACCAGGCAATGACCTACCTGCGCGCGGCGACACGGGGAGAGGTCGAGGAGGAGCGCCTGGAGGCCTATCTCGACCTGGCGCCGAAGATGATCGACGAGCTGGAGCGGATCAGCCACGTGCGCTACGCGGTGGCCGAGAAGTATCCCGACTACTATCCGCACCTGCCCGGCGCCCTGGCGGGCGGGCGCACCCTGGACCCGGAGCTCTTCGATACCAGCAGGCTCGGTGAGGAGCTCAAGCACCTCCGCGAGGCGTCGCCCTCGACGCTGCTGATGGGGCGCATCGCCTGGACCGCCCGGGATGCCCACCGCGCCATGGCCCGGGAGCGCGGCTGGCGCGTGATGCTGCTGTGGCTGATGCTGCGCTACAAGCTCGATTTCAAGTGGCGCCGGCGCTCCAGGCGCGACCGCCGTGCCGGCCTGGGTAACGCCCTGGTGGCCTCCCTGCGCCGCTCGCTGATGGACCGCGACGTCCCACTTTGGCTCAACACCGAGCTGCGCGAGCTGGTGCAGCAGGACGGTCGCGTCACGGGGATCGTGGCCATGCGGGAGGGACGAGAGTGCCTCATCGAGGCCCGTCACGGTGTGATACTGGCCTCCGGGGGCTTCGAGCAGAATCCGCAGCTTCGCGAGCGCTACCTGCCGGCGCCCAGCGAGCGGGCCTGGAGCGCCACGCCCCCCGGCAACAACACCGGGGCCGCCCTGGAGGCGGGCCAGGCCCTCGGCGCTGCCACCGAGGGGCTCGAGCGCGCCTGGTGGGCGCCGACCATCAGTGTGACGGGGGAGGACAAGGCGCGCGGCGTCTTTGCCGAACGCGCCTTCCCGGGGGCTATCGTCGTCAACGGGCGCGGCGAGCGCTTCGTCAACGAGGCGGCACCCTACCTGGAGTTCGTCGAGGCGATGTACGCCGACAACGCCAGAACCGAGGGCAAGAGCATCCCCGCCTGGGTGATCTTCGACGGCCATTTCCGCTTCAACTACGCCATGGGCCCGTTAATGCCGGCCCAGATCAAGCCCGACGGCCGCCTGCCCCGTGAGTGGCGCGACCGGGTCTACTGGAAGGCTGACAGCCTGACGGTCCTCGCCCAGAGCATTGGGGTGGATCCCGAAGGGCTGAAACACACCGTCGAGCGGGTCAACCGCTTTGCCCGCGACGGCAAGGACGAGGAGTTCGATCGCGGTGGCAATATCTTCGACCGCTACTACGGCGATACCAACGTCACCCCCAACCCCTGCCTGGCGCCCCTGGCCAAGCCGCCCTACTACGCCATGCGCCTGGATGCCGGCGATATCGGTACCAAGGGCGGGCTCAAGACCGACGCCAGTGCCCGCGTCCTGAACGAGGAAGGGGAGGTGATCCCCGGGCTCTACGCCATCGGCAACTGCTCGGCGGCGGTGATGGGCCCCTCCTATCCCGGCGCCGGCTCGACCCTGGGGCCGGCCATGGCCTTCGGCTATGCGGCGGCGCTGGACCTTGTGAAGCAGCAGCGGAGAGTCTCGGCATGAGTCAACGTTTCGAAGGCAAGGTGGTGCTGGTGACCGGCGGCGCCAGCGGGATCGGCCTGGCCGTCGCCCGTCGGGTAGTGGCCGAGGCCGGTCGCGTGGTGCTGGTCGACCTGGACGCCGAGGGAGTGGAGCGGGCCCAGAGCGAGCTGGGGCCTCAGGCCAGCGGCCTGGTGTTCGATGTGTCCGACGAGCAGGGCTGGCGCGACGCCATGGCGTCCGTGGAGAGCCGCCATGGACGCCTCGATGCCCTGATCAACAATGCCGGCGTGCTGGCAGAGGGCAGCATCGAGGAGACCGACCTTGCGACCTGGCAGAGTCTGATGCGGATCAACGCCGACAGCGTCTTTCTGGGCTGTCACCACGCCCTGCCGCTGCTCAAGCGCCAGGGGGGGGGCATCGTCAACCTCTCCTCCATCGCCGCTATCGGCGGCAAGGAGGACTATGCCGCCTATAGCGCCACCAAGGGCGCCGTCGCGGCGCTGACGCGCTCCATCGCCACCCACTGCCGCCGCCAGCGCTATCGTGTGCGCTGCAACTCGGTGCATCCCGACGGGGTGATGACGCCGATGACCGCGGCCACCTACCCCGCGGGCGTCGAGCCCGCCGACTACACCATTCGCCAGGACCCGATGCATCGTCTCTGCCTGCCCGAGGACGTGGCATCAGGGATCCTGTTCCTGGCCAGCGACGACGCTCAGGCGATCAACGGGATCGAGCTGCGCATCGACAGCGGTCAGTTCGTGATGAGCATCTGAGGCCAGGAGATGAGAGTGAAAGCGGAAACGCCGATCATGGCGCCGGAAACCATTCCGGCGCTGCTGGCACAGGCGGCGCGTCGCCATGCCGGCATTGCGGCCCTGGAAGAGGCCGGAGAGCGCATCGACTATGCCGAGCTGCCGGGCCGGGTCGCCGACGTGGCCCGAGGGCTGCTGGCGGTCGGGATCGAGCCCGGCGACCGGGTGGCGATCTGGGCACCCAACGAAGTGCGATGGGTGCTTGCCGCCCTGGCCATTCACTCGGTGGGCGCGGTGCTGGTGCCTCTCAATACCCGCATGAAGGGG
>DATGNS010000223.1:0-2583 GCA_035306625.1 Pseudomonas sp. | reverse complement strand
CCTTGCGCATGGTCGAGCGGCCGCGGATATCCTTGGCCCGCGCTTCCTCCATGAGCTGAGCGCGGGTCTTTTCCCCGCGGCTGGCGGCCGAGCGGGAGCGGGGCACGCCGCGCTTGGTGGCCACGGCCCGCTGTGCCGACTCCTTGCGGTCATCGGCCTTGGCCTTCGCGCTCTTGGTGCGTCCCGATCCGCCGGCGCGTTCACCGCCGCCGGACTGCTTGTTGACCGTCGCCCAGGCGCGGGCTTCGGCTTCCTGTTCGGAAACGCCCCTGGCCTCGTAGCTCTCCTCGATGTGCTCGGCCTTGCGCTTCTGCTTGTCGGTGTACTTGTCTTTACTGCCACGAGGCATTGCCGTCACTCCACAGGGACCCACCTGCTTGGAGCCGTCCGCTGTGCCACGGTTTTGCCATTCGGACGGGCGGGGCGGGAACCCCCGGCATCCGTCGGCTTTCAGAACCAGCAAGACCCGCCGTTTCAGCAGAGGACGCCGCCATGGACCAGCACGCCCACCAGCCCTGCGAAAGCGTGGAGGACTTTCGCGCCCGCATCCTGCACAAGCTCACCTACGCCACCGGCAAGGACATCAATTCCGCCAGCCCCCACGACTGGTTCGAGGCCACCGCCCTGGCGGCCCGTGACCACATCATCGACCGCTGGGAAGACGCCGCCCTGCAGATCGACCGCAGCGAGGAGAAGCGTGTCTACTACCTGTCACTGGAATTCCTCATCGGCCGCCTGCTGGTCGACAATCT
Organism: Pseudomonas sp.; assembly: GCA_035306625.1. GTDB lineage: Bacteria > Pseudomonadota > Gammaproteobacteria > Pseudomonadales > Pseudomonadaceae > Serpens. The sequence continues at coordinate 1,831 of DATGNS010000223.1, read as the reverse complement.
GAGCAACCTGGGCCTGCTGGATACCGCCCGCGAGGCGCTGCAGGGACTGGGCGTGGATTTCGACGAGATCAGGGAACTGGAGCCGGACGCCGCCCTCGGCAACGGCGGCCTCGGCCGGTTGGCCGCCTGTTTCATGGAAAGCATGGCTACCCTGGGCGTGGCCGCCCACGGCTACGGTATCCGCTACGAACACGGGCTGTTCCGCCAGGTGCTGATCGACGGCTGGCAGCACGAGCACACGGAAACCTGGCTGGAATTCGGCAACCCCTGGGAGTTCGAACGCCCGGAAGTCAGCTATACGGTCGGCTTCGGCGGCAGCGTGACCAGCACCGGCGACAACGGCGACACCCGCCAGGTGTGGCAGCCCAACGACACGGTGCGCGCCATCGCCTACGACACCCCGATCATCGGCTGGCGCCGGCGCAGCGTGAACACCCTGCGTCTGTGGCGTTCCCGTGCCGAACGCTATCTGCAGCTGGAGCGCTTCAACGCCGGCGACCACCTGGGCGCGGTGGCCGAGGCGGTCAAGGCCGACAGCATCTCCCGCGTGCTCTACCCGGCGGATGTCACCGAGGCCGGGCAGGAGCTGCGCCTGCGCCAGGAATACTTCTTCGTTTCCGCCTCGCTGCAGGACCTGCTGGCCCGCCACTTGCACCACTACCCGCTGGAAAGGCTGCCGGACATGGTGGCCATCCAGCTCAACGACACTCACCCGGCCATCGCCGTGGCCGAGCTGATGCGCCTGCTGGTGGATGTGCATGAGGTGCCCTGGGACGAGGCCTGGCGGTTGACCGTGGCCACCCTGGCCTACACCAACCACACGCTGCTGCCCGAGGCGCTGGAATCCTGGCCGGTGTCGCTGATGGAACGGTTGCTGCCGCGCCACATGCAGATCATCTACCTGATCAATGCCGAACACATCGATTCGCTGCGCGCCCAGGGCATCCATGATTTCGGGCTGCTGCGCGCGGTGTCGCTGATCGAGGAAGATCAGGGCCGCCGCGTGCGCATGGGCAACCTGGCGTTTCTGGGCAGCCACAGCATCAACGGCGTGTCCGCGCTGCACACCGAGCTGATGCGCGAAACCGTGTTCCGCGACCTGCACTGGCTGTATCCGGAACGCATCAACAACAAGACCAACGGGGTGACCTTCCGGCGCTGGCTGTACCAGGCCAACCCGTCGCTCACCCGGCTGCTGGTCGAGCGCCTCGGGGAAGGGCTGCTGGATGCGCCGGAACAGGAGCTGCGCAGGCTGGAGGCCTTCGCCGAGAAGGCCGAGTTCCGCAAGCAGTTCATGGCCATGCGCCAGGGCAACAAGGAGCGCCTGGCGCGCCTGATCAAGGAATGGCTGGGCATCAGCGTGAGCACCGAAGCCATCTTCGACATGCAGGTCAAGCGCATCCACGAATACAAGCGGCAGCTGCTCAACCTGCTGCACTGCGTGGCCCTGTACCAGGCGATCCGCAACGATCCGACCGTGGACTGGGTGCCGCGGGTGAAGATCTTCGCCGGCAAGGCGGCCGCCAGCTACTACCAGGCCAAGCTGATCATCAAGCTGGCCAACGACATCGCCCGCACCATCAACAACGACCCGACCCTGCGTGGCCAGCTCAAGGTGGTGTTCCTGCCCAACTACAACGTCAGCCTGGCCGAAGTGATCATTCCCGCCGCCGACCTGTCCGAGCAGATCTCCACCGCCGGCATGGAAGCCTCCGGCACCAGCAACATGAAGTTCGCCCTCAACGGGGCCCTCACCATCGGCACCCTGGACGGCGCCAACGTGGAAATGAGCGAACAGATCGGCCACGACCACATGTTCATCTTCGGGCTG
>DATGNS010000222.1:0-2528 GCA_035306625.1 Pseudomonas sp. | reverse complement strand
ATCACCACCCTGCACTCGGCGATGAACGACCAGCCGGTGATCGACGCCTACCACCACAGCGACCTGCGCCGCACCCGCTCGGCCTTCCAGTCGATGATCCCGGTGTCCACCGGCCTGGCGCGCGGCATCGAGCGCCTGCTGTCGGGGCTGGCCGGCCGAGTGCAGGCCAAGGCCATCCGGGTGCCCACGGTGAACGTGTCCTGCCTGGACATCACCCTGCAGACCCGCCGCGCCACCAGCGCCGCCGAGGTCAACCGCATCCTGCGCGACGCCGCCCAGGCGGGGCCGCTCAGAAACCTGCTGGCCTACACTGAACTGCCGCACGCCAGCTGCGACTTCAACCACGATCCCCACTCGGCCATCGTCGATGGCAGCCAGACCCGTGTGTCCGGCCCACACCTGGTCAACCTGCTGGCCTGGTTCGACAACGAGTGGGGATTCGCCAACCGCATGCTCGATGTCGCGGAGCACTTTCTGCACGTCGTTCAGCGCTCACAGCCCAAGGACTGACCCATGACCGTTTTGAAGATGACCGACCTCGATCTCGCCGGGAAGCGCGTGCTGATCCGCGAGGACCTCAACGTCCCCGTGAAGGACGGTGTGGTCACCAGCGACGCCCGCATCGTGGCGTCCCTGCCGACCATCAGGCTGGCCCTGGAGAAGGGCGCGGCCGTGATGGTCTGCTCGCACCTGGGCCGCCCCACCGAAGGCGAACCCACGGAGGAGAACAGCCTGGCGCCGGTCGCCGCCTACCTGAGCAAGGCCCTGGGCCGCGAGGTGCCGCTGATCAAGGACTACCTGGACGGCGTGGACGTCAAGCCGGGTGAGATCGTGCTGTTCGAGAACGTGCGCTTCAACAAGGGCGAGAAGAAGAACGCCGATGAGCTGGCCCAGAAGTACGCCGCCCTGTGCGACGTGTTCGTGATGGACGCCTTCGGCACCGCCCACCGCGCCGAGGGTTCCACCCACGGCGTGGCCAAATTCGCCAAGGTCGCCTGCGCCGGCCCGCTGCTGGCCGCCGAGCTGGACGCCCTGGGCAAGGCCCTGGACAAGCCGGCCCGCCCGATGGTGGCCATCGTCGCCGGTTCCAAGGTGTCCACCAAGCTGGACGTGCTGAACAGCCTGAGCCAGATCTGCGACTCGCTGATCGTCGGCGGCGGCATCGCCAACACCTTCCTGGCCGCGGCCGGCTACAAGGTGGGCAAGTCGCTGTACGAGGCCGACCTGGTCGACACCGCCAAGGCCATCGCCGCCAAGGTCTCCGTGCCGCTGCCGGTGGACGTGGTGGTCGCCAGGGAATTTGCCGAAAGCGCCGAGGCCACCGTCAAGGAAATCACCGAGGTGGCTGACGACGACATGATCCTGGACATCGGCCCGAAGACCGCCGCGATGTTCGCCGAGATGCTCAAGGCCTCGCAGACCATACTGTGGAACGGCCCGGTCGGCGTGTTCGAGTTCGACCAGTTCGGCAACGGCACCAAGGCCCTGGCCCAGGCCATCGCCCAGAGCCCGGCGTTCTCCATCGCCGGCGGCGGCGACACCCTGGCAGCCATCGACAAGTACGGCGTGGCCGAGCAGATCGGCTACATCTCCACCGGTGGCGGCGCCTTCCTGGAATTCGTGGAAGGCAAGGTGCTGCCGGCCGTGGCCGTGCTGGAAGAACGCGCGAAGTAATCGCGAGGACACACCGGAGCAATTTCGTAGGGTGGTCGACGCAGTCGGCCACCACCACGCGACTGACGGCCAGAAAAGCGCCGACCGCCCTACGAGCTGACACACTTGAACCCGGCCCGCCCCTCGGGCAGGCTGGGCCCCGAACAAGACACCCCCCTACATCTGGGAGCTACACGATGGCCCTTATCAGCATGCGTCAGCTGCTGGACCACGCCGCCGAATACGGCTACGGCGTACCGGCATTCAACGTCAACAACCTCGAACAGATGCGCGCCATCATGGAAGCGGCCGACAAGACCGACTCCCCGGTGATCGTCCAGGCCTCCGCCGGCGCCCGCAAGTACGCCGGCGCGCCCTTCCTGCGCCACCTGATCCTCGCCGCGATCGAGGAGTTCCCGCACATCCCGGTGTGCATGCACCAGGACCACGGCACCAGCCCGGCGGTCTGCCAGCGCTCCATCCAGCTGGGGTTCTCCTCGGTGATGATGGATGGCTCCCTCGGTGAAGACGGCAAGACCCCGACCGACTACGACTACAACGTGCGCGTGACCCGCCAGGTGGTGGAAATGGCCCACGCCTGCGGCGTCTCCGTGGAAGGCGAGCTGGGCTGCCTGGGCAGCCTGGAAACCGGCACCGCCGGCGAAGAGGACGGCATCGGTGCCGAAGGCGTCCTGGACCACAGCCAGATGCTGACCGATCCGGAAGAGGCCGCGCAGTTCGTGCGCGAGACCCAGGTGGATGCCCTGGCCATCGCCATCGGCACCAGCCACGGCGCCTACAAGTTCACCAAGCCGCCGACCGGTGACATCCTGGCCATCGACCGCATCAAGGAAATCCACAAGCGCATCCCCGAC
>DATGNS010000221.1:0-10743 GCA_035306625.1 Pseudomonas sp. | reverse complement strand
CATGTGCACATCGTGCGCGGCAAGCCGCTGCCACCGGGCTGGGGCAAACGGCTGAACGCCCATCAGCGTCGCTACGTGCCGCACTACCACGGTTACGAATGGCGCCGCACCGGCAGCGATCTGGTACTGGTAGCGCTGGCCACCGGCATCGTGCATGAGATCCTGCACGAAGTGCTGCGCTGAAACCGGCCATCCCGCCGGCCGCACCTCCCGTGTGGCATCAGGTCTGTTGAGCTGACATTGCACGGGAGGATTCAACATGTCCTGGTTCAGCAACCACTCATCATCGGCCCAGAGCGACGTCGAGGCGGAGCTGGCGCGTCTGCGTCAGGCGCTGGAGGAACTGAGTCGCGAGCATCTGCGTGGCCGACATGGCTGGTCCGCCCTGCGCAGCCGGGCCGAATCCCTGTGGCACGACCGCGACTGGCATGCCCGGGACCTGCTGGACAGCACCCGCGCGGCCGGGCGCATGGCCCAGGACTGCGCCCGCCAGCATCCGCTGGCCGGCATGGCGCTGCTGGTAGGCATCGGCGTGGCGATCGGCTGCTATGCCTACTGCCGTCGCCATCCTGAACATCAGGTCAACTGGCGGCGCAATTCCTGAAGCACAGGCTCCGCCTGCGGGCGCACACCGCGCCAGAGAAAGAAGGCCTCCGCCGCCTGCTCGACCAGCATGCCCAGACCATCACGGGTCATAGCGCCCTGCTCGATCGCCCAGCGGTTGAACGCGGTGGGCTGGGCGCCGTACATCATGTCGTAGCACAGGGTATGGCCCGGGCGGATCAGCGTCGGGGCAATTGGCGGTACCTCGCCGCTGAGGCTGGCGGAGGTGCCGTTGACGATCAGGTCGAAAGGCTCGCCCTGACAGTCGAAACCGCAGGCACGCACCGGCCCCAGGTCAGCGAAGGCCGCAGCCAGCGCTTCAGCCTTGGCGGTGGTGCGGTTGGCGATCAGCAGCTCGGCCGGCTGTTCGGCCAGGAAGGGTTCCAGGATGCCACGCACGGCGCCGCCGGCGCCCACCACCAGGATGCGCTTGCCGCGCAGGGGGAAACCGGCGTTGTGGGTCAGGTCGCGCACCAGGCCGGCGCCGTCGGTGTTGTCGCCGAGCAGACGACCATCCTCCAGCTTCTTCAGGGTGTTCACCGCGCCGGCCCGCTGCGCGCGTTCGGTCAGGGTATCGGCCAGGCGGAACGCCTCCTCCTTGAACGGCACGGTGACGTTGGCCCCCAGGCCCTCGCGGAAGAAGGCGCGGGCGAAACCGGCAAAGTCATCCAGCGGCGCCAGCAGCGCCTCGTAGGTCAGCGCCTGGCCGGTCTGTTCGGCGAACAGGCGGTGGATCAGCGGGGATTTGCTGTGGGCAATGGGGTTGCCGAACACGCCATAGCGGTCCATCTGCGTTGCTCTCCGGGCGGTGAAGGTCAGGCCAGCCAGTCGCGGGCGGTGAGGAAATACTCGGTCAGCCGCGCTTCCTCGCTGCCCGGCTCGGGCTTCCAGTCGTAGCCCCAGCGCACCTTCGGCGGCAGCGACATGAGGATCGATTCGGTGCGCCCGCCCGACTGCAGGCCGAACAGGGTGCCGCGATCGAACACCAGGTTGAACTCCACGTAGCGGCCGCGCCGGTATTCCTGGAATTCCTTCTGTGCCGGGGTGTAGGGCGTACCCTTGCGGCGCCGCACGATGGGCAGGTAGGCCTCCAGATAGGCGTCGCCGATGGCACGCAGGAAGGCAAAGCTGGTGTCGAAGTCCCATTCGTTCAGGTCGTCGAAGAACAGCCCGTCGATGTTGCGCGGCTCGTTGCGGTGCCTGAGGAAGAAGTAGCGGTCGCACCATTCCTTGAAGCGCGGGTAGACGTCGGCGCCGAACGGCGCGCAGGCGTCGCGGGCCACGCGGTGCCAGTGCACGCAGTCTTCCTCGTGGGCGTAGTAGGGGGTCAGGTCGAAGCCGCCGCCGAACCACCACAGCGGCTCGGCGCCTTCCTTCTCGGCGCAGAACAGGCGCACGTTGGCGTGCGAGGTGGGCACATGGGGGTTGTCCGGGTGGATGACCAGCGACACGCCCATGGCCTGGAAGCCGCGCCCGGCCAGTTCCGGCCGGTGGGCGCTGGCCGATGGCGGCAGGTTGTCGCCGAACACGTGGGAGAAGTTCACGCCACCCTTCTCGATCAACGCGCCATCGGCAATCACCCGCGTGCGGCCACCGCCGCCGGCCGGGCGCTGCCAGGCGTCCTCGATGAACCGCGCGCGGCCGTCCTCGGCCTCCAGGGCGGCACAGATACGGTCCTGCAGATCGAGCAGGTAGGCCTTGACGGCATCGAGCGGGACACTCATGAACCCAGCACCTTGGCAAAGTGGAAACAGGCGCGAAGCATATCATCCGCACGGTTGACGCCGGTGCCGCACGGGGGTTCGATAGCGCTTTTTCCGGTGGAGATTGCAAGCATGGCCAAGCGTATCCAGTTCAGCGCCCATGGCGGCCCCGAGGTGCTCGAATATGTCGATTACACGCCCGCCGAACCCGGCCCCCACGAGGTGCGGGTACGCAACCGCGCCATCGGCCTGAACTTCATCGACACCTATTTCCGCAGCGGCCTCTATGTGCCGCCGGCGCTGCCGTCCGGCCTGGGCACCGAGGGCGCCGGCGAGGTGGAGGCGGTGGGCAGCGCCGTGACCGGCCTCCAGGTGGGCGACCGGGTCGCCTATGCCACCGGCCCGCTGGGCGCCTACAGCGAGCTGCATGTGCTGCCGGCCGACAGGCTGGTCAAGCTGCCGGAGGCCATCTCCTTCGAGCAGGCCGCCGCGGTGATGCTCAAGGGCCTGACCGTGCAGTACCTGCTGCGCCAGACCCATCCGCTGCAGCCGGGCGAGTTCTGCCTGTTCCATGCCGCCGCCGGCGGCGTGGGCTCGCTGGCCTGCCAGTGGGCCAGGGCCATCGGCGCGAAGCTGATCGGGGTGGTGGGCTCGGCGGAGAAGGCCGAGCGAGCCCGGGCACTGGGCGCCTGGGCGACCATCGACCGCAGCCGCGAGGACATCCGCCAGCGCGTGCTGGAGCTGACCGGCGGCGCCAAGTGTCCGGTGGTCTACGACTCGGTGGGCAAGTCCACCTGGGAGATTTCCCTGGACTGCGTGGCCCCGCGCGGCCTGCTGGTCAGCTTCGGCAACGCCTCCGGCGCGGTGACCGGCGTCAACCTGGGCGTGCTGGCGCAGAAGGGCTCGCTGTATGTCACCCGCCCGACCCTGGCCGGCTACGCCGATACCCCCCAGCGCCTGCAGGCCATGGCCGACGAGCTGTTCGCCATGATCACCAGCGGCAAGATCCAGGTGGATGTCAGCCAGCGCTACGCCCTGGCCGACGCCGCCGAAGCGCAGCGCGCGCTGGCGGCCGGGGAGACGGTGGGTTCCACGGTACTGCTGCCGTAAAGGCAATGGGGGCGCAGTGTAGGGTGGCCAAGGTTCCGCCTTGGCCACCAAGCCGCCAGAGACGGCCTTGATGGCGGCCGGGAAGACGCCGACCGCCCTACGACACGGCTTGGGCCGCAGTGGGCATTCGTAGGTGGTCAACGCGCAAGCGTTGGCCACCGGGATGGCTTCGGTGAAAGGTGAAGCGGCGGCCGGGACAACACCGCCCCACGAATCAGGATGGCCGAATCACCTTGCCGGTGACCAGGTCGCGGATCAGGCTCGGATTGCGCCGACCGCCCAGCGGGCCGCCCAGCACGGCGTCCAGCCGGCCGTGAAAATACTGTTCGACGCGCAGGCGACTGCGCGCCGCGGGACGCCCGGCCGGATTGGCCGAGGTTGAGACCAGCGGCCCGGTGTGCTGGCACAGCTCCCGCACCAGCGGGTGGTCGCTGACCCGCAGCGCCACGGTGGCGTGCCGGCCGGTGATCCAGGCCGGCAGGCGGCCCTGATGGGGCACCAGCCAGGTGTTCGGCCCCGGCCATGAATCGGCCAGGCGCAGCAGCCATTCGCCGGGCAGGTCATTGAGGAGGAAGTCGAACTGGGTGGCGCGCGCCGCCACCAGGATCAGCCCCTTGTGCATGGGACGCGACTTGAGCGCCAGCAGCCGGCGGACCGCCGCCCCGTTCCAGGGATCGCAGCCCAGCCCCCAGACCGCTTCGGTCGGATAGGCGATCACCCCACCACCCTTCACCACACCCGCCACCTGGCGGATGCGCCAACTGCTGTTCATGCCATGCGCTCTGCGAACGAAAAGGCGCGCAGTGTACCGCAAGCCCTGATCGCGCGGGATGCCGCTCAATCGGCCAGGCCGCTCCAGATGCCGGCCTGACAGGCCACCCGCCCGCTGAGCTCCAGTTCGGTGAGCTCGGCCAGCACCCGCGCCAGCGGCCAGCCGCTGGCCACCGCCAGCGCCTCGCTGCTGTGCGGCGCGGCCCACAGCAGGGCGAGCAGCGGGTGTTCGGTTTCCGGGCGCGTGGCCTGCGGCGGCAGCTGCGCCACCGGGCGCTGCCAACCCTGCAGCTGCTGCAGGATGTCCTCGACGCTTTCCACCAGGCTCGCGCCGTCGCGGATCAGCTGGTGGCAGCCACGGGCGCCCGGGTGGTGGATCGAGCCCGGCACGGCGAACACCTCGCGGCCCTGTTCGGCAGCCAGGCGGGCGGTGATCAGCGAGCCGCTGGAGGGGCTGGCTTCCACCACCAGCACGCCCAGCGACAGCCCGCTGATGATGCGGTTGCGGCGCGGAAAGTTGGCCGGCCGGGGCGGGGTGTCGAGGGGCAGTTCCGAGACCAGCGCCCCCCCTTCGGCGCGCATGCGCTCGGCCAGCGCCTGATGGCGCGCGGGGTAAAGCTGCGTCAGCCCGGAGCCGAGCACACCGATGGTTCTGCCACCGGCGCGCAGGGCCCCCTGGTGGGCGGCGCCGTCGATGCCCAGGGCCAGGCCGCTGGTGACCACGAAACCGCCACCAGCCAGGCTGTGAGCGAAGCGCTCGGCGCATTCCAGACCCGGCCGCGAGGCACGACGGCTGCCGACGATGGCCAGTTGCGGCCGCTCCAGCAGGGCCGCGTCACCCGCCACGAACAGCAGCGGTGGCGCGTCCTCCAGCTCGGCGAGCAGCGCTGGATAATCGGGGTGGTCCCAGCAGAGCAGGTGCTGGTCGGGCTGTTCCAGCCAGGCCAGGGCGGCATGGGCGCGCTGGCGCACCGACGGGCTGCGGCGTGCCTCGGCGCTGGCTGCCGGCAGGCCCAGGGCCCGCCAGGCGGAGGCCGGGGCGCTGAGCGCGGCGCTGGCACTGCCGAACGCCCGCAGCAGGCGGTGGAAACGCCGGGGGCCCAGTTCCGGCAGACAATGCAGACGCAGACGCGCTTCCAGTTCGGCAGGCGAGAACTGCGGGTTCATGGAATCGTCCCTGATCTTCCAAGTTGACCGAGGCAGGATAGACGAATGGTGGCAGCGGACCGGGGAAGCGGCACCGCTTCCCCCGGGAGCGCGGTCGGGCAGGCACAAAAAAGCCGCTCTGCCGGAGGCAAGAGCGGCGGGAAGATCCCTGGGAACCGAAAGTCAGGGATTGCGCACCCGGTCGAGCACCGCCATCTGCCGGCTGGCCTGCAGGATCAGGCCGTAGCTGAGCTTGTCGTAGGTGCGGAACACCATCAGCAGGCCGGCGCGCTCGTCGGGAATCTTCACATGCTCGCCGGTGACGCGATCGCGTACCGTCTCGCCGCTCTTGTAGATGGCCAGCACGTTGCCTTCGGCCAGGCCGTCACGGCGCCCCTTGTTGAGGGTCACCACGTCGTACAGGCCGATCTGGGTCACGCCGCGCGGCACGTCGAGGATCAGGCCGTCGATGGTGCGCAGCGGCTCGCTGGGCATGAAGGAGGAGGTGAGGGCGCGTTCCTCGGTGGAGAACAGGCGGTCGGCGATGCGGATTTCCTGGGTGGAACGGGTCAGGCGCAGGGTGGTGATATCGCCCTCCTCGCCGATGCGCACGCCGGTGCCGATGTCGTCGGCGTTGATGCCCAGCACCTCGCGGGTCTGCGGGTCGACATAGGTGCGGCCCTGGCGGTAGATGCCGTAGACCGGCTCGTCATTGGGGAAGCGCCCGCGGGCATAGACGCGATCGTCCTTGCCGCTGATCACCCGCTCGGCGTTGCCGGCGACGATGTAGGGTGCCCGCTCGAACGCCTCGGCGCTGTCGACGATGCGGTTGGCGAGCAGGAAACTGTTGATCGCCTCCAACGGAATGGGGGGAATGGCCTCCATCAGCGGGGTGGCGCGCACCCTGGGCGACAGCTTGACGGTACGGTCGCCGCGCTCCAGGGTCAGGCGCGGCTGACCATCCACGTAGACCAGGCTGAGCACATCGCCCGGATAGATCAGGTGCGGGTTCCGCACCTGCGGGTTGACATGCCAGATCTGCGGCCATTTCCAGGGCCGCTGCAGGAAGCGCGCGGAGATGTCCCACAGGGTGTCGCCCTTGACGACCGTGTAGCGCTGCGGATGGCCGTCGCGCAGCTCAACCTGGGCCTGGGCCAGACCGCCGGCGGTCACCAGCAACAGGGCGAGTAGTGTTTTCCTCATGGGCTGAATCCCTTTATCATGTGGCTCCGCGCAAAGCTGCCGAGCCCGCTGCAAACCCTTGAAATCCGTGGTTCTGGAGGCACTTTTGCACCGCTGCCGGATCTTATCAGCGGGCCCTTTTCCAATTGCATACCTGTTTCACAAACGCTTATGGCCATTCTCAACATCCTCGAATACCCCGATCCGCGGCTGCGCACCATCGCCACGCCGGTGGAGGTGGTCGATGACAGCATTCGTCAGCTGGTCGACGACATGTTCGAGACCATGTATGCCGCACCCGGCATCGGCCTCGCGGCGACCCAGGTAAACGTGCACAAGCGCGTGGTGGTGATGGACCTGTCCGAGGACAAGTCCGAGCCGCGGGTCTTCATCAACCCCGAGTTCGAACCCCTGACCGACGAGATGGACCAGTACCAGGAAGGCTGTCTGTCGGTACCCGGCTTCTACGAAAATGTCGATCGCCCGCAGAAGGTGAAGATCCGTGCGCTGGACCGCGACGGCCAGCCCTACGAGCTGATCGCCGAAGGCCTGCTGGCGGTGTGCATCCAGCACGAATGCGACCACCTCAACGGCAAGCTCTTCGTCGACTACCTGTCGCAGCTCAAGCGCGACCGCATCAAGAAGAAGCTGGAAAAACAACATCGCCTGCAGCAGGCGTGACCGAAACCCAAAGGCTTGCTTCGGCAAGCCTTTTTCGTCAGTGAGCCCCCATGCGTATCGTCTTTGCCGGCACTCCGGAATTTGCCGCCAGACACCTGCAGGCCCTGCTCGACGCGGGCCGCGAGGTGATCGCCGTCTACACCCAGCCCGATCGCCCCGCCGGGCGCGGCCAGAAACTGATGCCCAGCCCGGTCAAGCAGCTGGCGCTGGCCCACGGCATTCCCGTCCATCAGCCGCAGACCCTGCGTGACCCCGCCGCCCAGGCCGAGCTGGCCGCCCTGCAGCCCGACCTGATGGTGGTGGTGGCCTACGGCCTGATCCTGCCCCAGGCGGTGCTGGATATTCCGCGCCTGGGCTGCATCAACAGCCACGCCTCGCTGCTGCCGCGCTGGCGCGGTGCCGCGCCCATCCAGCGCGCGGTGGAAGCCGGCGACGCCGAGTCCGGTGTGACGGTGATGCAGATGGAAGCCGGCCTGGACACCGGGCCGATGCTGCTCAAGGTCACCACGCCGATCGGCGCCGAGGACACCGGAGGCACCCTGCATGACCGTCTGGCCGAGCTGGGCGCCGCCGCGGTGGTCGAAGCGGTCGCCGGCCTGGAGGCCGGCACGCTGACCGGCGAGAAGCAGGATGACAGCCTAGCCTGCTACGCCCACAAGCTGAGCAAGGACGAGGCGCGCCTGGACTGGACTCGCCCGGCCGTGGAGCTGGAGCGCCAGATCCGCGCCCTGCACCCCTGGCCGGTGTGTCACAGCGCCCTGGCAGGCGAAGCGATCAAGGTGCATGCCGCGCAGCTGGCCGAAGGCGAGGGCGCGCCCGGCACCATTCTCGCGGCCGACCGGCAGGGCCTGCGCGTCGCCTGCGGCGAAGGCGCGCTGCTGCTGACCCGCCTGCAGTTGCCCGGCGGCAAGCCGCTGGCCTTCGCCGACCTGTTCAACAGCCGCCGCGAGCAGTTTGCCCCCGGCCTGGTGTTCAGCGCATGAATCCGCGTCTGGCTGCCGCCCAGGCCCTGGCGGCGGTGCTGCAGGGCCGCGCCTCGCTGGGCGGCAGCCTGCCGCCGCTGCTCGAGCGGGTCGAACCCCGCGATCGTGGTCTGACCCAGGAGCTGGCCTTCGGCACCGCCCGCTGGCAGCCACGCCTGGCGCTGCTGGCCGAAAAGCTGCTGCAGAAGCCCTTCAAGGCCGCCGACCGGGATTTGGAAGCCCTGCTGCTGGTCGGTCTCTACCAGCTGTTCCATACCCGCATTCCGGCCCATGCCGCCATCGGCGAGACCGTCGGCTGCGCCGAGCGCCTGAAGAAGTCCTGGGCCAAGGGCCTGCTCAACGCCGTGCTGCGCCGCGCCCAGCGCGAGGGCGAGGCGCTGTTCGCCGCGCTGGAGCGCGACCCGGTCAGCCGCACCGCCCATCCGCGCTGGCTGCAGAAGCGCCTGAAGGCCGACTGGCCGGAGCACTGGGAAGCCATCTGCGCGGCCAACAACCTGCATCCGCCGCTGATCCTGCGCGTCAACCGCCGCCACGGCAGCCGCGAGGCGTACCTGGAGGAGCTGCGCGCCGCCGGGCTGGCCGCCGAGCCCTGCACCTTCGGCGCCGACGGCATCCGCCTGCTGCAGCCCTGCGACGTCACCACGCTGCCGGGCTTCGCCGAGGGACGGGTCAGCGTGCAGGACGAGGCCGCCCAGCTGGCCGCCGACCTGCTGGAACTGGCCCCCGGCCAGCGGGTGCTGGACGCCTGCGCCGCACCGGGCGGCAAGACCTGTCACCTGCTGGAACGCGAAGCGCAGCTGGCCGAGATGATCGCCCTGGATGCCGAGCCGCAGCGCCTGGCCCGGGTGCGCGAAAACCTGGATCGCCTGCACCTGGACGCCATGCTGGTGGCCGCCGACGGCCGCGACACCGCCGCCTGGTGGGACGGCAAGCCGTTCCAGCGCATCCTGCTGGATGCGCCCTGTTCGGCCACCGGCGTGATCCGTCGTCACCCGGACATCAAGCTGACCCGCCAGGCCGAGGACATCAGCGCCCTGGCCCGGCTGCAGGGAGAGCTGCTGGATGCCCTGTGGCCGACCCTGGAGGTCGGCGGCATCCTGGTCTACGCCACCTGCTCGGTGCTGCCGGAAGAAAACAGCGCTAACATCAGCGCCTTCCTGGCCCGCACCCCGGGTGCGCGCGAGCTGGACATCGCCGGCGACTTCGGCCTGAAGCAGGCCCACGGCCGCCAGCTGCTGCCGCAGCCCGAGGGGCATGACGGCTTCTACTACGCCAGGCTGATGAAGATCGCCGCCAGCCCGAGGCGCTGATCGCCGGCGGCGCAAGGACAGGGGAGCACAGCGGTGAAGATCATCATTCTCGGCGCGGGCCAGGTCGGTGGAACCCTGGCCGAGCATCTGGCCAGCGAGGCCAACGACATCACCGTGGTGGACACCGATGGCGACCGCCTGCGCGAGCTGAGCGATCGACTGGACATCCGCACCATCCAGGGCCGCGGTTCCTTCCCCACCGTGCTGCGCCAGGCCGGCGCCGACGACGCCGACATGCTGGTGGCGGTGACCAACAGCGACGAGACCAACATGGTCGCCTGCCAGGTGGCCTACACCCTGTTCAACACCCCGACCAAGATCGCCCGGGTGCGCGAGCCCGCCTACCTGACCCGCGGCGGCCTGTTCAGCAACGAGGCCATCCCGGTGGACGTGCTGATCAGCCCCGAGCAGGTGGTGACCAACTACATCAAGCGGCTGATCGAGTATCCCGGCGCCCTGCAGGTGATCGACTTCGCCGGCGGCAAGGCCCAGCTGGTGGCCAGCAAGGCCTACTACGGCGGCCCGCTGGTCGGCCAGCCGCTCAGCGAGCTGCGCCGCCACATGCCCGGTGTGGACACCCGGGTGGCCGCCATCTACCGGCGCAACCGGGCCATCGTGCCCCAGGGCGACACGGTGATCGAACCCGACGACGAGGTGTTCTTCATCGCCGCGCGCGGCAACATCCGTGCGGTGATGAGCGAGCTGCGCCGCCTGGAGGACAGCTACCGGCGGGTGGTGATTGCCGGCGGCGGCAACATCGGCGAGCGCCTGGCCGAGGCCATCGAGAGCCGCTACCAGGTGAAGATCATCGAGAAGAGCCCGGCGCGCTGCCGCCACCTCTCGGAGGTGCTGGACAGCACCATCGTGCTGCAGGGCAGCGCCTCGGACCGCGACCTCCTGCTGGAAGAGAACATCAAGGACGCCGACATCTTCCTGGCGCTGACCAACGACGACGAAGCCAACATCATGTCCTCTTTGCTGGCCAAGCGGCTCGGCGCACGCAAAGTGATGTGCATCATCAACAACCCGGCCTACGTGGACCTGGTTCAGGGAGGCGAGATCGACATTGCCATCAGCCCGCAGCTGGCCACCATCGGCACGCTGCTGACCCACGTGCGCCGTGGCGACATCGTCAGCGCCCACTCGCTGCGGCGCGGCGCGGCCGAAGCCATCGAAGTGATCGCCCACGGCGACGCGCGCTCAAGCAAGGTGGTAGGCCGCGCCATCGGCAACATCGTGCTGCCATCGGGCACC
>DATGNS010000220.1:0-9272 GCA_035306625.1 Pseudomonas sp. | reverse complement strand
CCGCCTACGTGTACAGCCTGTCGCAGCAAGCTGCTGACGCTCAATAAGAAAATCCTTTCGGTGCGACCCGGGGTCGCACCGAAAGGTGCCCCATCAGGCGTACCATTGGCAGGTCAAACGATTCCAGGCGACCAAGTATCGGCTGGAGCCCCACCCCGCAAAGTGGTACCTGATGATGAGTGAGCAAATCCCCGTTCGTGACGTCAGCCCTGCCAAAGGTGAAAACGTCGACCTCTACGCCAAGCGCGAGAAAATCTACACCCGGGCGTTCACCGGCGTGTTCCGCAATATCCGTCGCTTCGGCGGCGCATTTCTCTTCATCCTCTTCTTTGGCACGGTCTGGCTGAACTGGGATGGCCGGCAGGCCGTCTGGTGGGACCTGCCGGAACGGAAGTTCCACGTCTTCGGCGCCACCTTCTGGCCCCAGGACTTCATGCTGCTGTCCTGGCTGCTGATCATCTGCGCCTTCGGCCTCTTCTTCATCACCGTGTTTGCCGGTCGTGTGTGGTGCGGCTACACCTGCCCGCAGAGCGTGTTCACCTGGGTGTACATGTGGGCCGAGAAGGTTACCGAGGGTGACCGCAACCAGCGCATGAAGCTGGACAAGGCGCCGATGAGCGGCAACAAGCTACTGCGCAAGATCGCCAAGCATGCCATCTGGCTGGCCGTCGCCGTCGGGGTGGCCATCACCTTCGTCGGCTACTTCACCCCGATCCGCCAGTTGGTGCCCGACCTGCTCAGCTTCAACGTCAATGGCTGGGCCGCCTTCTGGATCGGTTTCTTCACCCTGGCCACCTATGGCGCCGCCGGCTTCCTGCGCGAGCAGGTGTGCATCTATATGTGCCCCTACGCGCGCTTCCAGAGCGTGATGTTCGACAAGGACACGCTGATCGTCTCCTACGACCCGAACCGCGGCGAGAAGCGCGGTCCGCGCAAGAAGGGCGTCGACTACAAGGCCCAGGGCCTGGGCGACTGCATCGACTGCACCGTGTGCGTACAGGTCTGCCCCACCGGCATCGACATCCGCAACGGGCTGCAGATCGAGTGCATCGGCTGTGCCGCCTGCATCGACGCCTGCGACAGCATCATGGACAAGATGGGCTACCCGCGCGGCCTGATCAGCTACACCACCGAGCACAACCTGTCCGGGCAGAAGACCCGTCTGCTGCGCCCGCGCCTGATCGGCTACGCCACCGCCCTGCTGGTGATGATGGGCCTGTTCTCCTGGGCCCTGGTCAACCGCCCGCTGGTACAGATCGACGTGCTCAAGGATCGCGTGCTCTATCGTGAAAATGAAGAGGGCATGATCGAGAACGTGTACACCCTGAAGATCATGAACAAGGCTCAGCAGGATCGCACCTATGTGATCGAGGTGTCCGGGCTCGACGGGCTCGCCTTCGAAGGCCGCCGCGAGGTGCAGGTCGCTTCCGGCGAGGTGCTGTCGATGCCGGCCGAGCTCTCCATCGATCCGGAGAAGCTGCCGTCGAGCACCAACAACATCGTCTTCCACGTCAGGGCCGTGGACGATCCCTCCGTCACCAACGAGGCCGACAGTCGCTTCATCGGCCCCTCCTTCCGTTGATCAGGGTTACTCATGCAGTCCAAAACCGAAAGTCGCTGGTATCGTGAAGTCTGGGCCTGGTTCGTCATCGGCATCCTGGTGTTTGCCGTGGTCCTCGGCCTGGGCATGCTGACCTTCGCCACGATGAACCCCGACGTCCCGGTGGTGGCCAACTACTACGACGTCGGCAAGGGCATCAACGCCTCCCTGGAGCGCGAGAAGCTCGCCAGGCAGCTGAGCCTCAAGGCCGTCCTCACCCTGGACGACGAGACCGGCACCGCCAGCCTGCAACTGACCGGCTACAGCCGCCCGCAGCAGCTGGAGCTGAACCTGATCTCGCCGACCCAGGCCCACATGGATCGCCGCGTGATCCTGCAACCCCGGGACGACGGCAGCTATCAGGGCTTCATGCTGGACAGCGTGTCGGGCCGGCGCTTCGTCGAACTGCTGGGCCAGGAAGGCGGCAAGCCCTGGCGACTGTATGTGGAAAAGGAAGTGATCCCGGGACAGCCGCTCACGCTGGAAAACTGATTCCGCGCCGATGAGCAGTCCCGTCCCCTGCTTCCATTGCGGCCTGCCGGTTCCCGCCGGCAGCCGCTTCGTCGCCCCCGTGCTGGGTGAGCCCCGCGAATTCTGCTGCCCGGGCTGCCAGGCGGTGGCCGAGGCCATCGTCAGCGGCGGTCTGGAAAGCTACTACCGCCACCGCAGCGAACCCTCCGCCAACCCCGAGGCGCTGCCGCAGATCCTCACCGACGAGCTGGCGCTCTACGACCGGGCCGAAGTGCAGGAACCCTTCGTGCAGCATGAGGGCGAGCTGGCGGAAACCACCCTGCTGGTGGAGGGCATCAGCTGTGCCGCCTGCGGCTGGCTGATCGAGAAACACCTGCGCGCCCTGCCGGCGGTGGCCGAGGCGCGCCTCAACCTGTCCAACCATCGCCTGCAGGTGCGCTGGGCCGACAGCCAGGTCCCGCTCAGCGAACTGCTGCAGGGCCTGCGCCGCATCGGCTACGCGGCGCACCCCTACCGCCCCGACCAGGCGGCGGAAAAGCTGGCCGAGGAGAACCGCCGCGCCCTCAAGCAGATCGGCCTGGCCGGCCTGCTGTGGTTCCAGGTGATGATGGCCACCATGGCCACCTGGCCCGAGTTCAACCTGGACCTCTCCCACAGCTTCCACGTGATCCTGCGCTGGACGGCGCTGATCCTCACCACCCCCATCGTCCTCTACTGCTGCGGCCAGTTCTTCCGCGGCGCCCTGCGCGACCTGCGCACCCGCCATCTGACCATGGACGTCTCGGTGTCCCTGGCCATCGGCGGCGCCTACCTGGCGGGCATCTGGTCCACCCTGACCGGCGAGGGCGAGCTGTATTTCGACGCCGTGGGCATGTTCGCCCTGTTCCTGCTGGCCGGCCGCTACCTGGAACGCCGGGCCCGCGAGCGCACCGCGGCGGCTACCGCGCAGCTGGTCAATCTGCTGCCGGCCTCCTGCCTGCGCCTGGACGAGCAGGACCAGGCCCACCGCGTACTGCTCGGCGAGCTGCGCATCGGTGACCGCGTGCTGGTGCAGCCCGGTGCCCTGCTGCCCGCCGATGGCCGCATCCTCTCCGGCCAGTCCAGCATCGACGAATCCCTGCTGACCGGTGAATACCTGCCGCAGCCGCGCGGCGTCGGCGACAGCGTCACCGCCGGCACCCTGAACGTGGAAGGACCGCTGACCGTCGAGGTGCTGGCCCTGGGCGACGACACCCGCCTGTCCGCCATCGTGCGCCTGCTGGAGCGGGCGCAGAGCGAGAAGCCGCGCCTGGCCGAACTGGCGGACACCGTGGCCCACTGGTTCCTGATTGGCGTGCTGCTGGTGGCGACCGTGGTCGGCCTGGTCTGGTGGCAGATCGATAGCGACCGCGCCTTCTGGGTGGTGCTCGCCCTGCTGGTCGCCACCTGCCCCTGCGCCCTGTCGCTGGCCACACCCACCGCCCTTACCGCCGCCACCGGCAGCCTGCACAAGCTGGGGCTGCTGCTCACCCGCGGCCATGTGCTGGAAGGGCTGAACCATATCGACACGGTGATCTTCGACAAGACCGGTACCCTCACCGAAGGCCGCCTGACCCTGCGCGAGATCCACCCCCTGCGCGACCTGGACGCCGACCAGTGCCTGGCCCTGGCCGCCGCGCTGGAAAACCGCTCCGAACACCCCATCGCCCGGGCCTTCGGCCGTGCCGCCCAGGCCGCCGAAGAGGTGGACAGCCACCCCGGCCTGGGCCTGGAGGGCCTGGTGGCACAGCGCCGCCTGCGCATCGGTCAGCCGGATTTCGTCTGCGCCCTGTCCGGCCAGCCGACCCCGGCGATTCCCGGCGATCACGGCCAGTGGCTGCTGCTCGGCGACGAACAGGGCCCGCTGGCCTGGCTGGTGCTGGATGATCGCCTGCGCGAGGACGCCCCCGCCCTGCTGGACGCCTGCCGGGCCCGGGGCTGGCGGATCCTCCTGCTGTCCGGCGACAGCTCACCGATGGTGGGCGAGATCGCCCGTCAGTTGGGCATCGAGGACGCCCGCGGCGGCCTGACCCCGGACGACAAGCTGGCGGTGCTCAAGCAGCTGCACGGCGAAGGCCGCAGGGTGCTGATGCTGGGCGACGGCGTCAACGACGTGCCGGTGCTCGCCGCCGCCGACATCAGCGTGGCCATGGGCTCGGCCACCGACCTGGCCAAGACCAGCGCCGACGCGGTGCTGCTGTCCAACCGCCTGGACAGCCTGACCCGCGCCCTGCCGCTGGCGCGGCGGACCCGGCGGATCATCATCGAGAACCTCAGCTGGGCAATGCTGTACAACGGGCTTATCCTGCCCTTCGCCGCCATCGGCTGGGTCACCCCCGCCTGGGCCGCGCTGGGCATGTCCGTCAGTTCGCTGCTGGTGGTGCTCAATGCCCTGCGCCTGGCCCGGCATCCGGCCCCGGCAGCCGCCTGAGCAGCATTTTCGGAGGTTCCCATGGCAGCCCTCTACTACATGATCCCCGTGGCCGTCATCGTGGTCGGCCTGGCCATCTGGCTGTTCTTCTGGGCCGTCAACAGCGGCCAGTACGACGACCTGGACAGCCCCGCCCACAGTATCCTGTTCGACGACGACGACCCGAACCACAAGGCCGGTGTCGAGAAGGCCGACCGGGAGGCCGGCAAGGATCAGGACAGACCCGGTGACTGATCTCCTCCCGCAATTGATTTCCGCCTTCATCCTCGGCCTGCTGGGCGGCGGCCACTGCCTGGGCATGTGCGGCGGCCTGATGGGCGCGCTGACCCTGGCCATCCCGCCTCAGCAGCGCGGCCGGCGCCTGCAGCTGCTGCTCGGCTACAACCTCGGTCGCATCCTCAGCTACGCCGTCGCCGGGCTGCTGCTCGGCCTGGGCGGCTGGGCGCTGGCCAGCAGCCCGGCCGCTAGCGTACTGCGCATCGTCGCCGCCCTGTTGCTGATCGCCATGGGGCTGTATCTGGCCGGCTGGTGGAGCGGTCTGACGCGCATCGAGGCCCTGGGCAAGGGCCTGTGGCGTTTCATCCAGCCGGTGACCAGACGCTTCATGCCGGTGCATGGCCTGCCCCAGGCGGCGACCCTGGGCGCCCTGTGGGGCTGGCTGCCCTGCGGGCTGGTCTACAGCACCCTGCTGTGGGCCGCCAGCCAGGGCGACGCGCTGGACAGTGCCCTGCTCATGCTGGCCTTCGGCCTGGGCACCTGGCCGGTACTGCTGGCCACCGGACTGGCCGCCGAGCGCCTGACTTCGCTGCTGCGCCAGCGCGGCGTGCGCATCGCGGGCGGCCTGCTGGTCATCCTCTTCGGCTTCTGGACCCTGCCCGGGCCGCATCAGGACTGGCTGATGGGCCACGGCGCCGGGCAGCACGAGCAGCACAGCCACTGATCCGGTCAGGTCCACGCAGCGTGGCATCGGTGCATTCCAATAAGGCGGCCGGGAAAGCGCCGACCGCCCTACGAGTGAAGACGTCCCCCTCACCATGAGCGCACCATCCGACACCCTGATCGGCGGCCGGAAAGCGCCGACCGCGCCCTACAAGAGAACCTCCAGCCCCCAGCCCGCCAGGGCGCAGCCCAGCACCACCAGCCAGGGCGGCAGCTTCCAGGCCATCAGCGCCCCGAGGGCGGCCAGGGCCAGGACGAAATCCTCCGGACCCAGGATGGCGCTGGTCCACACCGGGTCATAGAGCGCCGCCAGCAGCACGCCCACCACCGCCGCGTTGACGCCCTGCAGCGCCGCCCCGGAATGCCGGTTGGCACGCAGCCGCACCCAGAACGGCAGGGTGCCGATCACCAGCAGGAACGAAGGCGCGAACACCGCCCCCAGGCACAGCAGTCCACCGGCCCAGCCGCTGGGCGCCTCCTGCATGGCCGCGCCCAGGAAGGCCGCGAAGGTGAACAGCGGACCAGGCACCGCCTGGGTGGCGCCGTAGCCGGCCAGAAAGGTCTCGTTGCTCACCCACCCGGTGCCCACCACTTCGCTCTGCAGCAGCGGCAGCACCACATGTCCTCCGCCGAATACCAGCGAGCCGGCCCGGTAGAAGGCATCCACACGCTCCAGCCAGGGCACGGGCCACAGCTGCGCCAGCAGCGGCAGCCCCAGCAGCAGCAGGAAGAACAGGCCCAGCAGGGCCAGCGCCACCCCGCGCCCAGGAGGAACACTCAGCGGCTGGTGGGCATCGGCGGGCTCGGCGGTGAACAGCCACAGGCCCAGCAGCCCGGCCAGCAGGATGACGCTGACCTGGGCCAGCGGCGAGGCCCAGAACAGCAGGACGGCCGCTGCGCCCAGCATCAGCGCCAGGCCCCTGGCGCTGGTGCAGAACACCCGGGCCATGCCCCACACCGCCTGGGCCACCACCGCCACGGCGACCACCTTCAGGCCATGTACCAGGCCAGGGGGTAGCAGATCGCCCCAGGCCGACAGGCCCAGCGCGAAGAGAATCAGCAGCAGCGCCGAGGGCAGGGTGAAGCCCGCCCAGGCCGCCAGCGCCCCGCCATGGCCGGCCCGTGCCAGGCCAATGGCAATGCCCACCTGGCTGCTGGCCGGCCCCGGCAGGAACTGGCACAGGGCGACCAGATCGGCGTAACTGCGTTCGCTCAGCCACTGGCGCCGCCGCACGAACTCGGCATGGAAATAGCCCAGATGGGCCAGCGGCCCGCCGAAGGAGGTCAGGCCCAGGCGCAGGAACACCTTGAACACCTGCCACCAGGTATCGGGGCGGACACTTTCCTTCGTTGACATCGACGGGGCTCCATGGCGGACCGGGAGACGGATCATACCGGCCCTGACGTGACGACTTGATGGAGATCATGCCCAAATTTTCCTCGCCGCAGCAGACTGGCCCCACCTTCCACTCCGCCGCCGCTTGACCTTGCCACGATGGCAAGGATGAAGATGCGAGCCGGCACCCTACCTTGAGGTACTTCCATGACTGCTGTCGAACTGAAGGTTGAAGGCATGACCTGTGGCAACTGCGCCCGGCATGTCGAAGAGGCGCTGCGCCCGCTGGCCGGCGTGCAGGGCATCGACATCGACCTGAACAGCGCCCGCGTGCGCGTCACCGGCACCGCCGACACCGCCGCGCTGATCGCCGCGCTGGACGATGCCGGTTACCCCGCCCGCCTGGCCGAGGGTGCGCGGAAGGGCGGCAGCTGCTGTGGCGGCTGCTGCGGCTGATCCCACTTTCATCCTGGGTGAATACCATGCGTGAACGCTTCTCCCGCGGCCTGCGCCTTGGCGCGCTGGCCACGCTCCTGCTGGTGGGCGGCTGCCAGGAGGCCGCCGTCGACAACCTGGTCATCGACGTGCATCGCGATGCCAACTGCGGCTGCTGCAAGGACTGGATCCGGCATTTGGAGGACAATGGCTTCGCGGTCCGCGACCATGTCGAAACCGACATGGTCGCCGTGAAGATGAAACTGGGGGTTCCGCCCCGTCTGGCCTCCTGTCACACCGCGGTGATCGACGGCCGCTTCGTCGAGGGCCACGTGCCCGCCGACCAGGTACTGGAGCTGCGCAAGCGCCCCGACCTGCGCGGCCTGGCCGTTCCCGGCATGCCGGTCGGCTCGCCCGGCATGGAGATGGGCGGTCGCCAGGACGCCTACCAGGTCATCGGCCTGAACAGCGCCGGCCAGGACGAGGTGGTCGCCCGCTACCCGGCCAACTGACCCGCCGCGCCGCTCCACCCGGGGCGGCGCGTCCCCTCTTCCCCCACCGTTCCGCTTTGCGGCCGAGGGGGCTAAGCTTCGCGCTTCCTGTTCACTTGCGTGTTGTACCCTCATGCAGAGCTTTCCCATCCAGTACATCGAACCGGTCTTCCGTCCGCCGAGCGAGGCCCATTCGCTGATCCTGCCGGTCACCAACGGCTGTTCCTGGAACAAGTGCACCTACTGCGAGATGTACACGGCGCCGCAGAAGAAATTTCGCGCCCGGGACGAGCAGGAGGTTCTCGAGGAGATCCGCCGCTGCGGCGAGCAACTGATCGTGCAGCGCGTGTTCCTGGCCGACGGCGATGCCTTGGTGCTGCCGACCCACCGGCTGCTGCGCATCCTCGAAGCCATCGCGGAACACATGCCCACGGTGGAGCGGGTCACCGCCTACTGCCTGCCGCGCAACCTCCGCCGCAAGTCGGTGGAGGAACTGCGCGAGTTGCGCGAAGCCGGCCTGGCCATGATCTACGTGGGCGCCGAGTCCGGCGACGACACGGTGCTGGCCCGGGTCAACAAGGGCGAGACCCACGACAGCACCCGCGATGCCCTGCTCAAGGCCGGCGAGGCGGGCATCCGCCGCTCGGTGATGCTGCTCAACGGCCTCGGCGGCCGCACCCTGAGCGAACAGCACGCCCGCAACTCCGCACGCCTGATCAATGCCACCCAGCCGGAATACCTGGCCACCCTGGTGGTCAGCTTTCCCCGCGGCATGCAGCGCTTCATGGAGGGCTTTCCGGACTTCGTGCCCCTGAGCCCGCTCGAGCTGTTCGAGGAAACCGAGCGTCTGCTGGAGCAGCTGGAACTGACCGACACGGTGTTCCGCAGTGACCACGCCTCCAACTACCTGGTGCTCAAGGGCGTGCTCGGCGCCGACAAGCACAGGTTGCTGGAGCAGGTGCGCAATGCCATCCGCAATCCTGCCGGCGCGGGCCTGCGTCCGGAGTGGCTGCGCGGCCTGTGAGCCTCCGACGATGGTCGAGTGGCGGGCACCGGGGCCGCGCCAGAGGGTCTTAGGGGCTGACCCATCAACCTGTCAGGAGAAAGACGCCCATGACCAACCTCAGCAAGGCCCACTGCGAGGCCTGCCACGCCGATGCCCCGCCGGTGACGGATGCGGAACTGGCGACCTTCCTGCAGCAGCTGCCCGACTGGGGCGTCCAGGATCGCAATGGCGTCCTGCAGCTGGAGCGACAGTTCCGTTTCCAGGACTTCCAGCAGGCGCTGGCCTTCACCCAGGCAGTCGGCGAGATCGCCGAACAGGAAGGCCACCATCCGGCGCTGCTGACCGAGTGGGGCAAGGTCACGGTGACCTGGTGGACCCACAAGATCGGGGGCCTGCACCGCAACGACTTTATCATGGCCGCCCGCACCGACGAGCTGGCCCGCCAGTCCACAGGCCAGCACAATCTGGTGCTGTGAATCAGCGCATGTCGAACAGCTCGTTGTGGAAGTCGCCGGCCGGCATGCCGCGCGCCAGCATGCCCTGCC
>DATGNS010000219.1:0-15092 GCA_035306625.1 Pseudomonas sp. | reverse complement strand
TGGGCCAGCTCCGGCTTGATTTCCGGATCCGGGTTGGAGCAGGCGAACACCACCGGGTTGGCCGCCATGCGCTTGAGACCCTCGGCGCTCAGCAGGTTCGGACCGGACAGGCCAACGAACACGTCGGCGCCTTCCAGGGCGTCGTCCAGGGTGCGCTTGTCGGTCTCGTGGGCGAACATCGCCTTGTACTGGTTCAGGTCGTCACGACCGGAATGGATCACGCCCTTGCGGTCGATCATGTAGATGTTCTCGACCTTGGCGCCCATGCTGATCAGCAGCTTCATGCAGGAGATCGCGGCAGCGCCGGCGCCCAGGCAGACGATCTTCGCCTCTTCCAGGCTCTTGCCGGCGATTTCCAGCGCGTTGAGCATGCCCGCCGCGGTGACGATGGCGGTGCCGTGCTGGTCGTCATGGAAAACCGGGATGTCGCACTGCTCGATCAGGGCGCGCTCGATCTCGAAGCATTCCGGCGCCTTGATGTCTTCCAGGTTGATGCCGCCGAAGGTGATGGAGATGCGCTTGACGGTATCGATGAAGGCCTGCGGGCTTTCCGCATCCACTTCAATGTCGAACACGTCGACGCCGGCAAAGCGCTTGAACAGCACACCCTTGCCTTCCATGACCGGCTTGGAGGCCAGCGGGCCCAGGTTGCCCAGGCCGAGAATGGCCGTGCCATCGGAAATCACCGCCACCAGGTTGCCCTTGCCGGTGTAGCGATAGGCCAGATTGGCATCGCGAGCGATCTCGCGCACCGGCTCGGCGACGCCCGGGCTGTAGGCCAGGGCCAGATCACGGGCGGTGGCAGTGGGCTTGGTCAGTTCGACGCTCAGCTTCCCCGGACGAGGTTGAGCATGGTACTCGAGAGCGGCTGTTTTCAGATCAGACATGGTGGCGTATCCGCTTTTTTATAGTGCTGGGCCGCGAGCATACGAAAGAAAGTCATCCGGCTACAAGCGGCCGGCGGACATCACTGTGCGCCGCGGGTCAATCACTCTTTGGCAATGTGGCGGATCGTCACATTCCTGTGCCAAGCAACCGGGAATCTTCCAGCCCCAGCAGCCAGCGCGCCCGCCCCCGCGCGCGCTGACGGCGCTCCACCACCCAGCCGCGCGCCTCCACTTCGCGCCCGGCCAGCGCGGCCAGGTCGACACCCTGAAACGCCGGCAGGTGCCGGGGCTCGATGCGCAGAGCCAGATCGCCATCCAGCTCCAGCCACACGCCGCCCCGGTTGCGCTCCACCCGGGCGACGCGTCCGCGCACCAGGGCGAAGCCCGGGCGCGTCAGCTGGCCCGGCGCCAGGTATGGATCCCGCTCCCAGAGTCCTCGACGCGCCACGCGCGCCCGCCGCTCGAGCTGCCGATGGCAGTCCACCAGACGGAGGTTGGGGGCGACCGCCACCTGGAAGGCCAGCCCGTCTTCCAGCAGCAGGGCGGCCAGGTTGCGCCCGTCGCGGTCGTACAGGTGCGCCAGCTCGCGGCCATGGGCATCGCGCCGCTCGAGACCGGGCACCAGACGCAGGGTGTCACCGCTTTCCCGCACCCGCACCTCCAGCGCGCGCCGCGCCGCCTGGGCGAAGGGCTCGCCCGCACGCCCCTGGCCGCCGAGCTCGGGGGCGTTGATGCCGATCAGCCGGACCCTGCGCCCACCCGCGAGGCGCACGGTGTCGCCATCCACCACCCGCTCGACCCGCATCGGCTCGCCCGCCTCCGGCAACGGGCACAGGGCCTGCGCCGCGCCGGCCCACAGCGCAAAAACAAAAAAGGCGCCCCACCGGGACGCCTTCTTGTGCAGCACAACAGAGCCCATCGGGCTTGCGTATCCGGCCTTACTTGGCGCCGAACACACCGAAACGCTGCTTGAAGCGATCGATACGGCCGCCGGTGTCCACGACCTTCTGCTTGCCGGTGTAGAACGGGTGGCATTCGCTGCACACGTCGATGCTCAGATCCTTGCCCAGGGTGGAGCGGGTCTTGATCACGTTGCCGCAGGAGCAGGTCACATTGACCTCGACGTAGTTCGGATGGATGTCGGCTTTCATGGGATACGTCCTCGAGTCGGCGTGCCGCCATCCGGCCCTATGCCGAATACCGCACGCAAAACAGGCGGCGGATGATACCAGAGCGCTCCCTCGTTGCAAGAAGCACACGTCGCCTGATTGCGCTTGTTAAGATCGGCGCACATCTGCCAGGGACCGACCGTGACCGACCTCATCCTGCGCCTTGCGCTTCCTTCGCCACTGCGCCGCCTGTTCGACTATCGGGCCCCGGCCGGCGTGCCCCGCGCCGCCCTGCAGCCGGGCGTGCGCCTGCGGGTGCCGTTCGGCAGACGCGAGGTGGTCGGCGTGCTGGTGGAGACGACCAGCGTCAGCGAGGTGCCCGAGGACAAGCTCAGGGCCGCCCTGCAGCTGCTGGATGCCGAGCCCCTGCTGCCGCCGACCCTGTTCCGGCTGTGCCTGTGGACCGCCCAGTACTACCAGCACAGCCTGGGCGACACCCTGAGCTGGGCGCTGCCGGTGCTGCTGCGCCAGGGCGAGGCGGCACAGGCGCGCCAGGAGCAGATATGGAGCCTGGCGCCGGGCGCCGCCCCCGACGATCCGCGCCTGGCCCGCGCCCCGCGCCAGCGCGAGGCGCTGCGCACCCTGGCCCAGCATCCCCAGGGTGTGGCCCACAGCCTGCTCGCCAGCCTGCAGCTCAATCGCGAGAGCCTGGAACTGTTGCGCACCAAGGGGCTGGTGCAGGTGGCCCTGCGCTCGCGCACCGGCAGGAGCCGCCAGGGCGGCTGGCTGGCCCAGGCGGAGCTGCCGCTCAATGCCGAGCAGAGCGCGGCGTTCCAGGCGATCAGCGCCGGCTTCGGCAGTTTCCATCCCTTCCTGCTGGCCGGCGTCACCGGCAGCGGCAAGACCGAGGTGTACCTGCAGCTGATTCGCCAGACCCTGGAAGCCGGCCGCCAGGCGCTGGTGCTGATTCCGGAGATCAACCTGGGGCCGCAGACCCTGGACCGCTTCACCCGGCGCTTCAACGCGCGCATCGCCCTGCTGCACTCCGGCCTCAATGACCGCGAGCGCCTCGACGCCTGGCTGGCGGCCCGCGACGGCGAGGCGGACATCGTCATCGGTACCCGCTCGGCACTGTTCACGCCGCTGAAGAATCCCGGGCTGATCATCGTCGACGAGGAGCACGACGCCTCCTATAAACAGCAGGAAGGCCTGCGCTACCACGCCCGTGACCTGGCACTGATGCGCGCCCGCCAGGAGAACATCCCCATCGTGCTCGGCTCGGCCACCCCCTCGCTGGAGAGCCTGCACAACGCGCGCAGCGGCCGCTACGCCCTGCTGCGCCTGAACCAGCGCGCCGGCGGCGCCCAGGCGCCGCGCTTCCTGCGCCTGGACGTGAAGAGCCTGCCGCTGGACAGTGGCATTTCCGGCCCGCTGCAACAGGCCATGCGCCAGACCCTGGAAGCGGGCCAGCAGGTGCTGGTGTTCCTCAACCGCCGCGGCTTCGCCCCGGTGCTGTTCTGCCAGGACTGCGCCTGGATCAGCCAATGCCCGCGCTGCGACGCGCGCATGACGCTACACCAGCGTCACCAGGAGCTGCGCTGCCACCACTGCGGCCACGCCGAGCGCACGCCCCATGCCTGCCCCAAGTGCAGCCACGTGGACCTGCGCCCGCTGGGCGCCGGCACCGAGCGCGCCGAGGAACGCCTGAACATCCTGTTCCCCGACTACCCGGTGCTGCGCATCGACCGCGACAGCACGGCGCGCAAGGGCGCCATGGAGCAGCTGTTCACCACCATCCACAAGGGCGAGCCCTGCGTGCTGGTCGGCACCCAGATGCTCGCCAAGGGTCACCACTTTCCCCGCGTCACCCTGGTGGCCATCCTGGATGCCGATGGCGGCCTGTTCTCCGCCGACTTCCGCGCCCCGGAACGCATGGCCCAGATGATCGTACAGGTGGCCGGGCGCGCCGGACGGGCCGAGCAGCCGGGGCGGGTGATCATCCAGAGCCAGCTGGCCGACCATCCGCTGCTGGTGCAGCTCACCGAGCAGGGCTACTTCGCCTTTGCCGAACAGGCGCTGACCGAGCGCCGCGCCACCGGCCTGCCGCCCTTCAGCCACCTGGCGCTGCTGCGCGCCGAATCCCACCGTCCGGGCCAGGCCGAAGGCTTCCTGGACCTGGCCTGCGCCGAGGCCGAGGCGCTGCTGGAGGAACTCCGGCTGGCCGGTGGCATCGAACTGCTCGGCCCGGTGCCGGCGCCCATGGAGCGCCGCGCCGGCCGCTACCGCGCGCAGCTGCTGGTGCAGGGCAATGCCCGCGCGCCGCTGCACAGGCTGCTGCATGCCTGGCTGCCGCGCCTGGAACAGCTGCCGGACAGCCGCGCGGTGCGCTGGTCGCTGGACGTCGACCCCATCGACCTCTTCTGACCACGACAGCCCCGCCCGTCTCGGCCACCGCCGCGCCAACGGGCCGGTGGCCGGATCATCGCCGCTGCTTCTATAATGCGCGGTTTTCGAGCAGCCCCGCCGACCGAGTTCTCCGATGAAAGACAGCATTCGCCACCTGATCCAGCAAGCCCTTGACCGCCTCACCGCCGACGGCGTGCTGCCCGCGGGCCTGACCCCGTCGATCCAGGTGGAGAACACCCGGGACAAGAGCCACGGCGACTTCGCCAGCAACATCGCCATGATGCTGGCCAAGCCCGCCGGCCTGAAGCCACGCGAGCTGGCCGAAAAGCTGGTCGCCGCCCTGCCGGCCGACCCGTCCATCAGCAAGGTGGAAATCGCCGGCCCCGGCTTCCTCAACTTCTTCCAGAACACCGACGCCCTGGCCCAGCGCCTGGAGGCTGCCCTGGCCGACGAGCGCCTCGGGG
The DNA here is from genome assembly GCA_035306625.1 of Pseudomonas sp. Lineage (GTDB taxonomy): Bacteria > Pseudomonadota > Gammaproteobacteria > Pseudomonadales > Pseudomonadaceae > Serpens. Next base: position 10,226 of record DATGNS010000219.1, on the reverse strand, counting down.
TGCGCAAGGCCGGCCCGGCCCAGCGCGTGGTCATCGACCTGTCCTCGCCGAACCTGGCCAAGGAGATGCACGTGGGCCATCTGCGCTCCACCATCATCGGCGACGCCGTGGCCCGCGTCCTGGAGTTCCTCGGCGACGAGGTGATCCGCCAGAACCACGTGGGCGACTGGGGCACCCAGTTCGGCATGCTGCTGGCCTACCTGGAGGAAAACCCGGCCTCGGCGGAAGCCGAGCTGTCGGACCTGGAACAGTTCTACCGCGCCGCCAAGAAGCGCTTCGACGAGTCCGAGGCCTTCGCCGACCGCGCCCGTGAGCTGGTGGTCAGGCTGCAGGCGGGTGACGCCGAGTGCCTGCGCCTGTGGTCGCGCTTCAACGAGATTTCCCTGTCGCACTGCCAGAAGGTCTATGACCGCCTGAACGTGCGCCTGACCCCGGCCGACGTGAAGGGCGAGAGCGCCTACAACGACGACCTGCCCGGCATCATCGAGGCGCTGCGCGCCAAGGGCCTGCTCACCGAGGACCAGGGTGCCCAGTGCGTGTTCCTCGAGGAGTTCAGGAACGCCGAGGGCAACCCGCTGCCGGTGATCGTGCAGAAGGCCGGTGGCGGCTACCTGTATGCCACCACCGACCTGGCCGCCATGCGCTACCGCAGCCAGCAACTGAAGGCCGACCGCGCCCTGTACTTCGTGGACCAGCGCCAGGCCCTGCACTTCCAGATGGCCTTCGAGGTGGCGCGTCGCGCCGGCTTCGTGCACGAGGGCATGGAACTGGAGCACATGGGCTTCGGCACCATGAACGGCGCCGACGGCCGCCCGTTCAAGACCCGCGACGGCGGCACCGTGAAGCTCATCGACCTGCTGGACGAGGCCGAGCAACGCGCCTACGCCCTGGTGAAGAGCAAGAACCCGGAGCTGGACGAGGCCGAACTGCGCACCATCGCCCGCGCGGTGGGCATCGGCGCGGTGAAGTACGCCGATCTCTCCAAGCACCGCACCAGCGACTACAACTTCAACTTCGAGCTGATGCTCAGCTTCGAGGGCAACACCGCCCCCTACCTGCTGTACGCCTACACCCGCGTGGCCAGCGTGTTCCGCCGGCTGGGCAAGGGCATCGACGAGGTGGACGGCCAGATCCGCATCGAGGCCGAACAGGAGCAGGCGCTGGCCGCCAAGCTTGCGCAGTTTGGTGAAGTGCTCAACAGTGTCGGCGAAAAGGGCGTGCCGCACCTGCTGTGCGCCTATCTCTACGACCTGGCCGGGCTATTCTCCAGCTTCTACGAGCACTGCCCGATCCTCACCGCCGAGGACGAGGCCACCCAGCAGAGCCGCCTGCGCCTTGCCGCGCTGACCGGCCGCACCCTCAGGCAGGGTCTCGAACTGCTCGGTCTGGAACCCCTGGAGCGTATGTAAATGGCCGCGGCCGCACGCAAGAAGCCCGCGCCCAGGCGGGGCGCCAGTCGTCCCGCGGCGCCGGCCGCGAAAAAGCAGCTGCCGGCCTGGGCCTGGCTGGCGTGCGGCGCGCTGATCGGCGGCTTCATCGTGTTCCTGGCCACCCTGGAGCCGGGCAACGAGGCGGTGAAGCGCCCCAAGGAAACCGCCCAGAAGCCGGCCGCCCCGGCGACACCCAAGCCCAAGTACGACTTCTACACGCTGCTGCCCGAGTCGGAAGTCATCGTGCCGCCGGAACCGGCCAGGCCCGAACCCAGACCGGTCCCCAAGCCGGTCACGCCCCAGGAGGCCGCGCGCATCGACACCCAGCGCGCCGAGCTGGCCCTGCAGGGCAAGATTCCGCCTCCCCCACCGCCGGTGGCGACCACCGCCGCCAGACCCGGCAGCCAGTTCTTCCTGCAGGCCGGCTCCTTCCCCACCCGGGAACAGGCCGAGAGCGTGCGCGCGCAGATCACCCTGCTCGGGCAGATCGCCCGGCTGGAGTCCGGCACCGTGGGCGACCGCACCTGGCACCGGGTGCTGGTCGGGCCGTTCGGCGATCGCGAACAGATGAGCAAGGCCCAGCAGGTGCTGATCAGCAACGGCTTCAACAACCTGCTGCCCCAGCAGCGCAAGGTGAACTGAGGCAAGCGCCCACCACCCTGTCGTGGGAGCGGCTTCAGCCACGATACCCGGGCTGTCGCCGGCACCGGATCGCGACTGAAGCCGCTCCTGCAGGCCCTGTCCTGTTCGACGTTCGTCGCCTGTGCTTGAAGCCCCGCGCGGCCATCCCCATATCTTTCCGCATTCGGGCCGTCGGCCCCGCCGCGTGGAGATATGTCCCTTGACCACCATCGTTTCAGTGCGCCGCAACGGCAAAGTCGTCATGGGCGGCGACGGCCAGGTTTCCCTGGGCAACACCGTCATGAAGAGCAACGCCCGGAAGGTCCGCCGCCTCTACCACGGCCAGGTGCTGGCCGGCTTCGCCGGCGCCACCGCCGATGCCTTCACCCTGTTCGAGCGCTTCGAGGGCCAGCTGGAGAAGCACCAGGGCCACCTGGTGCGCGCCGCCGTCGAGCTGGCCAAGGACTGGCGCACCGACCGCTCCCTCAGTCGTCTGGAAGCCATGCTGGCGGTGGCCAACAAGGACGCCTCGCTGATCATCACCGGCAACGGTGATGTGGTCGAACCCGAACACGGCCTGATCGCCATGGGTTCCGGCGGCGGCTTCGCCCAGGCCGCGGCCCTGGCCCTGCTGCAGAAGGGCGACGACAAGCTGTCCGCCCGCGAGATCACCGAAACCGCGCTGAACATCGCCGGCAGCATCTGCGTCTTCACCAATCAGAACCTGACCCTCGAAGAGCTGGATTCCGCGGTCTGATCATGACCCGGCCCGATCAGGTCCGCTCCGGAGTAATCGCATGTCCATGACCCCCCGCGAGATCGTCCACGAACTCAACCGTCACATCATCGGCCAGGACGAGGCCAAGCGCGCCGTCGCCATCGCCCTGCGCAACCGCTGGCGGCGCATGCAGCTGCCCGCCGAGCTGCGCCAGGAAGTGACCCCCAAGAACATCCTGATGATCGGCCCGACCGGTGTCGGCAAGACCGAGATCGCCCGCCGCCTGGCCCGCCTGGCCAACGCGCCCTTCATCAAGGTGGAGGCCACCAAGTTCACCGAGGTGGGCTACGTGGGCCGCGACGTGGAATCCATCATCCGCGACCTGGCCGACGCCGCGCTGAAGATGTTCCGCGAGCAGGAGGTGGCCAAGATGCGCCACCGCGCCGAGGACGCCGCCGAGGACCGCATCCTCGACGCCCTGCTGCCGCCGGCACGCGCCGGCTTCAACGAGGACCCGGTGCCCAGCGCCGACTCCAACACCCGTCAGCTGTTCCGCAAGCGCCTGCGCGAAGGCCAGCTGGACGACAAGGAGATCGACATCGAGGTGGCCGAAGTGCCGGCCGGCATCGAGATCATGACCCCGCCGGGCATGGAGGAGATGACCAGCCAGCTGCAGAACCTGTTCTCCGGCCTGGCCAAGGGCAAGAAGAAGACCCGCAAGCTGAAGATCAAGGACGCCTTCAAGCTGATCCGCGACGAGGAAGCGGCTCGCCTGGTCAACGAGGAGGAGCTCAAGGCCCGCGCCCTGGAGGCGGTCGAACAGAACGGCATCGTGTTCATCGACGAGATCGACAAGGTGGCCAAGCGCGGCAACGTGGGCGGCGCCGACGTGTCCCGCGAAGGCGTGCAGCGCGACCTGCTGCCGCTGATCGAGGGCTGCACGGTGAACACCAAGCTGGGCATGGTGAAGACCGATCACATCCTGTTCATCGCCTCGGGCGCCTTCCACCTGTCCAAGCCCAGCGACCTGGTGCCCGAGCTGCAGGGCCGCCTGCCGATCCGCGTGGAGCTCAAGGCCCTGACACCGGAGGATTTCGAGCGCATCCTCAGCGAGCCGCACGCCTCGCTCACCGAGCAGTACTGCGCGCTGCTGAAGACCGAGGGCCTGGACATCGAGTTCGCCCCCGACGGCATCAAGCGCATCGCCGAGATCGCCTGGCAGGTCAACGAGAAGACCGAGAACATCGGCGCCCGGCGCCTGCACACGCTGCTCGAACGCCTGCTGGAGGAAGTCTCCTTCAGCGCCAGCGACCTGGCGGCGGCACACCGCGACCAGCCGATCCGCATCGATGCCGCCTACGTCAACCAGCACCTGGGCGAGCTGGCCCAGGACGAAGACCTGTCGCGCTACATCCTGTGACGGCCCCCGGCACGCCGCGCCTCGCGCCGGCGTGCCGTCCGAGCCCGGAGACCGCCATGCGAATCCCCACGTCCATCAAGCTGCACAAGGCCTCCCGCACCCTGGAGCTGCACTACGGCGAGCAGCGCTACCTGCTCAGCGCGGAGTTCCTGCGCGTCCACTCGCCCTCCGCCGAGGTGCAGGGCCACGGCAACCCGGTGCTGCAGTACGGCAAGCAGAACGTGGCGCTGACCGGCATCGAGCCGGCCGGCAACTACGCCCTCAAGCTGATCTTCGACGATGGCCACGACAGCGGCCTGTACAGCTGGGACTACCTGTACCGGCTGGCCACCCACCAGGACGAGCTCTGGCAGGACTACCTGCAGCGGCTGAATGCCGCAGGCCGCTCCCGCGACCCCGACGAGTCCGCCGTGCGCCTGATGCTCTGACCCTTCCCCGCCATGCCCCATTGCAGAGCCTGCCGCCGACCGCTGCTCAAGGTTGGCGCAGCGCCCTGCCACGCCTCCGGCAAATCGCTCACCAACGCACCATTCGGCGCAAAAAAGCCCTCTGAAACTGGCAAGTGGGCGAATGTCGCCTATACAGCTGATGCGGTTCGACCCGCCCCCAGGCAGTACGGGTCATTTTCCCCCTACGCTGACGCCCCAATCCGGGTCGCACGGCATTCCCGCATCAGGAGATGGAGCTTCTTTTCAATGAGCACGGAATTGCAACAACCCCTTGACCTGCATGGCTGCAAACCCCAACCCATCGGCGGCCTGCGCGGCAAGGATCTGCTCAACTCGTCCCGCCAGATTCTCACCCAGACCATTCGCCAGCCCCTGCACAGCGCCCGTCACGTGCTGCGCTTCGGCAGCGCCCTCAAGGACGTGCTGCTGGGCCGCGCCGACCTGCGCCCCGATCCGGATGATCGCCGTTTCAGCGACCCGGCCTGGAAGCTCAATCCCTTCTACCGCCGCTACCAGCAGGCCTACCTGGCGTGGCGCAAGGAACTGCACGACTGGCTCGACGCCAGCGACCTGCCCGCCGACGACATCCGTCGCGGTCACTTCATTCTCAACCTGCTCACCGAGGCCATGTCGCCGACCAACAGCCTGGCCAACCCGGCGGCGGTCAAGCGCCTGTTCGAGACCGGCGGCGCCAGCCTGCTCAGCGGGATCTCGCAGCTGACCCGCGATCTGATCAGCAACGGCGGCATGCCGTCCCAGGTGAACAGGGCCGCCTTCGAGGTGGGTCGCAACCTGGGCACCACGCCCGGCTCGGTGGTGTTCCGCAACGAGCTGCTGGAACTGATCCAGTACCAGCCGACCACCGAGCAGGTGCACACCCGCCCGGTGCTGGTGGTGCCGCCGCAGATCAACAAGTTCTACGTGTTCGACCTCAGCCCGGACAAGAGCCTGGCGCGCTTCTGCCTGGACAGCGGCCTGCAGACCTTCATCATCAGCTGGCGCAACCCGACCCGCCAGCACGCCCACTGGGACCTGAACCGCTATCTGGAAGCGCTCAAGGAGGCCGTGGACGCCGTCCAGGCGATCACCGGCAGCCCGGACCTGAACATGCTCGGCGCCTGTTCCGGCGGCGTCACCGCGGCCCTGCTGCTGGCCCACTACGCCGCGCTCGGCGACAGCCGCATCAAGGCCCTGACCCTGATGGTCAGCGTGCTGGACACCGATGTGGACAGCGACTACGCCCTGTTCATCGACGACAAGACCCTGGACGCCGCCAAGCGCCGCTCCGCCGAGGCCGGCGTGCTGGAAGGCCGCGATCTGGCGCGGGTGTTCGCCTGGATGCGCCCCAACGACCTGATCTGGAACTACTGGGTCAACAACTACCTGCTCGGCAACCTGCCGCCGGAGTTCGACATCCTGTTCTGGAACAACGACACCACCCGCCTGCCGGCCGGCCTGCACCACGACATGATCGAGCTGTTCCGCAGGAACCCGCTGCGCACCCCGGGCGCGCTGGAAGTCTGCGGCACCCCCGTCGACCTCAAGGCCATCCAGGCCGAGGTGTTCTGCGTCGCCGGAACCACGGATCACATCACGCCCTGGCAGGCCAGCTACCGGTCCGCACGACTGTTCGGCGAGCATTGTGAATTCGTGCTCTCCAACAGCGGTCATGTACAGAGCATCCTCAACCCGCCTGGCAATCCCAAGGCCCGCTTCTTCCACGGCGCCACCCTGGCGGAAGATCCGGAAACCTGGAAAGCCGGCGCCACCGAGCAACGCGACAGCTGGTGGCTGTACTGGCGTGACTGGCTGCAGGCTCGCTCCGGCGAACTGAAGAAGGCGCCCCGCCGCACCGGCAACCGCGCCTTCCCGCCGGCCGAGCCTTCGCCGGGCACCTACGTGCACGAACGCTGATCCGCCGGCCGGCGCGGCCGGACGCTCAGCCCAGGCAGGAGCCGCCGCCCCGGCGGCGGCTCCGTGCCGCAGAATCGGCCCCGCGCCCGCCCCGGCGGAGCCGGCCGCCGCTGGCCCAACGACTCGGAGGATTGGCGCATGTCGCAGTCATTCGTTTTCCGCACCATCATCCTCGACAACCAGACCCTGCGCACCGCGGTGCGCCCGGGCTCCTCGCACCTGCCGCCCCTGCTGATCTGCAACGGCATCGGGGCCAACCTGGAACTGGTGCTGCCCTTCGTCAACGCGCTGCCCGCGGACCTGGAGGTCATCGCCTTCGATGTCCCCGGGGTCGGCGGCTCGTCCACCCCGCTGCTGCCCTACCGCTTCTGCGGCCTGGCGCGGCTGATGGCGCGCATGCTGGATTATCTGAACTATGGCCAGGTCAACGTCATCGGCGTTTCCTGGGGCGGCGCCCTGGCCCAGCAGTTCGCCCGGGACTATCCGGAACGCTGCAAGAAGCTGGTGCTGGCCGCCACCTCGGCCGGCGCCTTCATGGTGCCGGGCAAGCCCAGGGTGCTGCTGCGCATGGCCAGCCCGCGGCGCTACCTGCAGCCGTCCTACGGCGCGAAGATCGCCCCGCACATCTATGGTGGTGCCTTCCGCCGCGACCCCGAACTGGCCCTGGAGCACGCCAGCAAGATCCGCTCCGGCGGCAAGCTGGGCTACTACTGGCAGCTGTTCGCCGGGCTGGGCTGGACCAGCCTGCCCTGGCTGCATCGCATTCGCCAGCCGACGCTGATCCTGGCCGGCGACGACGATCCCATCATCCCGCTGGTCAACATGCGCCTGCTGGCCTGGCGCATTCCCAACGCCGAACTGCATGTCATCGATGATGGCCACCTGTTCCTGGTGACCCGCGCCCAGGCGGTGGCACCGATCATCATGGCCTTCCTCGAAGAAGAGCCCAAGCGCGCGGTCATGCACCCGCCAGGGGGGCTGGCCCGCGCCGGCTGAGATCCGAACAAGGAGTGTTCGTTCATGCCCAGACACACGCCGGCCATCACCGGCTCCGCCCCCACCCGCTTCAGCGCCCGCCAGGCCATCATCGGCCTGCGCGGACGCGACCTGCGTTCCAGCCTGGCCCTGCTGCTCGGCCAGGGCCTGCGCCAGCCGCTGCACAGCCTGCGCAACGGCCTGGAGCTGACCGGCAGGCTGGTCCGCGTCCTGCGCGGCGAAACCCTGCACCCGGTGGGCGACGATCCCCGCTTCGCCGATCCCACCTGGCACCTCAACCCCCTGTACCGGCGTCTGCTGCAGGGCTACCTGGCCTGGCAGCACCAGTGGTTGAGCTGGGTCGAGCAGAGCGATCTGCCCGAGGACGACCGCGACCGCCTGCGCTTCCTGGTCGGCCAGCTGACCCACGCGCTGTCCCCCTCCAACGGCCCGCTCAACCCCGAGGTGCTCAAGGAGTGCTTCGACACCGGCGGCCTCAACCTGGTCAACGGCCTGCGCCAGCTGCTCAGGGACCTGCCGAACCTCCCCAACCAGGTGCCCGACGGGGTGTTCCAGCTGGGCGTCAACGTGGCCACCACCCCCGGCTCGGTGGTGCTGCGCAACGAGGTGCTGGAGCTGATCCAGTACCACCCCATGACCGAGCAGCAGCACCGCACGCCGCTGCTGATGGTCCCCGCCCAGCTCAACAAGTTCTACGTCTTCGACCTCAACGCCCGGAAGAGCTTCGTGCGCTACTGCCTGAAGCAGGGCATCGCGGTATTCATGGTCAGCTGGCGCAATCCCGACCGCGCCCATCGGGAGTGGGGGCTGTCCAGCTACGTCCAGGCGCTGCTGGATGCCATCACCGCCTGCCGCGCGATCAGCGGCAGCGAGCAGGTCAACCTGCTCGGCGCCTGCGCCGGCGGCCTGACCATCGCCGCGCTGCAGGGCTACATGCAGGCGGCCGGGCTGCTTGATCAGGTGGCCAGCGCCACCTACCTGGTCAGCCTGCTGGACAGCGAGCTGGAAGCCACCCCGCTGCTGTTCATCGACGAGGAGGCCCTGGAGGCCGCCAAGCGCCGCTCCTACCAGCAGGGCGTGCTGGACGGCCGGGAGCTGGCGCGGATGTTCGCCTGGATGCGTCCCAACGAGCTGATCTGGCCGTTCTGGGTCAACAACTACCTGCTGGGCCGCCAGCCGCCGCCCAATGACATCCTCTACTGGAACAACGACAGCACCCGCCTGCCCGCCGCCCTGCACGGCGAGCTGCTGGACTTCTTCAAGTTCAATCCGCTGCGCCGCCCCGGCGGGCTGGAGGTGTGCGGCGAACCGGTGGACCTGTCCCGGGTGGGGGTCGACACCTTCAGCGTGGCCGGCAGCAACGACCACATCAGCCCCTGGCAGGCGGTCTATCGTTCGGCCCGCCTGCTCGGCGGCCGGCATCGCTTCGTGCTGGCCAACAGCGGCCACGTGCAGAGCATCATCAACCCGCCCGGCTATTCCCCCAAGGCCAGCTATCAGGAAAGCCTGCACATGGACGAGACCGATTCGCAGGTCTGGCGCGCGGGCAGCCGCATCCACAAGGGCAGCTGGTGGCCGCGCTGGCTGGAATGGCTGCAGGAGCGCTCCGGCCCCCTGCGGCCGGCCCCGGGCACGGCGGGCAACGAGGCCTATCCGATACTCGGGCCGGCACCCGGACGCTACGTGTTCCAGCGCCTGGAGGCCCGCCCATGAAGACCCGGGACCGCATCCTCGAATGCGCCCTGCAGTGCTTCAACGCCCGGGGCGAGGGCAATGTCTCGGTACTGGAGATCGCCACCGAGCTGGGCATCAGCCCCGGCAACCTCTATTACCACTTCCGTGGCAAGGAGCCCCTGGTGCTGGCGCTGTTCGAGCGCTTCCGCCAGGAGCTCGCGCCGCTGCTGCAGCCACCACCCGACGATACCCGGCTGACCCTGGAGGACTGCTGGCTGTTCCTGCACCTGCTGGTGGAGCGGCTGGAAGCCTATCGCTTCCTGTTCCAGGACCTGGCCAACCTGGCCGAACGCCAGCCCGCCCTGGCGCGCGGGGTGCGCGCCTGGCTGGGGCAGCTCAAGCATTGCCTGACCGACCTGCTCGGGCGCCTGCAGGACCAGGCGCGCCTGCACGGCGAGCCCACGGTGATCAGCGAGCTGGTGGAGCAGATCACCCTGACCCTGCTGTTCGCCCTGGACTACCAGCGCATCCTGGGCCGCCCGGCGGACATCGATCAGGTGGTGTACCAGTTGATGATGCTGGTCTCGCCGCATCTCTCGGAGGAATCCCGGGAGGACACGGCCAGCCGGGCGCGGCGCTACCGCAACTGACCGCCCGCTGCGGCGGGCACACCCGATGAAAAACGCCCCGCGGCTGCGGGGCGTCTTGCGTGGTTCACTGCGAAGCTGCCTGGGACGCTTCGCTGGCCGGAGCCTCGTCGGTCGGCTCGGACTGCGGCGCCTCGGGCCTGGCCGCGATTGCCCGGGGCTTGCGCACCCTGGGCTTGCTCGGCGCCTCGCCCTGGGCCTTGACGCGCCTGGCCCTGGCCGGCTTCTCCTCGGCGGGCTGCTCCACGCTGGACACCAGACGCAGCGCGCTGAGGCGATCCAGCTGACGGTTCAGGGCCTCGATCTTCTCGTCCAGCGCCAGGAAGTCGTTGCGGCTCGGCACCCCCAGGCGGGTGA
>DATGNS010000218.1:0-3197 GCA_035306625.1 Pseudomonas sp. | reverse complement strand
GGCCTCGCTCCTGCGCCGCTTCACCACCGTTTCCGGCGCATGGGCCGTGAAATCCCGCAGGATGTCGTTGCGCAGCTCAGCCAGCCGGTAGTCGTCGCGGCGGCGGGGGTGGGGCAGGTCCACGTCGACGATGCGCTTGATGCGGCCGGGGCGGGGTTCCATGACCACCACGCGGTCGCCGAGGAACACCGCCTCGTCCACGTCGTGGGTCACCAGCACGGTGGTGATGCCTTCCGCCAGCCAGATACGCGCCAGTTCCTCCTGCAGCTGGGCGCGGGTCAGGGCGTCCAGGGCACCGAAGGGTTCGTCCAGCAGCAGGATCTTCGGGCGGTTGACCAGTCCGCGGGCGATGGCCACGCGCTGGCTCATGCCGCCGGAAAGCTGCGAGGGGTAGGCGCGGGCGAAGGCCTTCAGGCCCACCAGTTCCAGATGGCGGCGCGTGGTTTCCAGGCGCTCGGCCTTGGTGAGCGGCGAGTTGATCAGGGCCAGCAGCACGTTCTCTTCCACGGTCAGCCAGGGGTAGAGGCGGTGGTCCTGGAAGACGATGCCGCGCTCCGGGTCGGTGCCCTGGATCGGCTTGCCTTCCAGCAGCAGGGTGCCGGCGCTGGCCTCCTCGAGGCCGACCAGCAGGCGCAGCAGGGTGGATTTGCCGCAGCCGCTGCCGCCCACGATGCTGATGAACTCGCCCTGGCGGATGTTCAGGCTGATCCTTTCCAGTACGCTCAGTTCGCCCTCGGGCAGGGCGAAGCGCTTGTCGACCCCGGCGAGGGTCAGGAAATCGGTGGTACTCATGGGTAGATCCTCGTTCAGTGCGGGGTGCGCCAGGCCAGGGTGCGGGTCTCGATCCAGGCGGCCAGGCGGTTGAGCAGCAGGCCGACGGCGCCGACCACCACCAGGCCGTAGAGCACCTGGGCCATGTCGAAGTGTTCGCGGCCGTCGATCAGGGTGTTGCCGATGCCGGGACCGGCGGAGAAGAAGTACTCGGCGCCGATGGTGGCCAGCCAGGCGTAGATCAGCCCCAGGTGCAGGCCGGTGAAGATGGCCGGCGCGGCGGAGGGCAGCACCAGGCGGAACAGGCGCTGCAGCGGCGACAGGCCCAGCACCCGCGCCACCTCGTACAGCTCGACGCGCGTGGCGCGGATGCCCTCGAAGCTGTTCAGCGCCACCGGGTAGAACACCGCCAGGGCGATGAAGGCCACCTTGGCCGGTTCACCGAAGCCGAACCAGGCCGACAGCAGCGGAATCCAGGCAAACAGGGCGATCTGCTTGGCGGCGTGGAAGGTGGGCCCGACCAGCCGCTCGGCCAGCCGCGACAGGCCCAGCGCCGTGCCGAAGGCCAGGCCGATCAGCCCGCCCAGCACGAAGCCGCTCAGGTTGCGCTGCAGGCTGGCCGCCAGGTTGTGCCACAGCTCGCCGCTGGCGGCCGCCTGCCAGGCGGAGTCCAGCACCGCGGCCGGGCTGGCCAGCAGGCGGGTGTCGGCCCATTGCTGATCGGCGGCCAGCCACCAGAGCAGGCCGAGGGCCAGGGGCACCACCCAGCCGCGCAGGTCCGGCCGGCGGCCGGCGAAGAAGGATTTGAAAGCGCTCATGTGCGGTTCCTCAGAAGGCCTGGCGCTGCCAGCGCCGCAGGCGGGTTTCGATCAGGGCCAGGCCCTTGTCCAGCAGCAGTCCCACCAGGCCGATCACCAGCATGGCGACGATCACCCGGTCGAGCTGGAACATCTGGCGGCCGTCCACCATCAGGTAACCGATGCCCTCGCTGGAGGCGAGCAGCTCCACGGTAACCAGCGCGATCCAGCCCTTGGTCAGGGCGAAGCGCACGCCGGTGAAGATGCTCGGCAGCGCGGCCGGCAGGATCACCCGGTGCAGCCGCTGCCAGAGGTTGAAGCGGTACACCCGCGCCACCTCCAGAAAGGCCGGCGGAATGCCGCGGATGCCGGCCACGGTGTTGAGGGTCAGCGGCACCAGCACGGCCTTGGCGATCACCAGGTACTTCAGGGCCTCGTCGATGCCCACCAGCATCATCAGCAGCGGAATCCAGCCCAGTACCGGCACTTGGGCGACGGCCTGGAACAGCGGCCACAGGTAGGCCTCTGCCTGCCGCGACAGGCCGATCAGCAGGCCCAGCGCCAGGCCGGCCAGGCCACCGAGCAGGGAGCCCAGCAGCACGCGCTGCAGGCTGATGGACAGCTCGAACCACAGATCGCCGCTCACCGTCAGCTCGATGAAGCTGTCCAGCACCAGTCCCGGCGGCGGCAGGATCTGCGCCGACACCCAGCCCTGGCTGACCGTCACATGCCAGAGGGCAAGCAGCAGGGCGGGCAGCAGCAGGGCACTGGCGGCGAGGATCAGGCGACGGGCCAGCCAGGCGGCCACGGCCAGGGTTCGGGACGCCGGCGGCGCGGCAACGGGCGCCAGTTGGGCGATGGTCATGGCAAGGTCCTCCGAACGAACAGGGTGGGCAGCGCCTCGTACAGGCGTGCCAGGGCAAACAGGGCAAAGGGCAACACGAAGATCAGGAACAGCGGCTGCAGGCCGAGGCTCTTGCCCAGCAGGCCGCCGACCAGCCCACCGCTCATGCCGCCGGCGGGGCCGACCAGCGCGGCCAGTCCGGCGATGCGGCCGTGGCCCAGGCGCAGGCCGCTGCGGGCATAGCGGGACAGGGTGGTGACCTGCAGCATGCCGAGGCTCAGGCCGAGCAGCACGCCGCCGGTCCACAGCGCCGGCGGCAGCTCGGCATAGGCCAGGATGACCAGCGCGCCCATGGCGGCGCCAAGGGCCAGCAGCAGGCCGTAGCCGTTGCCGCTCACCAGCCGGCCGAGCAGGAACAGCGCGAGGATGAAGGCCGCGCCGTGGCCGGTGAGCAGCAGCGCCGCTTCCTGCGCTGACCAGCCGTGGTCCTGCACGGTGATGGCGATGATGAAGAAGGCGAAGAACTGCGCCGCCGCCTGCACGAAAAAGTCCAGCAGGCAGGTGCCGCGCAGCTGGGCGTCCTGGCCCGGCAGCGCCAGCAGCCGTCCCACGGCGGCGAAGCTCAGCGGCTCGGCGCCGGCCCGCTTGGCCGGGTACAGGCGCAGCACCCAGGGCGCCAGCAGCAGCGGCAGCGCGAAGGCCAGCGCCACCAGGGGCCAGATGCCGGCCGCGCCGCGCCATTCGCTGAGCAGGGCCGCCAGGCTGGGGCCGATCAGCAGCAGGCC
>DATGNS010000217.1:0-25178 GCA_035306625.1 Pseudomonas sp. | reverse complement strand
GATGGCGGTCGGCCGGCGTGGCCGGGCGCAGGCTGAAGGCCTCGCGGATCTCCAGGTAGTCCGGGCGGAAGCCGGCGGCCTGCTGGCTGCGCTGGGCATCGGCGATCAGCGCGGCATGGTCGGTGTCGCCGGCGCGCAGGCGCTCGGCCAGCTGCTGCAGGCTGCGGTACAGCGCCGGCGCGGCGGCACGCTGCTCGGCGGTCAGGTAGCCGTTGCGTGAGGAGAGCGCCAGGCCGTCCTCGGCGCGCACGATGGGCGCGCCCTGGATCTCGATGGGCAGGTTGAGATCGCGCACCATGGTGCGGATCACCGCCAGCTGCTGATAGTCCTTCTCGCCGAACACGGCCAGATCCGGCTGCACCATGTTGAACAGCTTGCACACCACGGTGGCCACGCCTTCGAAGTGTCCGGGGCGGCTGGCGCCACACAGGCCTTCCGATACGCCGGGCACCAGGACGCGGGTCTGGCCCGCCATGCCGTCGGGGTACATCTCGGCCACGGTCGGCGCGAACAACAGGTCGCAACCGGCGGCGCTCAACTTCTCCTGATCCTCGGCCAGGGTGCGCGGGTACTTGTCCAGGTCCTCGTTGGCGCCGAACTGCAGCGGGTTGACGAAGATGCTGGCGACGACGAAGTCGGCGGAGCGGCGGGCTTGCTCGATCAGCGAGACGTGACCGGCGTGCAGGTTGCCCATGGTGGGCACCAGGGCGATGCGCTTGCCGGCGCGACGGGCCTGGGCGACGGCGTCGCGCAGTTGCTGGACGGTGGTGACGGTGTTCATGCGGAAAATTCGTGTTCGGGAGCGGGGAAGGTGACGGCCTTGACGGCCTGGACGTAAGCGCTGAGAGCAGCCTGGATGCTGGGCTGGCCTTCCATGAAGTTCTTCACGAAGCGGGGCGTGCGGCCGGTCAGCGACAGGCCGAGCATGTCGTGCAGAACCAGTACCTGGCCATCGGTGCCCGGACCGGCGCCGATGCCGATCACCGGAATGGACACCGCCTGGGTGACTTCCGCGGCCAGGGCACTGGGCACGCATTCGAGCAGCAGCATGGCGGCGCCGGCCTGCTCGAGGGCAATGGCGTCGGCGCGCAGCTGGCGGGCCTGGGCCTCGCTGCGGCCCTGCACCTTGTAGCCGCCGAACACGTTCACCGCCTGGGGCGTCAGGCCCAGGTGGGCACACACCGGGATGCCGCGATCGGCGAGCTGGCGGATCGACTCGGTGAGCCAGCCGGCGCCTTCGATCTTGATCATGTGGGCGCCGGCGCGCATCAGCTCGGCGCTGTTGAGCAGGGTCTGCTCCAGGGAGGCGTTGGCCATGAACGGCAGGTCGGCGACGATCATCGCCTCGCGATTGCCGCGTTTCACGCAGGCGGTGTGGTAGGCCATGTCGGCGACCGATACCGGCAGGGTGCTTTCATGCCCCTGCAGCACCATACCGAGGGAGTCGCCGATCAGCAGGATATCGACGCCCGCCTCGTTCGCCGCGGCGGCGAAGGTGGCGTCGTAGCAGGTCAGCATGGTGATCTTTTCGCCGTTCTGCTTGCGGTTTTGCAGCGTGGTCAGCGTGATGGGCATGGTGAATCCTCTCCGCGGAGCGGGGTGCTCCGGTCGTCAGCACGGCCCCGGCCGGCTGGTTGACTGCTCTGAAAACGGGAGCATCCTGCCCCACGCGTTCGCTGGCCCCGGTGGTTGAGCCTCGCCGGGGCTTGGGGCGCTTATAGTCCAGATGGGTCAGGCGCAAGTCAATTGCGAATGTTACCGGTGTTACCCCGGTAACCGCTCCAGGCCAACATAGGGGCAGGCGGCCAGCAGGCTGTTCAGCGCGCGGCCGTCCGGCAGGCGCAGCCGCGGCGCGATCTCCGCCAGCGGGTAGAGCACGAAGGCCCGGGCATGCATGTGGTAATGGGGAAGGGTCAGGCGCTCGCTGGTCAGGGTCAGATCGCCGAACAGCAGGATGTCCAGGTCCAGGGTGCGCGGTCCCCAGCGCTCGGCCTTGCGTACCCGGCCCTGTTCCTGCTCGATGGTCTGCAGGGCATCGAGCAGCTGCAGCGGCGCCAGTGCGGTGTCCAGCGCCGCCACGGCGTTGACGAAGCGCGGCTGGTCGGCCGGGCCGAGGGGATCGCTGGCGTAGAAGGAAGAGACGGCCACGAGCTTGCTGTCCGGCAGCTCGGCCATGGCGCGCAGGGCGGCGCGCAACTGCTCGACCGGGGTGCCCAGGTTGCTGCCCAGGGCGATGTAGGCGCGTTCCATGCTCAGGAAACGTTGCCGGAATCGGGCTGCTGGGCGGGGCGGCGCTTGCGCGGGCTGCGTCGCCGCCGGCGCGGGGCGGCGCCGCCGTCCTCCTTGCCGAGGTCGCGGATCATGGCCCGACGGGTGCTGTCGTCCACTTCCTGGTAGCGGGTCCACCAGTCGCCCAGCCCGCCGGTCTGCTCGCCGGCGCTCTCGCGCAGCAGCAGGAAGTCGTAGCCGGCGCGGAAGCGCGGGTTTTCCAGCAGCGCGTCGGCGCGCTTGCCCTGGCGGCGCGGCAGACGTTCCTGCATGTCCCAGATCTCGCGGATCGGCAGGGTGAAGCGCTTGGGCACCGCGATGCGTCGGCATTGCTCGGCGATCAGCTCGTGGGCGGCTTCCTGCATGGCGGGAATCGGCGGCAGGCCACGCTGCTGCTGTTCCATTACCCGAGCCGGCAGTGCCGGCCAGAGCAGGGCGGCGAACAGGAAGGCGGGGGTGACCGGCTTGCCGATGCGGATGCGTTCATCGGTATTGGCCAGTGCCTGACGGATCAGCTTGCCGGTGTATTCCGGATTGTCCCGCAGGGCCTGGGCGGTGGCCGGGAACAGCGGGGCGAACAGGTCGTAGTGCAGCAGCAGCTCGAACGTCCGCACGGCGCGGCCGCCGAGGAACAGCTTGAGCACTTCCTCGAACAGGCGGGCGGCGGGAATGTCGCGCAGCAGGGGCGCCAGTTCGCGGATGGGGGCGGCGCTGTGCTTCTCGATCTCGAAATCCAGCTTGGCGGCGAAGCGCACCGCGCGCAGCATGCGCACCGGGTCTTCCAGGTAGCGCTGACGCGGGTCGCCGATCAGGCGCACCAGGCGATTGCGGATGTCCGGCACGCCGCAGGCGTAGTCCAGGATGCGCTCGGTGACCGGGTCGAAGTACAGGGCGTTGATGGTGAAGTCGCGGCGCTGGGCATCATCCTCCAGGGTGCCGTAGACGTTGTCGCGCAGAATGCGTCCGCTTTCGTGGCGCAGCGCCCGGTTGCCGTCCGCCGCTTCGTCGCTGTCGTGGCTGGCGCGAAAGGTGGCCACTTCGATGATCTCCCGACCGAAGTGCACATGCACCAGGCGGAAGCGCCGACCGATCACCCGGGCATTGCGGAATTCCGCGCGCACCTGCTCGGGTGTGGCATTGGTGGCCACGTCGAAATCCTTGGGAGGAATGCCGAGCAGCAGGTCGCGGACGCAGCCGCCGACGGCATAGGCCTGGTAGCCGGCCTGTTGCAGGCGCTCCACCACCATCACCGCGTTGCGGCTGATGCTGGCGCGGGTCACGGAATGCTGGCGGTTGCCCAGCACCTGGGGCGTGGTGCGGGCACGCCGCAAGGGGAAACGGAATGGCTTGAACAGCTTCTTCAGCATGGGCGCTACTGTGTCGGAGGGGAAAGTCGGAGGCTCAGGGTGGGCATGGAGCCGCTGATGGCCTGCCGGACGTGCAATGGCGGGATTCTAGCATCGAGGTGGGGGAATCGGGAATGCGAGCGCCCATCAATGGAAAGGGGAGCCGAAGCTCCCCCTGAAGTGCGCAATGCTGTTGTTCTTATTGTTCCGGCTGTTGGTGTTGTTATTGCCGAAGCGTGGCGGGCCAGTGGCCCTGTACGCATCCCCCAACCGGGGATCAATAGCGAACGGATTACTTTGGTTGCTGACGCGGTCGACCCATGCGTTTCGCCGTCTCGGGACAGTCTTGTTGTTCGCATGAGCCCGGGAATACCCCTGGCCGGTCCTCTCCAAAATGATCGGTTTGCTGCGCCTCTGCCTTCTTGTGGTTGTTATGTCAGAGCCGTTGCGTGTTGTTCTTGTTATGGGTTTTTCTGGTTTTTATTGTTGTTGTGCCAGTGATTAAGCAGAACCTGTGCCAGTTTCGAAAAGTTCAGTTATTTCAATGACTTGGCTTATTCCCTGGTTCCCGGGTGCTCACGCTCGGGCGGGCAGGCGTTACCGATGAACCCCGATTCCGTTACCCGGGCGAGGCGCGGTAACACCTCGCCGGGTCTCAGGAACCACTGCCCACACCGCTGCGCTTGCGGGGAATGCCCAGGCGCTGGCGGCGCTCCCACAGACACTTGCGACTGATGCCCAGCTTGCGGGCCAGCTCGGTTTCGGTCATGTGGTCCTGGTGTTCGAGGACGAAGTGCTGGAAGTAGTCTTCCAGGGACAGGTCCTCGGTGGGTTCGTTGCGCGGCGGCTGCAGGCCGCTCTCGGTCACCTCGTCCTCGCGCACGTCCAGGGCATCCAGCTCCAGATCGATGCCCAGCAGCTCGGCGGGAATCTTCTCGCTCTCGCAGAGGATCACCGCCCGCTCGACGGCATTTTCGAGTTCCCGCACGTTGCCTGGCCAGCCGTAGTGGCGGATCACCTTGCGGGCCTCCTCGTCGAAGTGCATGGGCGTGCGGCCCATGCGCTCGCACTGGCGGGCCAGCAGCGTGTCGGCGATCTCCAGGATGTCGGCGCCGCGCTCGCGCAGCGGCGGCAGCTTCAGGGCAATCACGTTCAGGCGGTAGTAGAGGTCTTCGCGGAACTGGCCCTGCTTGGCCAGGTTCTTCAGGTCGCGGTGGGTGGCGGCGATGAGGCGCACGTCGACCTTCTGCGACTGCACCGCGCCGACCCGGCGGATCTCGCCCTCCTGCAGCACGCGCAGCAGGCGCGCCTGGGCATCCAGCGGCAGCTCGCCGATCTCGTCCAGGAACAGGGTGCCGCCGTCGGCGGCCTCCACCAGGCCGGTGCGACTGGCGCTGGCGCCGGTGAAGGCGCCCTTCTCGTGGCCGAACAGCTCGGATTCGATCAGGGTTTCCGGAATGGCCGCGCAGTTGACCGAGATCAGCGGCGCCCGGGCCCGGCGCGAGAGGTTGTGCAAGGCACGGGCGACCAGCTCCTTGCCGGTGCCGGATTCACCCTGGATCAGCACGGTGGAGTCGGTGGGCGCCACCTTGCGGATCTTGCCGAACAGCTCCTGCATGGCCGGCGAGGAGCCGATGATGCCGAGGTCGTTCTGCTGGGCCGGCTGTTCCTCGGCGCGGGGCGCGGCCGCGGCCGGCGCCGGCCGGGCGGGGCGCTCGGTGAGGATGCGCGCCACCGCCTGCAGCATCTCGTCGTGGTCGAACGGCTTGGCGATGTAGTCCACCGCGCCGAGTTTCATGGAGTCCACCGCCGAGCGCAGGCTGGCGTAGCTGGTCATGATCAGCACCGGCGTGTCGCCGGCCAGGCGGATCAGCTCGGTGCCCGGCACCCCGGGCAGGCGCAGATCGCTGATGATCAGGTCGAAGCCCGGGATGCTGAAGCGCTCCTGGGCTTCCTGCACGGAGCCTGCCTCGCTCACCTGATACTGGTTGCGTTCGAGCAGTCGGCGCAGGGCGGAGCGGATGATGGTTTCGTCTTCGACGATGAGAATGTGGGGCATGGAACAGGCGTTCTCCTCGACGGCTCAGGACGTGACGGGGGTGGATGTGGGGGTCGCGTAGCGTGGCAGGGTCACGCGAACCCGGGTGCCGCGCTGGCGTTCCGGATCGGCCGGACTGTCGATGGTGATGTGGCCATAATGCTCTTCAACGATCGAATAGACCAGCGCCAGGCCCAGGCCGGTGCCCTTGCCGGGGTCCTTGGTGGTGAAGAAGGGCTCGAACAGGCGATCCATGGCGCCGCGGGAAATGCCGCTGCCTTCATCCTCCACGCAGAGCACCACGCTGTGCTCGTCGGCCTCGCTGCTCACCCGGATGGTGTCGCCCGGGCGGGAGGCGTCGCGGGCGTTGGACAGCAGGTTGATCAGTACCTGGGCCAGGCGCTGGGCATCGCCCTGGGCGCAGTGCTGCGGGTCGCACTGGTTGACGAAGTGCACCTCGGTGCCCTCGCGGTTGAGCTGCAGCAGGCCGATGGCGTCCTGGGCGATGCCGAACAGGCAGACCCGTTCGTCCCCGGGCTGGCGGCCACCGGCGTGGGCGAAGTTCATCAGCGACTGGACAATGCGCGAGATGCGGCGGGTCTGCTCGATGATCTGCGCGCTGCTTTCGGTGATTTCCGGGTCCTCGGCGCGTTCCTCGCGCAGGTTCTGGGCCAGGCAGGCGATGCCGGTGACCGGGTTGCCGATCTCGTGGGCCACCCCGGCGGCCAGGCGGCCGATGCTGGCCAGGCGCTCGGCGTGGATCAGCTTGTCTTCGAGGTTGCGGGTGGCGGTCTGATCCTCGATCAGCAGCACCAGGCCGGTGTTGCCGGGGGTCAGCGGCTCCTCGATGGCGGCCTTGTGCAGGTTCAGCCAGCGCACCTCACCGTCGAGCAGCAGGCGCTGCTTGTGGACATGCTCGTCGGGAGCGGCCACGAAATCGGTGAGCAGGCTGCGCCAGGGCTCGTCGATGCTGGGCAGGCGCTCGCCGAGCACGCGCTGCGCGGGGATGCCGGTCAGCTCCTCCAGGCAGCGGTTCCACATGAGGATTTCCTGATCCTTGGCCAGGGAGCACACGCCCACCGGCAGGTCCTGCAGGGTCTGGCGGTGATAGCGGCGCAGGCTGTCCAGCTCGGCGGCCAGGCCGGTCAGGCGCGAGCGGTATTCCTCGAGGCGGTTCTCGATGAAGTGGATGTCCTCGGCCACGTAGGCTTCGTTGCTCTTCTTGTAGGGCAGGAAGGTGGAGACGATGTCCTGGGCGAAGCTGGGGCCCATCAGACCCGACAGGTTGGCTTCGATCTGGTCGCGCAGGCGCCGCAGGGCATAGGCGCGGCGCTCGTCGAAGGGCAGCTTCAATTCCTTCAGGGCGCGCTCCACCTCGCGCTGGGCAATCTTCGCGCCCAGGGGCTTGCTCAGCTGCGAGGCGAAATCCTGTGGTGAGCTGGCCACCAGCTCGCGGCGTGGCTGGCGACGCACATTGCCCACCGCGCAGGCCTCGGCGGCGCTGCGCTCGCGCGGACTGGGCTCGGTGAGCAGCGAGACCAGGGTGAAGAGCAGCACGTTGGCGGTCAGTGAGGCAATGGCCGTCAGGTGCCAGTTGCCCTCGTCCAGCACGTAGCCGGGCACGAAGTCGAAGGCGGGCAGCAGGGCGCCGGGGCTGTTGCTCAGCAGGGGCAGCAACAGGGTGACCAGCCAGATGGCGAAGCCGGCCAGCAGGCCGGCGATCAGGCCGCGGCGGTTGGCGCTGGGCCAGTAGAGCACGGCCAGCACACCGGGCAGGAACTGCAGGGTGGCAACGAAGGACACGATGCCCAGGGCGGAAAGATCCAGCTCGGCGCCCAGCATCAGGTAGAAGGCGTAACCGGCGAGGATGATGGCGACGATCAGGGCGCGGCGCATCCACTTCAGCCAGGCGTAGATGTTGCTCTCGCCGCTGGGCTGGAACACCGGCAGCACCAGATGGTTGAGTGCCATGCCCGAGAGCGCCAGGGTGGCGACGATGATCAGGCCGCTGGAGGCGGACAGGCCGCCGACATAGGCCAGCAGGGTCAGCGTGGGGTTGTCCAGGGCCAGCCCCACGCCCAGGGTGAAGAATTCCGGATGGGTGCCGGCGCCGAGCTTCAGGCCGCCCCAGAGGATCAGGGGCACGGGCAGGCTGATCAGCAGCAGGTACAGCGGCAGGCCCCAGCTGGCCGACGCCAGGCTGCGGGGGCGCAGGTTTTCCGTGAAGGTCATGTGATACATGTGCGGCATGACCAGCGCGGAGGCGAAGAACACCAGCAGCAGGGTGCGCCAGGGGCCTTCCTGCAGGGGCGTGTGCAGGGTGGCCAGGGCCTCCTGGTTGTCCAGCAGCCAGCGTTCCAGTCCCTGGGGGCCGTCGAAGACCTGATACAGCACGTACAGGCCGATGCAGGCCAGGGCGCTCAGCTTGACCACCGACTCGAAGGCCATGGCGAACACCAGACCCTCGTGCTTCTGGCGGGTGGCGATGTGGCGGGCGCCGAACAGGATGGTGAACAGGATGATCAGCACGCAGTAGCTAAGCGCCACGCGGCCCTGCAGCGGCTCGCGGGTAAGGATGCCGATGGCGTCGGTGACCGCCTGGATCTGCAGGGCCAGCAGCGGCAGGATGCCGATCAGCATGAATACGGTGGTCAGTGCTCCCGCCCAGCTGCTGCGGAAGCGGAAGGCCAGCAGGTCGGCCAGGGAGGACAGCTGATAGGTGCGGGTCAGGCGCAGGATCGGCTGCAGCAGCACCGGCGCGAGCAGAAAGGCGCCGCTCACACCCAGGTAGCAGGCCAGGAAACCGTAGCCGTACTGGTAGGCCAGGCCCACCGAGCTGTAGAAGGCCCATGCGCTGGCGAAGACCCCCAGGGACAGGGTGTAGACCAGCGGGTGACGCACCAGCCGGCGGGGAATCACGCCCCGCTCGCTGAGCCAGGCGACGCCGAACAGCGCCATCAGGTAGGCGGCGCTGATCAGCAGCAGCTCGCTGAGGTTATAGCTCGTCGGCATCGCGGTTACTCAGCAGCAGGAAGGTCACGACGATGAGGATCAGCCACAGCAGGTAGGGGCGGTACCAGGCGCTGCCCGGCTCGATCCAGCCGGCCATGATGGCGGGGGAGAACAGATAGATGCCCACCACCAGAAGCAGAACCAGTCGATAGATGTACATAGTGGGCAGGCTTCGCGGATTGCCGGTATCGGCCCAACGTTATAAGCGATGGGCGTCAGGCTGCAAGCCGGGGGCCCTGGCGATGGAGAGAAGTCTGCTTCAGCGCACCTGCGCTTCGGGCAGGGTCGCACAGCGCGGGATGCGCTCGGCATTCCAGTGGGCGATGGCCCAATCCAGCACCTGGCGCGGCGTGCAGCCTTCCAGGTGCGGATCGGGCTGCTGGCCCAGGGCGCGCAGGGCGCGACACAGCAGCGGCGCCGCCTGGTCGGCGGGCAGCGGCGGCGAGCGGTAGCTCTTGCCCAGCTTGTGGCCGTCGGGCTGGGTCAGCAGCGGCACATGCAGGTAGCGCGGCCGGGCCAGGCCGAGCAGCTCCTGCAGATAGAGCTGACGAGGCGTGTTGTCGAGCAGGTCGGCGCCGCGCACGATGTCGGTGATGCCCTGGTAGGCGTCATCGAGCACCACGGCCAGCTGGTAGGCGTACAGGCCGTCACGGCGCCGGATGATGAAGTCGCCCACCTCGCGCTCCAGCTGCTGGCGGAACTCGCCCTGCACCCGGTCGGTGAACCGGTACTCCAGGGACGGCACGCGCAGGCGGATGGCAGCGCCTTCCCGGGGCAGGCCCGCGTCGCGGCAGGTGCCCGGATAGACGGGGCGGCCCTCCAGCTGCTTGCGGGAGCAGTGGCAGGCATAGGCCAGGCCCTGGCGCAGCAGGCGCTCCACTACTTCGGCATAGGCGTCATGGCGCTCGCTCTGGCGCAACACCGGGCCGTCCCACTCGAAGCCGTAGGCTTCCAGGGTGTGCAGGATGGCCTGCTGGGCGCCGGGGACTTCCCGGGGCGGGTCCAGGTCCTCCATGCGCACTCGCCAGATGCCGCCCGCGGCGCGGGCGTCCAGGTAGGAGGCCAGGGCGGCGACCAGCGAGCCGAAGTGCAGGTAGCCGCTGGGCGTGGGGGCGAAACGACCGATGTAGGGAGTGTCGGACTGCATGTGTCGGAAACGAAACGGGGCGCCTGTGGCGCCCCGTCGGGATCAGGAACCGATCTGCTTTTCCTTGATTTCCGCCAGGGTCTTGCAGTCGATGCACAGGGTGGCGGTGGGCCGGGCCTCCAGGCGACGCAGACCGATCTCCACGCCGCAGGAATCGCACCAGCCGTACTCGTTCTCTTCGATCAGCGCCAGCGTCTCGTCGATCTTCTTGATCAGCTTGCGCTCGCGGTCGCGGGTGCGCAGCTCCAGGCTGAATTCCTCTTCCTGACTGGCGCGGTCGGCAGGGTCAGGGAAGTTGGCGGCTTCGTCCTGCATGTGGGTCACGGTGCGATCCACTTCCTGCATCAGTTCCAGCTTCCACTT
The DNA here is from genome assembly GCA_035306625.1 of Pseudomonas sp. GTDB lineage: Bacteria > Pseudomonadota > Gammaproteobacteria > Pseudomonadales > Pseudomonadaceae > Serpens. The sequence goes on along the minus strand of DATGNS010000217.1, from coordinate 15,004 downwards.
GTTGAGGATGTCGGCGAAATGAGCGCGCATGGCATCGCTCATGTACTCCTCGCCCTTGGCCGGCTGGTAGGGCTCGAAGCCACGGTTGAGTTGGCTTTGTTGCTCTTTTGCTTTGGTGGGCATGGATGTCCGCCTCTCGCTTTCTCAATTCCCCAGACGCCGGGGAAGTTCCTTCCGGTCAATGGAAAACCGGACCCCTGCGCATTGAAGCGGGCGAAATTACCAGAACCCTCCGGGGTGCGCTACTCCCGGACGGTCGCAACTGCCCGTACCGCTCCCGGTTGGTTAGAATCGCCGGTTTTAGCCACCGCCACCAGGCCAGAGATCGCATGCTCAGCTCCTTCAGTGCGCGCAGCCGCGCCATCGAACCCTTTCATGTCATGGCCCTGCTCGCGCGCGCCCATGAGCTGCAGGCCGAAGGCCACGACGTCATCCATCTGGAGATCGGCGAGCCGGACTTCACCACCGCCGAACCCATCATCGCCGCGGGGCAGGCGGCGCTTGCCGCCGGACACACCCGCTACACCTCGGCCCGTGGTCTGCCACAGCTGCGCGAGGCGCTGGCCGGCTTCTATGCCCAGCGCTACGGCGTGAGCCTGGATCCGGAGCGCATCCTCATCACCCCCGGCGGCTCCGGCGCCCTGCTGCTGGCCAGCAGCCTGCTGGTGGATCCGGGCAGGCACTGGCTGCTGGCCGATCCCGGCTATCCCTGCAACCGCCACTTCCTCCGCCTGGTGGAAGGCGCCGCCCAGCTGGTACCGGTCGGCCCGCAGACACGTTATCAACTGACCGCGGAACTGGTGGATCGTCACTGGAATGCGAACAGTGTAGGCGCCCTGGTGGCTTCGCCGGCCAATCCCACCGGAACCCTGCTGCATCGCGACGAGCTGTCGTCCCTTTCCCAGGCTGTGCGCGGTCGGGGCGGCCACCTGGTGGTGGACGAGATCTACCACGGTCTGACCTACGGCCTGGATGCCCCCAGCGTGCTGGAGGTGGATGACGAGGCCTTCGTGCTCAACAGCTTCTCCAAGTACTTCGGCATGACCGGCTGGCGCCTGGGCTGGCTGGTGGCGCCGCAGGCAGCGGTCGGCGAGCTGGAGAAGCTGGCGCAGAACCTCTACATCAGCGCCTCCACCGTGGCCCAGCACGCCGCGCTGGCCTGCTTCGAGCCGGCGACCCTGGAGATCCTCGAGGCGCGCCGCGCCGAGTTTGCCCGCCGCCGCGACTACCTGCTGCCGGCCCTGCGCGAGCTGGGCTTTCGCATCGAGGTGGAGCCGGAGGGGGCCTTCTATCTGTATGCGGACATCTCGGCGTTTGGCGGCAACGCCTACGATTTCTGCCGCCACCTGATCGAGACCGAGCATGTGGCGGTCACGCCGGGGATCGACTTCGGCCATCACCTGGCCGACCGCCATGTGCGCTTCGCCTATACCCAGAGCCTGCCGCGCCTCGAAGAGGCGGTGGCGCGCATTGCCCGTGGCCTGCGGAGCTGGCAGTCCCGTGCGCTTTGAGCGGCCGCTGGAGCCGGCGCGGCTGCGCCGGCGCTACAAGCGTTTCCTGGCCGACGTGGTGACGGAGCGGGGCGAGGAGCTGTGCATCCACTGCCCGAACACCGGCTCGATGCTCAATTGCATGCAGCCGGATGGCCGCGTCTGGTTCAGCCGCTCCGCGGATCCGCGCCGCAAGCTGCCCGGCACCTGGGAGCTGAGCGAGACGCCCCATGGCCGTCTGGCCTGCATCAACACCGCCCGGGCCAACCCGCTGGTGGAGGAGGCTCTGCGTGACGGGGTGATCGCCGAACTGGCAGGCTTCGACGGCTTGCGTCGCGAGGTGCGCTACGGGCAGGAAAACAGCCGCATCGACTTCTGCCTCGCCTTCGGCGCCGAGCAGGCCTATGTGGAAGTGAAGAGCGTCACCCTCGGCTACGCCGAGGATGCGGTGGCGGCCTTCCCGGATGCGCGCACCGAGCGGGGCGCGCGCCACCTGCGCGAGCTGGCGGCGCTGGCCCGGGCCGGCGTGCGGGCGGTGCAGCTGTATTGCGTGAACCTGTCGGGTATCGAGGCGGTGCGTGCGGCCGAGGAGGTCGACCCGGCCTATGCGGCGGCCCTGCGCGAGGCCCGGCGCGCCGGGGTCGAGGTGCTGGCCTACGGCGCCGACCTGTCTCCGGAGAGCATGACCCTGCGCCGGCGCCTGGAGGTGATCGGCTAGGGGTCGATCCAGATGCCGTCCGGCCGTTCCTCGCAGGGAATCAGGTTCAGTTCGTCACCCAGGCAGGGGCCGGAGACGCATTCGCCGGTTTCGATGCGAAACTGCGCGCCGTGGCTGGCGCACTGGATCAGGGTGCCGCTGTCGTCCAGGAACTGGTCGCTCTGCCATTCCAGCGGTATGCCGCGATGGGGGCAGCGGTTCTCGTAGGCGTACACCCGCCCCGCGCGGCGCACGGCCAGCACGCGCATCCCGGCCAGGCGGAAGCCGCGGCTCTGGCCTTCCGCCAGGTCCTCGCACGCACAAAGTCGAATCATGTGAAGCTCCCACAACTGTTGGCGCGCATTATCCAGCCCGCTCGGCAAATGCCAAGCGCGCTGGTCGGCGGATAGGCGGGCACTTATGCTTCCGGCGTCGTCATGCAGGAGATCGTCATGCGCGCCGTGCTGCTGGGCTTCCTTATATTGCTGGCTGGCTGCCAGCATCTGCCGTCCCCGCCAGAGGGGGCTGGCGAGATCATCGATCTGCGCAGCGGCGCCCCTCTGGGGCCGGAGCAGCTGGTGCGCGAGCTGGCCGGGGCCGAGCTGATCCTGGTGGGCGAGCGGCACGACAATCCCGATCATCACGCTTTGCAGCGCTGGCTGCTGGAGGTGCTGCAGCCGGGTAGCCTGCTGCTGGAAATGCTCGAGCCCCGCCAGCAGGCCCGGGTAGACGAGGTGCGCGCCCGTCTGGCGGCAGGCGAACGGCTCGAGGACCTGCCCGCGGCCCTGGACTGGCAGCCCGGCTGGGACTGGGCCCTGTACGGGGAGCTGGTGGAATACGCCCTGGGCCAGCCCTGGCCCCTGATGGCCGCCAATCTGGATCGTCAGGAAATCCACGAGATCTATCGGAACCCGCCGGCACTGGCGGGTGGGCGGAGTACGGCCGCCCCCGTGCAACAGGCTTTGGAAGAGCAGATCCGCGTTTCCCACTGCAACATGCTCCCCGAGTCCCAGGTGCCGTCCATGCGCGCTGTCCAGCAGCAGCGGGATCGACGCATGGCCGAGCGGCTGCTGCAGGCTCCGGGGCCCGCGCTGCTGTTTGCCGGGGCCTTTCACGTGCGTCGCGACCTGGGGGTTCCCCTGCATCTGGCTGACCTGCAGGGGCCGTCGCGAACCCGGGTGCTGATCCTCGCGGAAGCAGGGGCGGAGGTGGATGCGGGTCAGGCGGACTTCGTCTGGTACACGCCGTCGCGGCCGGAGCAGGACCACTGCGCCAGGTGGCGCCAGTCGAAACGACAGGCAAAAAAAGACCCGGCGGGTGCCGGGTCAATAACCGTGATTAGCCTGATGAGGAGATAGTCTGAAGAACCCCGGGTTGCTCGTAACCGCTGGTCACCGTTGCTCTTGCAGCTTACCGACCGATCTTGCGATCAGCTAGGGCTAATAATAACTATTATCATTTGCAGGTCAAGAGCGCTCTTCGCAAAAACTGCTCGGCGTGTCGGGTGGGGGAGGGGGGCAATCCAGCGCCTGGTTCAGCGCCTGCTTGTGATCACTGGATAGCTGGTTCCAGGGAATGTCCAGCAGGGCACCTTCGATGGCGTACAGCAGCACGCGGGAGACACGGAAGCCACGGGCCCGGACGGCGCGATAGGCGCCCACCGAGCCCAGGCGGCGCAGATCCTCGAGGCTGTGGATGCCGCTGGCGTGCAGCCATTGCGCGGAAGTCTTGCCGAGATTCTTCAGGCGCAGCAGTTCGTCGTTCATGGCGGGCCTCCTTGCCTGGGGCAAGTGTAGCGGTCCGCCTGATCTCGGGCCGCGGCGACCGGCGAACGGCCGCGACCTGCCGACTCAAAGGCCGGGCAGGCGCTGGCGCAGTTCGCTGATCAGTTCATCCACGCCGGTGCCGGCATAGGTGTCCACCACGCGCTGACGGCTCAGCTCATCCTCGCTGAGCGGCTCCCGGGAGGCCTGCTGGGCATGCATGACTTCCAGGGTGGCGTCGGAGGGGTCGCGGCCTTCGCGCATGCGCTGGGTGACGCGCTGCTCCAGCACGTGGTCCGGTGCCTGGCAGTCAAGCAGCAGGAAGGGCACGCCATGGTCCTCGGCGACCTGGCGGGCCGCGTCGCGCTGGGCGCGTTTGAGGAAGGTGGCGTCCAGGATCACCGGATAGCCGGCGCGCAGGGCCAGGCCGGCCAGCTCGTTGAGTCGCTGGTAGGTGGCCTCGCTGGCGCTGGCCTGGTAGATGCCCTGTCCGAGGCCCTGTTGTTCGGCGGCCTGGGCGCCGAACAGGCGCTTGCGCTCCACGTCGGAACGCACCCGGATGGCGCCGAGCTCCTCCACCAGACGCAGCGACACATGGCTCTTGCCCACGCCGGCCACGCCATGAGTGATGGCCATGAAGCGCGACGGGATGGCGCAATACTGCTCGGCCAGGCTGGCATAGCGGCGATACTCGGCCATGGCGGTGGCCCGATGGGTGGTGTCGGGCTCGTGGCACAGGCTCAGGAGGTTGATCTTGGCGCGCACCAGGGCGCGATAGGACTTGTAGAAGTTCAGCAGCTCCAGCGCCTGGTAATCGCCGGTGAGCTCCAGCCAGCGGTTCACGAAACGCCGGGCCAGCGACTTGAGGCCGCGCGATTCCAGGTCCATGGCCAGGAAGGCCGAATCGGCGACGATGTCGGTCAGGCGGAACGGCTCGTTGAACTCGATGCAGTCGAACAGTGCCACCTGGCCGTCCAGCAGGGTGACGTTGCCCAGGTGGATATCGCCATGGCATTCGCGGATGTGGCCGTCGGCCTTGCGCTCGCTCAGCAGCGGATACAGGCGCTGGTAGGTGCTCTGCGCCCAGTGCTCCAGGGTATCCAGTTGCGCCAGGTCGGCGGCGTCGGTGAGCAGCGGGCGGATCTGGTCGAAGTTCTGCTGCACCGGGCCCATGACCGCCTCGGGGGTGCCCAGCGGGTGCTCCATGGGCACGCGCGGCGCCTGCAGGTGGAAATTGGCGATCAGCTCGGCCAGGGCATCGATGTGTTCGCTGTGCAGCTCGCCGCGGGCCTGCAGTTCGGCCAGCAGCTGGCTCTGCGGGAACTGGCGCATCTGCAGGGCATATTCGATGATCGGCGCGTCCTCGCCGAAGCGGGGCGCCTCCAGGCTGCCGCAGATGGGTACGACCTGACGATACAGCGACGGGGCAAGGCGCTGGTTGAGGCGCAGCTCCTCCTCGCAGAAGTGCTTGCGGCTGGCCAGTTCGGTAAAGTCGAGGAAGCCGAAGTTCACCGGCTTCTTGATCTTGTAGGCGTAGGGGCCAGTGAGCAGGACCCAGGAAATGTGGGTTTCAATGACCTGAAAACCCTCCACGGGGTGGGGGTAGAGGGCCGGATTCTGCAAGGCGGCGATCAGGGCTTGGCTCACGGGTCGATCCTTACGTTTCGTCAGGAAAAGCCGGCATTATGGCGGGAACGCCGGCCTGCGGGAAACTCTACGACCTTTTTCCACGTCTGAGCTCGATCATTGCGATCCGTCGGCTCGTGTTCCGTTTTTGCCAAGACTTACCCACAGGACGCCCCACGTCTTGTGGATAAAGTGCGTATAATCCGCCGCCATGAAGCATTCCCCCAATTCCGTTTCGCGCAAGAAAAAGCCGGTCAGGCCCCGACGTCGGTGGCTCGGCTGGGTGGTCAAGCTCGGTCTGGTCGGCCTGGTGATCCTCGCCGGCCTGACCGTCTACCTCGATGCCGTCGTGCAGGAGAAATTCTCCGGCAAGCGCTGGACGGTGCCCGCCAAGGTCTACGCCCGGCCGCTGGAAGTGTTCGCCGGTCTCAAGCTCACCCAGAAGGATTTCCTGCGCGAGCTCGAGGCGCTTGGCTACCGGCGCAGCGACCAGGTGGACGGGCCGGGTCTCTATGCAGTGTCCGGCTCAACCGTGGAGGTGCAGACACGCGGCTTCCAGTTCTATGAAGGAGCCGAGTCGTCCCAGCATATCCGCGTGCGTTTCGCCGGCGATCGGGTGTCGGGTCTGAGCCGGCCCGGCGGTGGCGATCTGGCGGTGGTGCGCCTCGAGCCCCTGCTGATCGGCGGCATCTACCCCGCCCATCAGGAAGACCGCATCCTTATCAAGATCGACGAGGTGCCGCCCCTGCTGGTCGATGCGCTGGTGGCGGTCGAGGACCGCGAGTATTTCCACCACTTCGGTGTCTCTCCCAAGTCGATCGCCCGGGCCCTGTGGGTCAATGTCAGTGCCGGTGGCCTGCGCCAGGGTGGCAGCACCCTGACCCAGCAGCTGGTGAAGAACTTCTTCCTGACCAACGAGCGCACCATCAGCCGCAAGGCGGTGGAGGCCGTGATGGCCGTGCTGCTGGAGCTGCACTACGACAAGTGGGAGATCCTCGAGGGCTATCTCAACGAGGTGTTCCTGGGACAGGACGGGCAGCGTGCCATCCATGGTTTCGGCCTGGCCAGCCAGTACTACTTCGGTCAGCCCCTGAGCGAGCTCAGGGCCCATCAGGTTGCCCTGCTGGTCGGCATGGTCAAGGGGCCCACCTATTACAACCCGCGCCGCCAGCCCGAACGCGCCCTGGCTCGACGCAACCTGGTGCTCGATCTGATGGTCGAGCAGGGCAGCCTGGACGCCGCCCAGGCCAGCCAGGCCAAGCAGCTGCCGCTGGGCGTCACGCCGCGCGGGCGCCTGGCCGATACGTCCTTCCCCGCGTTCCTCGACCTGGTCAAGCGTCAGCTGCGCGAGGACTACCAGGAACAGGACCTCACCGAGGAAGGGCTGCGCATCTTTACCAGTTTCGATCCGCTGCTGCAGCTCAAGGCCGAGGAGGCCCTGGCGGAAACCCTGCAGCGCCTCGGCAACCGCAAGGGCGTGGACGAGATCGAGGCGGCCATGGTGGTGGCCAACCCGGAAACCGGCGAGCTGCAGGCGCTGATCGGTGGTCGGCAGCCGCGTTTCGCCGGCTACAACCGGGCTCTGGATGCCGTGCGGCCGATCGGTTCGCTGGTCAAGCCGGCCGTCTATCTGGCCGCCCTGGAGCGGCCCAGCCAGTACACCCTGACCTCGCTGATCGAGGATGAGCCGTTCTCGGTGACCGCCCGCGACGGCCAGGTCTGGCAGCCGCAGAACTACGATCGCAAGGCGCATGGAACCATCTACCTGTTCCAGGGGCTGGCCAATTCCTACAACCTGTCCACCGCCCGTCTGGGGCTGGACCTGGGCGTGGAAAACGTGCTGCGCACCCTGCAGCGGCTCGGCGTGTCGCGCCAGTGGCCGGCCTATCCCTCCATGCTGCTGGGCGCCGGCGGCCTGACGCCGATGGAAGTGGCTGGCATGTACCAGACGCTGGCCAACGGCGGTTTCAACACCCCGCTGCGGGCCATCCGCAGTGTGCTGGACGGCAGCGGCGAGCCCCTCAAGCGCTATCCTTTCGAGATCCAGCAACGCTTCGATCCCGGCGCCATCTATCTGGTGCAGAACGCCATGCAGCGGGCCATGCGCGAAGGCACCGGCCGCTCGGTATACAACCAGCTGCCGGCTTCCCTGACGGTGGCGGGCAAGACCGGCACCAGCAACGATTCCCGCGACAGCTGGTTCGCCGGCTTCAGCCAGGACCTGCTGGCGGTGGTCTGGATGGGCCGGGATGACAACGGCACCACTCCGCTGACCGGGGCGAGCGGCGGCATGCAGGCCTGGGCGCGGTTCATGGCCAAGGCCGACCCCATGCCCCTGGACACGCCGGTGCCGGACAACGTGGTGCTCGCCTGGGTGAACGCCTATACGGGCGAAGGGTCTGCCGAACACTGTCCCGACGCGGTGCAGATGCCCTACATCCGCGGCAGCGAGCCGCTGCCGGGCGCCTCCTGCGGCATACCGCCGGCCGAGTCGGTGATGGACTGGGTGCGCGGCTGGCTGAATTGATGTGGAGGTGTGACGTGAACAGATGGCTTGTCGCCGGGGGCTGTGCCTTCGTGCTGCTGCTGAGCGGGTGCGCAAGCAATCCTCGGGGAGCGGTGCCGGTGCACGACAACGGGGCTTCCATTTACCAGGAACAGGAGTGGATGGGGGCCGAGCCCCTGGGCCGCGCCAACGGTGCCGCGCCCGCGGCGCCGCGGGCGCCCGAGCCGGATGCCGAGGTGCTGGTCATGGTGCCCGAGTATCCGGATACCCCCCTGCAGACCGGGCCGGGCGCCATCGCCAGTCCGGCTCCGGATCGTCCGCTCGGCGGGACGGCGCCCCTGATCACGGCACCGCCGGCCCAGGCGCCGACCGGCATCCCCCAGGGTGGGGTGCTGGCCCCCGACGAGGCGCTGGATGGACCGGTGCTGGCCTTGCTGACCTCCGCCCGGCAGATGCAGAACAGCGGTGATCTGAATGGCGCCGCGTCGAGTCTGGAACGCGCCCAGCGCATTGCGCCCCGTGAACCGCAGGTGCTGTACCGGCTGGCGGACCTGCGCCTGGCCCAGGGCGATCCGGCCCAGGCGGAACAACTGGCCCGACGCGCCCTCAGTTATGCGACGGGCCGCCCGGCCCTGCAGGCCAGCCTCTGGGAACTGATCGCCAAGGCCCGTGAACAACAGGGTGATCCGGCCGGCGCGGCCCAGGCCCGGCAGCGGGCAAGGGTGGCCAGCTGATGATGGACAAGCGATTGCCGGCGGTGGCGGACCAGCTGCTGCTGATCGAGCGTGAGCTGCGGCTGCTGGGCTGGTGGGAGGCGGAGCCGCCCAGCGCCCGGGCGCTGGCCAGCGAACAGCCCTTCTGCGTGGACACCCTGCACCTGCATCAGTGGCTGCAGTGGGTATTCCTGCCGCGCATGCAGGCGCTGGTGGAAACGGGCCAGCCCCTGCCGGCGGCTTCGGGCATTCGGGAAATCGCCGAGGTGATGTACGCCGAGCAATTGGCCAGGGTGGGGCCGCTGCTCGCGGCGCTGGGCACCTTCGACCGGCTGATCAGCGAAGGCAACTGAGTCGCCAGCGCTCCCGGGTCGCCCCGATGAGTTCCTGACGTTCCGCCTCATCGAGCGGCCGCGCCCCGATGCGCAGGCGTGGCTGCTGTTCGAGCAGCTCCAGCTGCTCCTCTAGCGTCTTGCAGCGCTGTCGCCGTGCCCGTTCCTGCAGAAGGGCGTCGCGCCGCAGCAGCTCCTCGAAGCGGCGCTGGTCGGCGGCGGCGCGCTGTGCGGCATTTTGCGGGCGGGTCAGGCTCGGCCCCGGCGAGGGCGCCGGCCTCACCTTGTGCGCATCGGCGCCGGGCACCGGGCGGTCGCTGAACTGACGCACGCCCCGTTCGTCCGTCCAGCTGTAGATGTTGCCCGCCTGGGCGCTTGCGCCGCCGAGCAGGCAGGTGACCAGTATCAAGGCTCGCATGTCTCCGCGGGAGAGAGTTCCAGTCGGTCCCAGGGATACCAGAAGGTCCCGTCATCTGCCGGCCGGGTTTCACAGTTGGGACCGGCCGGAGGCGGCACGAGTGACTTGACTTGCCGTCGCCTAATCCGAACAATTCGGCGATCGCATCTTTCGTGGCCACACCGGCCGCGGCGCTCGCGACTCAAGGCGCCTACCCGTGCCGAATCTGTAACACCCGCAACGCGTTACCTCGCGCTGGGTGGGAGCCATCCGCAACACACCTGGTTTGCTCCCAGTACTTGTTCCGCAGAGCGGCTTTGAACCGCGGCCAACCGCCGCAAGTGCTCTGCCGAGGACTAGACCAAAACAGGCTGCCTGGCCCCAGGCGGCATTCTGGCGTTCTAGAGGGGAAAAACGTGGAGCTTCTATCCGGCGCTGAAATGGTCGTCCGCTTCCTGCGCGACGAAGGCGTGAAATATGTTTACGGGTACCCGGGTGGTGCCCTGCTGCACATCTATGATGCGCTGTTCAAGGAAAAGGAAATCACCCATATCCTGGTCCGCCACGAACAGGCTGCAACTCACATGGCTGACGGTTACGCCCGCGCCACCGGCAAGGCCGGCGTGGTGATGGTGACCTCCGGCCCCGGTGCGACCAATGCCATCACCGGCATCGCCACCGCCTACATGGATTCCATTCCGATGGTGGTGATCTCCGGCCAGGTGCCCAGCACCATGGTGGGCACCGACGCGTTCCAGGAAACCGACATGGTCGGCATCTCCCGGCCGATCGTGAAGCACAGCTTCATCATCAAGCATCCGTCGGAAATCCCCGAGACCCTGAAAAAGGCGTTCTACATCGCCGAATCCGGCCGTCCCGGTCCGGTGGTGGTGGACATTCCCAAGGACATGGGCACTCCGGGTGAAAAGTACGAATACGTCTACCCGAAGAAGGCCAAGCTGCGCTCCTACAGCCCGGCGGTGCGCGGTCATTCCGGACAGATCCGCAAGGCGGCGGAGATGCTGCTGTCGGCCAAGCGTCCGGTGCTGTACTCGGGCGGTGGCGTGATCCTGGGCAACGCCTCCGCCCAGCTCACCGAGCTGGCACGCATGCTCAACCTGCCGGTTACCAACACCCTGATGGGTCTGGGCGGCTATCCGGGCAGTGATCGCCAGTTCATCGGCATGCTGGGCATGCACGGCAGTTACACCGCCAACGTGACCATGCACCATGCCGACGTGATCCTGGCCGTCGGCGCCCGTTTCGATGACCGCGTGGTCAACGGCCCGGCCAAGTTCTGCCCGAACGCCAAGATCATCCACATCGACATCGACCCGGCGTCCATCTCCAAGACCATCAAGGCCGACATTCCGATCGTCGGTCCGGTGGACAGCGTGCTGACCGAGATGATCGCGGTGCTCAAGGAAATCGGCCAGACCCCCAACAAGGAGGCCGTGGCCAGCTGGTGGAAGCAGATCGACGAGTGGCGTGGCAGTGGCCGACTGTTCCCCTACAACGAGGGCGACGGCACCATCATCAAGCCGCAGAAGGTCATCGAGACCCTGTACGAGGTCACCAAGGGTGATGCCTTCGTGTCCTCCGACGTGGGTCAGCACCAGATGTTCGCGGCCCAGTACTACCGCTTCGACAAGCCCAATCGCTGGCTCAACTCCGGTGGCCTGGGCACCATGGGCTTCGGTCTGCCGGCCGCCATGGGCGCCAAGCTGAACTTCCCGGATGTGGATGTGGCCTGTGTCACCGGTGAAGGCAGTATCCAGATGAACATCCAGGAGCTGTCCACCTGCCTGCAGTACGACCTGCCGGTGAAGATCGTCAACCTCAACAACGGCGCGCTGGGCATGGTGCGCCAGTGGCAGGACATGCAGTACAACAGCCGCTACTCGCATTCCTACATGGAGTCGCTGCCCGACTTCGTCAAACTGGCCGAAGCCTATGGGCACGTCGGTATGCGCATCACCGAGCTGAAGGACCTCAAGCCGAAGATGGAAGAGGCCTTCGCCCTCAAGGACCGCCTGGTGTTCCTGGACATCGCGGTGGATACCAGCGAGCACGTGTACCCGATGCAGATCCGGGATGGCGCGATGCGCGACATGTGGCTGAGCAAGACGGAGCGGACCTGAGCATGCGACACATCATTTCCCTGCTGCTGGAAAACGAACCCGGTGCCCTGTCCCGCGTGGTCGGCCTGTTCTCGCAGCGCAACTACAACATCGAAAGCCTGACCGTGGCACCCACCGAGGACCCGACCCTGTCGCGTCTGACCCTGACCACCATCGGTCATGAGGAAGTGATCGAGCAGATCACCAAGAACCTCAACAAGCTGATCGAAGTGGTCAAGCTGGTGGACCTTTCGGAAAGTGCCCACATCGAGCGCGAGCTGATGCTGGTCAAGGTCAAGGCCACCGGCGCCCAGCGCGCCGAGGTCAAGCGCACCACCGACATCTTCCGTGGGCAGATCGTCGACGTGACGCCCAGCGTCTACACCATCCAGCTGGCAGGCACCAGCGACAAGCTGGACAGCTTCATCCAGGCCATCGGCACCGCCTCGATCCTGGAAACCGTGCGCAGCGGCGTCACCGGGATTGCCCGCGGTGACAAGGTGCTGAGCATCTGACGTTTTACTGATATGGCCCGGACGGGCCAGATACCCGAGGATATTTCATGAAAGTTTATTACGACAAAGACTGCGACCTTTCCATCATTCAGGGCAAGAAGGTCGCCATCATCGGTTACGGTTCGCAGGGCCACGCGCATGCCTGCAACCTGAAGGACTCCGGTGTGGATGTCACTGTCGGTCTGCGTGCCGGTTCCTCCTCCATTGCCAAGGCCCAGAACCACGGTCTGAAGGTCGCCGACGTGGCCACCGCGGTCGCCCAGGCCGACCTGGTCATGGTGCTGACCCCGGACGAGTTCCAAGGCAAGCTGTACCGCGAGGAGCTGGAGCCGAACCTGAAGAAGGGCGCCACCCTGGCCTTCGCCCATGGTTTCTCCATCCACTACAACCAGGTGGTGCCCCGCGCTGACCTGGACGTGATCATGATCGCGCCGAAGGCCCCGGGCCACACCGTGCGCTCCGAGTTCGTCAAGGGCGGCGGCATTCCCGACCTGATCGCCGTCTACCAGGACGCCTCCGGCAATGCCAAGAACGTTGCCCTGTCCTACGCCTGCGGCGTGGGCGGCGGTCGTACCGGCATCATCGAGACCACCTTCAAGGACGAGACCGAAACCGACCTGTTCGGTGAACAGGCCGTGCTGTGCGGTGGTTGCGTCGAGCTGGTCAAGGCTGGTTTCGAAACCCTGGTCGAAGCTGGTTACGCGCCGGAAATGGCCTACTTCGAATGCCTGCACGAGCTCAAGCTGATCGTTGACCTGATGTTCGAAGGCGGCATCGCCAACATGAACTACTCGATCTCCAACAACGCCGAGTACGGTGAGTACGTCACCGGTCCGGAAGTGATCAACGAGCAGTCCCGTGCCGCCATGCGCAACGCACTGAAGCGCATCCAGAACGGTGAGTACGCCAAGATGTTCATCACCGAAGGCGCGGCCAACTACCCGTCGATGACCGCCTACCGTCGCAACAACGCCGCTCACCAGATCGAGGTGGTCGGCGAGAAGCTGCGCGCCATGATGCCGTGGATCGCGGCCAACAAGATCGTCGACAAGAGCAAGAACTAAGCGCTTGCGCGGATGGGAAAAACGCGGCCTCGGGCCGCGTTTTTTCGTTTCCCCAGGCCTCCATCTGGTATAAAAAGCCCGGTCAGAACCATCCGGGTACACTGGATAGTCTTCTCCGTCCGTTTCAAGGAAATCGTCCATGAGCGAAAGTCCCGAGGAGCCGAACAAGGACTCCGCCGTAGAAAGCCTGCTGCCGATCGACGAGCATGTCGAAGAGGGTCAGGATGCCGAAGGGCGCAAGGTGCGTCATCGGGGCGTCTACCTGCTGCCCAACCTGTTCACCACCGCCAACCTGTTCGCCGGCTTCTTCGCCATCGTCAGTGCCATGAATGGCAAGTTCGAGGTGGCGGCGATCGCCGTCTTCGTCGCCATGCTGCTGGATGGACTGGATGGTCGCGTGGCGCGCCTGACCAATACCCAGAGCGCCTTCGGCGCCGAGTACGACTCGCTGTCGGACATGGTGGCCTTCGGCCTGGCGCCGGGCCTGCTGGCCTATCAGTGGGCGCTGTCCGAGCTGGGCAACGTCGGCCTGACCGTCGCCTTCATCTACGCAGCATGCGCGGCCCTGCGTCTTGCGCGCTTCAACACCCAGATCGGCAAGGTGGACAAGAAGTGGTTCGTCGGCCTGGCCAGCCCAGCGGCGGCCGGCGTGGTGGCCGGTACGGTCTGGGCCTTCCGGGACTTCGGCGTGGTCGGCGAGGACATGTCGGTTGCCACGGTGATGTTGTTTGCCCTGCTGGTGGCCATGGCCGGTGTGCTGATGGTCAGCAACATCAAGTACTACAGCTTCAAGGACCTGGATCTGAAGGGGCGCGTGCCGTTCGTGGCCATCCTCGTTGTGGTGCTGGTGTTCGCCGTGGTCTTCAGTGATCCGCCGCGGGTGCTGCTGCTGATTTTCCTGGCCTACGCCGTTTCCGGTCCGGTGCAGTTCGTGCTGCAGCTGCGTCGTCGCCAGGTGCGCGCCGGCGACGAGTAAGGCCTGTTCCTGTCTCACTCGCGGGTGCATCATGCGCCCGTTGAGTGAGGTATGTCGTATGTTGATCAAGCTCCCTCCTTCGAGCGTCTGCCGCGAACACGAAGTCACTCCCGAGCCCGTCTACCTGTCCCGCCGTCGTCTGATGCAGGGCGCGCTGCTGGGCGTCGCCAGCAGTGCCCTGCCCGGAACGGGCTGGGCGCAATACCCCGATGTGGAACCGGCCATTGCGCCGCCCTGGCTGCAGCGGCGACTGGCCGATGTGCAATGGGCGCCGTCCTCGGCCGAGCCGGTTGCGCCCTTCAAGGTGGCCAGTCAATACAACAACTTCTATGAGTTCGGCGCGGGCAAGACCGACCCGGCGCGCCATGCCTCGGCGATGCAAACCGAACCCTGGTCGGTTCGTATCGATGGCCTGGTGGCCAAGCCGGGTGTCTACGATCTGGAGCAGATTTGCGCGCAGAGCCGATTGCAGGAGCGGATCTACCGGCTTCGTTGTGTAGAAGCCTGGTCGATGGTGATTCCCTGGCTGGGGTTTCCACTGGCAGACCTCATCCGGCGGGTCGAGCCGTTGGGTGATGCCCGCTACGTGCGTTTCGAAACGCTCCATAGGCCGGCGGAAATGCCCGGTACCCGGTCGCGGTTCTCGGTGATCGACTGGCCCTATGTGGAGGGGCTGCGGATGGATGAGGCCATGCATCCATTAACGATCCTGGCAGTCGGGATGTATGGCCGCGTGTTGCCTAACCAGAACGGTGCGCCTCTGCGTCTGGTGGTGCCATGGAAGTATGGCTTCAAAAGCATTAAA
>DATGNS010000216.1:0-7347 GCA_035306625.1 Pseudomonas sp. | reverse complement strand
GCGAACCCGTGGGCATTGGCTACTGTTTAACCAAGGCGACGGCCGCCAAGCGCCGCGCCTGCCGGCACAGCCTGCGGCACCGGCACGATCGCGGGCACCGGCAAGCCTGAGCAGGAGATGCGTGATGGACATGAACCGTCGGCAGTTCTTCAAGGTCTGCGGTGTCGGCCTTGGAGCTTCCAGCCTGGCGGCGCTGGGCATGGCTCCGCCACCCGCCTACGCCGAATCGATCCGCCACTTCAAACTCGCCCGTACCCGGGAAACCCGCAACACCTGCCCGTACTGCTCGGTGGGCTGTGGGCTGATCCTGTACAGCCAGGGCAGCGGCGGCAAGAACGTCAGCCAGGAAATCATCCACATCGAGGGCGACTCCGATCACCCGGTCAACCGCGGCACCCTGTGCCCGAAGGGCGCCGGCCTGCTGGACTTCGTCCACAGCCCGCACCGCCTGACCCAGCCGGAAGTGCGCGAGCCCGGCAGCGACAAGTGGACGCCGATCAGCTGGGATGAGGCGCTGGATCGCATCACGCGCCTGATGAAGGACGACCGCGACGCCAACTTCATCGAGCGCAACGAGCAGGGGCAGACGGTTAACCGCTGGCTGAGCACCGGCTTCCTGGCCGCCTCCGCCTCGTCCAACGAATCCGGCTACATCACCCACAAGGTGGTGCGTGCCCTCGGCATGCTGGGGTTCGACAACCAGGCGCGTGTCTGACACGGCCCGACGGTGGCAGGTCTTGCCCCGACGTTTGGCCGCGGAGCCATGACGAATCACTGGTGCGACATCCAGAACGCCGACCTGATCCTGATCATGGGTGGCAATGCCGCCGAAGCGCACCCGTGCGGATTCAAGTGGGTGACCGAAGCCAAGGCCCACAACAAGGCCCGGCTGATCGTGGTCGATCCGCGCTTCAACCGGTCGGCCTCGGTGGCCGACCTGTATGCGCCGATCCGCACCGGGACGGACATCGCCTTCCTGGGCGGGCTGATCAACTACCTGCTGGAGAACGACCGCATCCAGCACGAGTACGTGCGCAACTACACGGACCTGCCGCTGATCGTGCGCGAGGGCTACAGCTTCGAGGACGGCCTGTTCAGCGGCTACGACGCCGAGCAGCGCGGCTATGTGGACAAGACGGCCTGGAACTACGAGATCGGCCCGGACGGCTACGCCCTGACCGACCCGACGCTGTCGCATCCGCGCTGCGTCTACCAGTTGCTGCGCGCCCACTACAGCCGCTACACGCCGGAGCTGGTCAGCAGCATCTGCGGCACACCGCAGGACACCCTGCTCAAGGTGTGGGAGGCCATCTCGGAAACCTCCCGGCCCGACAAGGTCATGACCATCATGTATGCCCTGGGCTGGACCCAGCACTCGGTGGGTTCGCAGATGATCCGCTGCGGCGCCATGGTGCAGCTGCTGCTGGGGAACATCGGCATGCCCGGCGGCGGCATGAACGCCCTGCGCGGCCACTCCAACATCCAGGGCCTCACCGACCTGGGCCTGCTCTCCAACCTGCTGCCCGGCTACCTGACCCTGCCGCGGGACAACGAGCAGGACTACCGCGCCTACATCGATCGGCGCGCGCCGCGACCGCTGCGGCCCAACCAGATGTCCTACTGGCAGTACTACGAGCGCTTCCACGTCAGCCTGATGAAGGCCTGGTTCGGCGACAACGCCACGCCGGAGAACGACTGGGCCTACCACTGGCTGCCCAAGCTGGACATTCCCGGCTACGACGTGCTCAAGGTGTTCGACATGATGTACCAGGGGCAGGTCAACGGCTATTTCTGCCAGGGTTTCAACCCCATCGGCTCCTTCCCCAACAAGGCCAAGATCACCGCGGCGCTGGCGCGGCTGAAATACCTGGTGATCATGGACCCGCTGCAGACCGAGACGGCCGACTTCTGGCGCAACGCCGGGGAGTACAACGACGTCGACACGGCGGCCATCCAGACGACCGTGTTCCGCCTGCCCACCACCTGCTTCGCCGAGGAGAACGGCGCGCTGGTCAACAGCGGGCGCTGGCTGCAGTGGCACTGGAAGGCCGGCGAACCGCCGGGCCAGGCGCGCACCGACGTGGCCATCATGGCCGGGCTGTTCCACCGCCTGCGCGAGCTGTACCTGCGCGAGGGCGGCGTGTTTCCCGACCCGATCGTCGGCCTCAACTGGAACTACGCGCGGCCCGACGAGCCCAGCGCGGAAGAGATCGCCATGGAGTACAGCGGCAAGGCGCTGACCAACCTGGTGGACGCCAACGGGGCGGTGGAAGTGCGCGCCGGCGAACAACTGGCCGGCTTCGGTCAGCTGCGCGCCGACGGTTCGACCGCGTCCGGCTGCTGGATCTACTGCGGCGCCTGGAGCCAGCAGGGCAACCTGATGGCACGCCGCGACAACGCCGACCCGTTCGGCATGGGCCAGACCCTCGGCTGGGCCTGGTCCTGGCCGGCCAACCGGCGGATCCTCTACAACCGTGCCTCGGCCCGCCCGGACGGCCAGCCCTGGGACCCGGTGAAGAAGCGCCTGGTGTGGTGGAACGGCACCCGCTGGGCCGGCACCGACGTGCCGGACTTCAAGCTGGATTCGCCGCCGGAAGAGGGTATGAGCCCCTTCATCATGACGCCGGAGGGGGTGGCGCGCTTCTTCGCCGTGGACATGATGGCCGACGGTCCCTTCCCCGAGCATTACGAGCCGTTCGAAACGCCCATCGGCCGCAACCCGCTGCACCCGGACAACCCGCTGGCGCGCAGCAACCCGGCGGCGCGGGTGTTCCGCAACGACATGGAGCTGTTCGGCACCGCCGAGGACTTCCCCTACGCGGCCACCACCTACCGGCTCACCGAGCACTTCCACTTCTGGACCAAGCATTGCCGGCTGAACGCCATCACCCAGCCGGAGCAGTTCGTGGAAATCGGCGAGGCGCTGGCCGGCGAACTGGGCATCGCCGCCGGCGACCGGGTCAAGGTGTCGTCCAACCGCGGCTACATCAAGGCGGTGGCGGTGGTCACCAAGCGCCTGCGGCCGCTCACGGTGGACGGGCGCACGGTGCACCAGGTGGGCATCCCGCTGCACTGAGGCTACTCGGGGCTGGCGAAGAACGGCTACATCACCAACACGCTGACGCCGTTCGTGGGTGACGGAAACACCCAGACGCCGGAGTTCAAATCCTTCCTGGTCAACGTGGAGAAGGCATGACATGGCTACCCAGGACCTGATTGCCCGCTCCGCCACCACCACCCAGCCGCCGTCGGTGCGTGACACGGCCGAGGTGGCCAAGCTGATCGACACCTCCAAGTGCATCGGCTGCAAGGCGTGCCAGGTGGCGTGTTCGGAGTGGAACGACATCCGCGACGAGGTGGGCGAGACCCACGGCGTCTACGACAACCCCATGGACCTGACGGCCGAGTCCTGGACCCTGATGCGCTTTGCCGAGTACGAGAACGCGGATTCGGGCAACCTCGAATGGCTGATCCGCAAGGACGGCTGCATGCACTGCGCCGAGCCGGGCTGCCTGAAGGCCTGCCCGAGCCCCGGCGCCATCGTGCAGTACGCCAACGGCATCGTCGACTTCAACCAGGACAACTGCATCGGCTGCGGCTACTGCATCACCGGTTGCCCGTTCAACATCCCGCGGCTTTCCGCCAAGGACAGGAAGGCCTACAAGTGCACCCTGTGCTCGGACCGGGTGTCGGTGGGGCTGGAGCCGGCCTGCGTGAAGACCTGTCCGACCGGCGCCATCGTCTTCGGCAGCAAGGACGACATGAAGAAGCATGCGGCCGATCGCATCGCCGACCTCAACGAGCGCGGCTTCCCGAATGCCGGGCTGTACGACCCGCCAGGGGTGGGTGGCACCCACGTGATGTATGTGCTGCACCACGCCGACCAGCCGCAGCTGTACAGCGGCCTGCCGGAGGATCCGACGATCAGCCCGATGGTCAGCCTGTGGAAAGGCATCACCAAGCCGCTGGCGCTGCTGGCCATGGGCGCGGCGGTGCTGGGCGGTTTCTTCCACTACGTGGGCATCGGCCCGAACCGCGTCGAGGAGGACTACGAGCCCGAAGCCGGTGATCCGCCGCCGCCCACGGGCGAGCCCGTGGTGCATCAGGTGGAGCCCGGTGTGCACCAGGTCGACCCGCGCGACCCGCGAAGCGGAGGAACCCCGACATGACCCGCAGACCCCTCGTGCGCTACACCGCCGGCCAGCGCATCAACCACTGGCTGGTGGCCCTGCTGTTCCTGGCCGCCGGCCTGTCCGGGCTGGCGCTGTTCCACCCCTGGCTGTTCGGTCTCTCCGGCCTGTTCGGCGGCGGTACCTGGACGCGCATCCTGCACCCCTGGTTCGGGGTGGCGATGTTCGTGTTCTTCCTGTTCCTGGTGATCCGCTTCGCCCGCCACAACGGCATGCAGCGCCGCGACTGGCAGTGGTTGCGACAGATGAACGACGTGGTGGCCAACCGCGAGGAGCGGCTGCCGGAAGTGGGCCGCTACAACGCCGGGCAGAAGATGCTGTTCTGGGTGCTGATCGTGCTGATGCTGGTGCTGTTGCTCAGCGGCCTGGTCATCTGGCGCGCCTGGTTCAGCCATCTGTTCGACCTCACCAGCCTGCGCTGGGCCAGCCTGATCCATGCGTTCGCCGGCTGGCTGCTGGTGATGAGCATCATCGTGCACGTGTATGCCGGCCTCTGGGTGAAGGGCTCGATGGACGCCATGCTGTTCGGCACCGTCAGCCGCGCCTGGGCGCGCAAGCATCATTACCTCTGGTACCAGCAACTGGTCGGCGAGGACCGGCCGACGACCCGCACCGCGCAGCGGCCGCCCCGCGGCTAGGCTGAACGGGCCAACTCCGGAAAAGGACAGTGGTGTGACAGGGAAACTTCTCGAGCCGGGACAGATCGAGGCGGCGGCCGAGCGGCCGCCGTTCATTCATCTGCCGCCGCACAATCTCTTCGCGCTGCGTGCCAGTCAGTTCGACGCGCTGGCCAACGACCATCCGCTGGGTGACTACCTGCGCCTGCTGGCCGGCGTGTGCCGTGCCCAGCAGCAGGTGCTCGACCAGCCCCCCACCGTGCCGGAGCTCAGCGAACGGCGCATCCGGGAGTCCCTGGCCCACGGCCTGCCACCGCTGTCCGCCGACACCCTGGTGCGCGAGAATGGCTGGCAGGCGTTCCTGGATGCCTGGCTGGACCAGTTCTACACGGCCGACAATCCCCTGGTGCGCGCGGCACTGGCGCGCCTGCACCGCGCCGACGAGCCGCAGCGCCGCGCCTGGGCCGTGGCCCTGCTGGCCGGCCAGTACGAAGGGGTTCCCGCCGAGCTGGTGCCCTTTCTGGGCGCGGGCCTGCAGGTGGCCTGGAGCCACTGGCTGTTCGGCCTGCGCACGCGCCTGGAAGGTCTGCCCGAGCCGGGCGAGCTGACCCATTGCCCGTGCTGCGGCGCGCCACCCATGGCGGGGGTGATCCAGTATCGCGGCAAGCTCAACGGCCTGCGCTACCTGGTGTGCTCCCTGTGCGCGGCGGAATGGCACTTCGTGCGCCTGAAGTGCAGCCGCTGCCTGTCCACCCGGGAGCTGGAGTACGTGCGCCGCGAGGGCACCCTGGGCGACATGCAGGCCGAGGCCTGCCCCGACTGCCACGGCTATCTCAAGCTGCTGTATCTGGAGCGGCGCTCGGACGGCGAGTGCCTGTCCGCCGACCTGGCCACCCTGGATCTGGACCTGCTGCTGAACGACCAGGGCTATCACCGGATGGCGCCGAACCTGCTGCTGGCGCCGGGAGGCGAGGCATGAACGAGGCGGTGCGCCTGCCCTCCGTGGAGCAGCTGCTGCAGGCGCCAGCCATGGCGCCCCTGCACGAGCGGCATGGCCGCGCCGAGCTCCTGCAGAGCCTGCGCGAGCTGCTGGACGAGCTGCGCCAGCCGGCGCTGCAGGGTCGGTTATCCCCTGTCGAGCTGGATGCCGCCGTGCTGGCGGGGCGCGTCGGCGAGCGGCTGGCCAGCCGGGAACGCAGCCGACTGCGCCGGGTGTTCAACCTCACCGGCACGGTGCTGCACACCAATCTGGGCCGCGCCCTGCTGCCGGAGGAGGCCATCGAGGCGGTCGGCCTGGCGGCCGCCCATCCGGCCAACCTGGAATTCGATCTGGCCAGCGGCCGGCGCGGCGACCGGGATGCGCTGGTGGAGGAACTGCTCTGCGAGCTGACCGGCGCCGAGGCGGTCACCGTGGTCAACAACAACGCCGCCGCCGTGCTGCTGGCGCTGAACAGCCTGGGCTCGCGGCGCGAGGGCGTGCTGTCGCGGGGCGAACTGATCGAGATCGGCGGTGCCTTCCGCATGCCCGACATCATGGCCCGCGCCGGGGTGCGGCTGGTCGAGGTCGGCACCACCAACCGTACCCATGCGAAAGACTACGAAGCCGCCATCGGCCCGCGCACCGCCCTGCTGATGCGCGTGCACACCAGCAACTACAGCGTGCAGGGTTTCACCGCCAGCGTGCCGACCCGGCAACTGGCAAGGATCGCCGCCGCTCACGGCCTGCCGCTGCTGGAGGACCTGGGCAGCGGTAGCCTGGTGGATCTGTCGCGCTGGGGCCTGCCCCGGGAGCCCACGGTGCGCGAGGCGCTGGCCGAGGGTGCCGGGCTGGTGACCTTCAGCGGCGACAAGCTGCTGGGCGGCCCGCAGGCCGGTCTGATCGTTGGCAAGCGTGAGCTGATCCAGCGCCTGAAGAAGAACCCGCTCAAGCGCGCCCTGCGGGTGGACAAGCTGACCCTGGCGGCGCTGGAAGCCGTGCTGCGCCTGTACCGCGACCCGGACCGGCTGGCCGAGCGCCTGCCGACCCTGCGCCTGCTGACCCGCAGCCAGGCGGACATTCGCGCCCAGGCCGAACGCCTGCGACCATTGTTGGCCGCCGGATTGCCGGAGCCCTGGCAACTGGAGGTGGTTGACGCGCTAGGCATGATCGGCAGCGGCGCCCAGCCGGTGGCGCGTCTGCCCAGCGCCGCCCTGCGCCTGACGCCCGTGCAGGCCCGGCGCCACAGGGGCCGGGCGCTGCGCCAGCTGGAGGCGGCGCTGCGCGAACTGCCGATTCCGGTGCTGGGACGCGTCGACGACGATGCCCTGTGGCTCGATCTGCGCCAGCTGGACGACGAACCGGCCTTCCTCGGCCAGTGGCCGCTGCTGCGCGAGGCGTTGGGGTGATCGTCGGAACCGCCGGCCACATCGACCACGGCAAGACCCGCCTGCTGCAGGCCCTCACCGGCCAGGCGGGCGATCGCCGCCGCGAGGAACGCGAGCGCGGCATGACCATCGACCTGGGTTTCCAGTACCTGGACCTGGGTCCGGACGAGCCGGTG
>DATGNS010000215.1:0-16185 GCA_035306625.1 Pseudomonas sp. | reverse complement strand
TCGACATCGCCATCCGCGTGCGCACGCCACCGCTGGAGGACAGTGACCTGGTGCTGCGCGTTCTCGCCGAGCGCGGCCAGTGCCTGGTGGCCAGCCCCGCGCTGCTGGCGCGCTGCGGCCGTCCTCCGGCGGCGCCGACCGATCTGGCCGAGCTGCCCAGCATGGTGCTGGGCTCGCCCCAGAGCGAGTACAGCTGGCACCTGCTCGGCCCCGACGGCGCGCAGGCGACCATTCGCCACTACCCGCGCCTGGTCACCCGCAGCATGCCGGCCCTGCGCAAGGCGGCGCTGCTGGGCGTGGGCGTGGTGCAGTTGCCGCGCATGATGGTGCGCGACTGGCTGGCCAGCGGCGAGCTGACCCATGTGCTGCCGGGCTGGGAGCCGCCGCGCGAGATCCTGCATGCCGTCTATCCCTCGCGACGGGGCCAGTTGCCCTCGGTGCGCGCGCTGCTCGACTTCCTGGTCGAGGAGTTCCGCACCCTGGACGAGGACTAGCCGGCCGGCAGCCCGCGCCCGGCGCCCCGCCAGCTTGCCGGCACGAGGCACCGCACGAGGTCGTCCAGCACCGTATAGAGCACCGGGATCACCAGCAGGCTCAGGACGGTCGAGGTGATCAGGCCACCCATCACCACGATGGCCATCGGCGCCCGGAAAGCCGAGTCGGCGCCGAAGCCCAGGGCAATGGGCAGCATGCCGGCGCCCATGGCCAGGCTGGTCATCAGGATGGGACGCGCGCGCTTGCGGCAGGCGTCCAGCAGCGCCTCCAGGCGCGGCAGACCATGATCGCGCTGCGCCATGATGGCGTACTCCACCAGCAGGATGGAGTTC
The DNA here is from genome assembly GCA_035306625.1 of Pseudomonas sp. Taxonomy (GTDB): domain Bacteria; phylum Pseudomonadota; class Gammaproteobacteria; order Pseudomonadales; family Pseudomonadaceae; genus Serpens. Next base: position 15,358 of record DATGNS010000215.1, on the reverse strand, counting down.
TTGGTGGTGATGCCCATCAGCATGACCATCCCGATCATGGCCGGCATGCTGAAATGGGTGCCAGTGAGGAACAGCGCCAGGATCGCGCCCGGCACGGACAGCAGCAGCGCGCCGAGGATGGTCACCGGCTGCACCCAGGCGTGGAACAGCAGCACCAGCACCACGTAGATGCAGGCCACGCCGGTGCCCATGGCCAGCAGGAAGCTCTGGCCGAGCTCGTTGGAGGTTTCCGCCTGGCCGATGTCGTGTCGGGCCAGGCCCGGCGGCAGGCGAGACAGGCTGGGCAGGGTAGCGACGCGCTGCTGCAGATCGCCCAGGGGCCGGCCATCGAGCTCGATCTCGAAGTTGACGTTGCGCAGGCGATCGAGCCGGTTGATCTGCGCGGGACCGCTGGCGATCTCGATGTCCGCCACATCCCGCAGGGGCACCGGCCCGCGCGCGCCCGGCACCGTGAGCTGGCGCAGCAGCTCCAGCTCGCCCATGGCCTCGTCGGGCAGCCGCACGACGATCGGCACCTGGCGCTGCCCCAGGTTCAGCTTGGCCAGGTACTGCTCATAGTCGCCCTGCGTCGCCACCCGCACGGTTTCGGCAATGGCGTCGGTGCTCACGCCCAGGTCCGCCGCCCGGGCGCTGTCCGGGCGCACGATCAGCTCGGGCCGCTGCAGGCTCGCACTGCTGGTCACCTGGCCGATGCCCGGCAGCGCCCGCAGCTCCTGTTCCACCCTGGCCGCATGCCGCGCCAGCAGCTCGCTGTCCTCGCCGGAGAGCACCAGCGTGTAGTTCTCGCTCGCCGCCACCCTGATGCGGACACCGGGCACCGCCTGCAGCTGCGCGCGCAGCTCGCGCTCGATGTCCTGCTGGCTCACGCCCGAACGCTCCCGGCGCGGCGTCAGAGTCACCGTCAGCTGGGCCATGCGCGGCTCGGCGGCGGCGCCTGCCGGACTGTCGCCCATGCTGCCGCCCCCGATGGCGGCATACACCTGGCGCACCCGGGGATGCGCCGCCAGGATGGCCGTCACCTCATCGACGGCAGCCCGCGTCTGCGCATAGGTGCTGCCCGGCGGCAGCTCGATGCTGATGCGGGTCTGGCCAAGGTCGCTGGGCGGCACGAAGTCTCCCTTGATGAGGCCGGTGGCCAGCGGAATGACGCTGACCACGCCGAAGAGCGCCGTGATCGCCAGCGTGGCGCACCGGTGCCCGAGCGCCCAGCGTGCGGCGCGCAGATAGCTGGCCATCCAGAAGGGCTCGGCCAGCGGCCGGGCCGGCTTCTTCAGCAGGTAGGCGGCCATCATCGGCGTTACCAGCCGCGCCACCACCAGCGACAGGAACACCGCGATGGATGCGGTCCAGCCGAATTGCACGAAGTACTGGCCGGCCAGGCCCTTCATGAAGGCGGTGGGCAGGAACACGGCGATCAGGGTGAAGGTGGTGGCAATCACCGCCAGCCCGATCTCGTCCGCCGCCTCGCGCGCCGCCACGAGGGGCTCCTTGCCCCGGGCCATGTGGCGCACGATGTTCTCGATCTCGACGATGGCATCGTCCACCAGGATGCCCACCACCAGCGACAGTGACAGCAGGGTGATGATGTTCAGCGTGAACCCCATCCACTGCATGAACAGGAAGGTGGGAATGACGGACAAGGGCAGGGCCACCGCACTGATGAGGGTGGCGCGAAGGTCGCGCAGGAAGAGGCCGACCACCACCACCGCCAGCACCGCTCCCTCGATGAGCAGCGACAGGCTGCCCCGGAAGTTCTCCTCCACCGGGTCGATGGCGTTGACCGCCTCGGTCAGCTCGAGGTCGGGATGCTCCCCGCGCAGCGCCGCGAGGGCCTGGCGCACACCCCTGGCCACCTCCAGGTCGCTGGCGCCGGTGGCGCGGAAGATCTCGAAGCCGACCACCGGCCGACCGTCGAGGAAGGCGCCGCTGCGGCGCTCGGCCAGCGTGTCGGTCACCGTGGCGACCTGATCCAGGCGCACGACCTGCCCATCGGGCAAGGGAATCTCGAGCGCCGCCAGGTTCTGTGCCGAGGACAGGGTGGCCACGGTGCGCACCGCCTGCTCGCCGCCGCCCAGCCGGGCACGCCCGCCCGGAGCCTCGCGCTGCACCTGGGCCAGCCGGCGCGAGACATCGGCCGCATTCAGGCGCAGGGCCAGCAGCCGCTGCGGATCCAGCTCCACGCGCACTTCCCGGCTCACCCCGCCCACCCGGACGACCGCGCCGACACCCGGAACCGCGAGCAGGCGCCGGGTGACCTGATCCTCCACGAACCAGGACAGGGCCTCCTCGTCCATGCGCGAGGACGCCATGGTGTAGGTCAGGATCGCGTCGTTCTTGAACTCGATCCGGCTGATCTCCGGATCCCGCAGGGCGGCGGGCAGGTCGGAACGCACCCGGGCCACGGCGGCGCGGGTGTCGTCCAGGGCTTCCTGGGGCGCCTTCTCCAGACGGAACTCGGCCAGGATCGTGACCACCCCATCCTGGATCAGGGTGTGCAGGTGCCGCAGCCCCTGCATGGTGGCCATGGCGTTTTCCAGTTTGCGGGCCACCTCGGTTTCCAGCTGCGCCGGGGCCGTGCCGGGCAGGCTGGCCACCACGCGCACCATGGGCAGGTCCACATCCGGGAAGTTCTGGACCTCGGTGCCCCGGAAGGCGATGAGGCCCGCCACCGTCAGCATGGCAAACAGCAGGATCACCGGAACCGGGTAGCGGATCGACCAGGCGGAGATGTTCATGGCCGCACCTCGGCGAGTACAGGAGTTGCAGGACGGGCGGTCGCCAGGCGCACCGTCACGCCATCGGAAAGAAAGCCCACGCCCGATTCGACGACCGGCGTATCGGCATCCAGGCCCTCGCGGATCTCCACGCGCCCATCCCGTCGATCGCCCAGCGTCACCTTCTGCTGGCGCACCCGGTCGCCTTCGAGGCGGAAGACATGGCTGAACCCGTCCCGCAGCAGGACGGCGCTTTCCGGCAGGGTCAGCACCTCGCGTTCCGCCAGCAGGAACTCGCCGCGGGCGAACAGGCCGGCCCGTGCCTGGGGCGAGTCCTGCAGATCGACATACACCAGCCCGGTGCGCGTGGCCGGGTCCACCTGCGGCGACACCCTGCGCACGCGGCCATCGACCTCTACTCCGCCGAGCGCTACGCGCGCGACCTGGCCGGGCGCCACCCGCGCCAGCTCGGCCCCGATCAGCTGGGCCCGCCACTCCAGGCGGCCCTGGCGCTGCAGGCGCATGAGTTCCTCGCCGGCCTGCACCAGCGCGCCCTCGACGGCGGACCGCACGCTGATGATGCCCGCATCCGGGGCGCGCACCTCGGTGTATTCCAGGCGCAGTCGGTCCGCCTGCACCCGGGCGCGGGCGGCCGCCAGCCGGGCCTGCGCCGCGTCGGCGGCTGCCAGGGCCTGGTCGATGGCCTCTTCCGACAGCACCTCGGTGCCCTGCAGCGCCCGCGCCCGGTCGGCGGCGCGCCTGGCTTCCGCGGCGCTGACCTCCGCCTCCCGCAGCGCCGCGCGGCTGGCGTCCAGGTCGGCCTGCAGCGTGCCGGCGGCGAGCTGCGCCAGCAGCTGCCCCTTCTCCACCCGGTCGCCGACCTCGACCAGCACGCGCGCCAGGCGCTGACCACCGATTTCCGGACTGATGACGATCTCCTGCCAGGCGGCGAGGCTGCCGTTGGCGGCCAGGGTCTGCGGCCAGCGTTGCGGCGTGGCGTAGGTGCGCGTGACCGTGAGCACCGGCGAGGCTTCGGCCTCGGGCGGGGGCGGCGCGGCGTCGCGCAGGATCAGGAACAGCAGACCGCCGGCCACGGACAGGCCGGCAAGGGCAAGGAGCGAAATATGGCGACGCTTCATGGTTGCACCACCCGTTGTTCGTTGGGGTTGAGGCTCCAGCCGCCGCCGAGGCTGCGGTAGAGGCGAATCCAGGCCTGGGCCTGACTGGCCCGGGCGGTCAGCAGATCGTCGTGGGCGGCCAGGGCGTTGCGCTGGGCGGCGGCACGCTGCGGGCCGCTGTGCTGACCGGCCCGGGCCTGCAGGACGGCGCGCCGGGCGATACCCTGCCACTCGCGGGCCACCGTTTCGGCTTCCCGGCGCCGGTCGCCAGCGGCGGCCAGACGCGCCAGCGCCTCCTCCACCTCGGCGACCGCCGTCTGCCACTTGCCCTGCAGCGCCGCGGCCGCTTCGTCCACCGCCGCCAGCGCGGCCTGATCCCGGGCGCGGCGCGCCCCACCGTCGAAAAGCGGCAGCGTCAGGCTGGGCCCCAGCGACCAGAGGGAACTGACTCCGGTTTGCCCGCCCGCCTGCAGCCGCGCCTCGCCGACCAGGGCGCCCAGGCTCAGCTGCGGGTAGCGCTCGGCATGCACGCTGCGCCGATGGGCCTGGGCGGCCAGCCAGTGCTGATGGGCCGCCGCCACATCGGGGCGCTGCGCCAGCAGCTGGGCCGGCAGGGTGTCGACGGCGAACGGCGGCACCTCGGGCAGCTCGCGGCGCGGCGCGGCCCAGCCGGTCGGCAGGCCGGGCGCACCGAGCTCCTCCTCCAGGGTGGCCGCCGGCACGCCCAGCAGCAGGGCCAGTTCCTGCAGCGCGACCCGCACCTCGGCCCGCTCGGCGCTGCGTCGGGCCGCGGCCAGCGCCGCATCGGTCTGCAGCAGGGCCGCTTCGCTGGCATTGAGCAGGCCGGCATCCCGCTGCAGACGTCCCCAGGCCGCAAGCTGCTCGGCCAGCCGCCGATCCAGCTCGGCGACTTCCTCACGGGCCTGCGCCAGGCGCAGCTGGACATAAGCCGCGGCAACGTCGGCCCCCAGGGTCACGCGGGCGGCATGCCATTCCTGTTCGGCCGCCTCGGCCCGGGCCGCCTGCTCCTCCACGGCGGCACGCCGGCCGCCGAAGAGATCGATCTCCCAGCTGGCGCTGAACTGGCTTTCCGCCTGGGTGGAGAGGCCGGGGACATTGTTGAGGTTCCTGCCGCGGCTCCAGCTGGCATCGGCATCGAGGCGCGGCAGCAGGCCGGCGCCGGCTTCGGCCACCAGGGCGCGCGCCTGGCGATGCCGGGCGACGGCCATCTTCAGATCGGGGTTGGCGGCCTGGGCACGCTCGATCAGCGACGCGAGAAGAGGATCGGGAAAGGCCCGCCACCAGTCGGCCAGGGCAGCCACGGATCCGTCATGGGGCAAGGGCGCCTGCCAGGTCGCGGGCAGCTCGACCGTCACGGGCGCGCGCGCCGAGGGCGCGGCGCAGGCGCTCAGCAGCAGCGTCAGCGTGCAGCATGTCCACAGCCGGGAAAGGCCAGAAGGCCAATGGGCGCTGGAGCGCGAGGCAGGCCCATGGGGGGTGATAACGGCGGTGTTCAAGGCTTCCTCCCTGGACGATCGGTCGCCACATAGTTCGTATTACGATCTATTAATGATGCGTAATACGAACCATGTCAAGATACCGCCATGCTGAAGAATCCAGATTCCCCCACCCCCTCGCCCGACGAAGAACTGGCCGATGCCCTGATGACCAGCGCCTTCGTGACGATGGCGATCGTCAACCGGATCGGCGCCGAGCACGATCTGTCCCTTTCCCTGATGCGTGTCCTGGGCATCCTCTGGGACCGGCGCCCGCGCATGACCGAGCTCGCCGACTACCTGGGGCTGGAGAAACAGACCATGTCGGGGCTCATCGCCCGGGCGGAAAAGCGGGGACTGGTGGCCCGCGCGCCGAACAAGGAGGACGGCAGGGCCACCGACGTGTTCCTGACCAGCGAGGGCGCCCGCCTCGTGCGGCTCCTGCGCGAACAGGGGCAGCAGGCGCTGGCGCCCGCCATCGAGCGGCTCAGCGCCGCCGAGCGCAAGCGCCTGCGCGAGCTGCTGCAGAAGGCGCTCGGCCCGTCTTGAGGCGTGCCGCCGCCGGGAATTCAGCGCTCCAGCGCGAACATCGGCGACTTGGCGAACATCTCCAGCAGATACTCGATCATCACCCGCACCTTGGCCGGCGGCCGGCGGTCCGGTGGATAGAGCACATGGATGCCGCCCAGGGTGCAGGTCGGCTGGTCCAGCGTCAGCTCGACCAGGTCCCCGCGCTCCAGGGCCTCGGCGACGATGAACAATGGCTGGTAGATCAGGCCCTGGCCGCCGATCGCCGCCGCGGTCAGCGCATCGCCGTTGTTGGCCTGGAGGTCACCGCTGACGGGCACCCGCACGCCGCCATCGCGGCCGAAGGCCCATTCCTTGCCGCCCGCCCAGGAGGACAGGCTGTAGCCCAGGCAGTTGTGCTGGATCAGCTCGGCCACCCGCCGGGGCATGCCGCGCGCTTCCAGGTAGGCGGGCGCGGCGCACACGCACATCCGGCAGTCGCCCAGCTGACGCGCCTGCAATTGGCTGTCGGCCAGGTGACCGATGCGGATGACCAGGTCCCAGCCGCCTTCGAGCGGGTCCACCTGACTGTCGGTCAGCCCCAGCTCCACCCGCACCGCCGGATGGCGGCGGCTGAACCCCGGCAGCAGGGGCGCGATGAAGCGGCTGCCGAACGACAGCGGCGCGTTGAGACGCAGCTGACCGCGCGGCTCGATGCGCTGGGAAGCGGCCAGGGCTTCGGCCTCGTCGATCTCCGGCAGGATGCGCTGGCAGGCCTCCAGATACTCGGCGCCCGCCTCGGTGAGCGTCAGGCGGCGGGTGGTGCGGTGCATCAGCTTGACGCCCAGGCGCGCCTCCAGCGCATCGATATGCTTGGCGGCCATGGCCGGCGACATGTCCAGCTGGCGGGCGGCGGCGGACAAACTGCCAGCGGCCATGGCCCGCACGAAGACGCGCATCCCGGTCACCCGATCCAGCATGTGACTTCTCACTATCAGTAAAAGGTGAATGTGACTTGCTGTGGATTATCACCTTAACAGGGAAAAGCGATACTGGCGCCACGCCCATTCAAGGAGGCATGACATGCATGACGCCACGCTCCGCCAGCCCACCCTGTTCATCCCCCACGGCGCGGGGCCCTGCTTCTTCATGGACTGGAACCCGCCAACGGCCTGGAATCGCATGGCCGATTACCTGCGCGGCCTGGCCGCGACGCTGCCGGAGCGCCCGCAGGCCATCGTCATGGTCTCGGCGCACTGGCTGGAGGCCGACTTTCAGATCACCGGCGCGGCCCGGCCCGAACTCATCTACGACTACTACGGCTTCCCACCGCACACCTATGAACTGCGCTATCCCGCGCCGGGCGCGCCAGCGCTGGCCGAGCAGGTGACCGCGCTGCTCGACGGGCATGGCCTGGCCGCCCGGATCGACAGGCAGCGCGGCTTCGACCACGGCATGTTCATTCCGCTGAAGCTGGTGTTTCCGGAAGCGGACATCCCGGTCATCCAGCTGTCGCTGCGCCACGACCTGGATCCGCGCGCCCACCTGGAAGCCGGCCGCGCCCTGGCCCCACTGCGCGACCAGGGCGTGCTGATCATCGGCAGCGGCATGAGCTTCCACAACATGCGCGGCTACGGTGATGCCCGCTTCACGCCGGTCTCCGAGGAGTTCGATCGCTGGCTGACCGAGGCGGTCGAGGCCGAGCCCGCCGAGCGCTACCGGCGCCTGGCGGACTGGACGCAGGCGCCCGGTGCGCGCCTGTGCCATCCGCCCCGCGCCGAGGAGCACCTGATTCCGCTGATGGTGGCCGCGGGCGCCGCCGGCGACGATCCGGGTCGGCGCGCGTTCACAGACCAGGTGCTGGACGTGGCCCTGTCGGCGTTTCATTTCGGTTGAGGGGAGCCCGGCAGATGAACAACTCCGTGGCCACGATCGACACCGCCGACCCGCAACGCCTGATCCGTCGCCTGAGCAGGCACTGGTCCCACAAGTTTCCGGTCCGCCAGGAACAGAAGCGCAGCGAAATCCGTCTGACCCTGGGCGACTGCCTGCTCGAAGCCGGCGAGGCCACCCTGCGCGTGCGGCTGCAGGCTGCCGACGAGGAAGTGCTGCCGCGCTTCGAGGCGGTGGTGGTCAGCCACCTGCAACGCATGGCGGCCGGGCCGCTACCCGAGTTTCTCTGGCAGCGCCAGACCCATCAGGAGTACCCATGAACGATTCGAGACAGCGCTACGGCGCCCTCACCCGCCTGCTGCACTGGGGCATGGCCCTGCTGTTGCTGCTGCAGTTCCTCAAGCTGGGGGATCGCATCAATGACGGCGAACACTGGATTGGCCAGACGCTGGTGCCAAGCCACATCAGCATCGGCGCCCTGCTGCTGGTGCTGATCCTGCTGCGCCTGGCCTGGGCGCTGGCCCAGCGCGGGCGGCGGCCGCTGCCCGACGGCTCCATCGCCCTGCTGGTCAAGGCGGGCCACGGCCTGCTGTACCTCAGCATGATTGCCATGCCGCTGACCGGCCTGGCGGTGATGCTCGGCAACGGCTACGGCCTGAAGGTGTTCGGCATGCAGCTGATCGCCCGCAGCGGCGTGGAAACGCCCTGGCTGGCCAGCCTCGGCAGCCTGCATTCGCCGCTGGCCTGGCTGTTCCTGCTGCTGGTGGTGGGGCATGTGGGCGCGGCGCTGTTCCATCACCTCGTGAAGAAGGACGACACCCTGCGCCGCATGGTCGGCTGAGGGAAACGGGGCGGCGCCCGCCGCCCCCTTCGGCGCTCAGTCCAGCGCCGCTTCGATGGCCTGGACGAGCTGCGGATCATCCGGCGTGGTGCGCGGCGCGAAGCGCGCCAGCACCCGACCATCGGGACCCACCAGGAACTTTTCGAAGTTCCAGGTGATCTCGCCGGGAAACTCGGCCCCTTCTCCGGCCAGCAGGCGATACAGCGGATGGCGGCCCGGGCCGTTGACCTCCAGCTTGCTGCTCATGGGGAAAGTGACCTGATAGTGCCGCTCGCAGAAACGGGCGATTTCCGCCTCGCTGCGCGGCTCCTGGGCACCGAACTGGTTGCAGGGAATGCCCAGCACGCTGAACCCCCGCGCGGCGTAGGTCTTCTGCAGCTTTTCCAGTCCGGCGTACTGGGGCGTCAGCCCACACTCCGAAGCGACATTCACGATCAACAGCACCTTGCCCTCGTAGGGCTTGAGCGGCAGTTCCTCGCCCGTGAGGCTGGTCAGGGTAAGGTCGTGCAGGGCACTCATGAAAACACTCCTTCAACAGCAATAAAAAAGGCGCCTTGTGGGCGCCTTCTGATCTGAGCAGTCCGGCCCGGCTGCGGGTCAGTGGTGATGGCCACCTTCGCCATGGATGTGACCATGGGCGATTTCCTCGGGGCTGGCATCGCGGATCTGGACGATCTTCACCTGGAAGTTCAGGCGCTGGCCGGCCAGCGGATGGTTGCCGTCGACGGTCACGTCGTTGCCGTCGATATCGCGAATGGTGACGATCTGCATGCCGCCGTCCGGCGCCGAAGCGTGGAATTGCATGCCGACTTCCAGCTCGTCGACACCTTCGAACATGGAGCGATCCAGGACGGCGACCAGTTCGGCGCTGTATTCGCCGTAGGCGTCTTCCGGCTCGAGGGAGACATTCAGCTCATCACCCACCTGCTTGCCTTCCAGGGCCTTTTCCAGACCGGTGATGATGTTGCCGCAGCCGTGGAGGTAGACCAGCGGGGCGCCGCCAGCGGAGCTGTCGATCACCTCGCCGGCATCGTTGGTGAGGGTATAGTCGATGGAGACAGCCTTGTTGGCGGCGATCTGCATGGGGAAAACCTTTTGATAGAGAGTTTGGGAAAGGCAAGTTTACCCGCGCCCCGCGCTGAAAGCGAACCTTGCGCGGACCGGCGGGACACGGTGTATCTGCTCGGTTATCGCCAGGACGAGGAAGGCCACTGGGTTGCGCTACTGTCATGTGGACACACCCAGCATCTGCGCCATTCGCCGCCCTGGCAGTCGCGCGCCTGGGTAATGGACGCCGTAAGCCGCGCCCGCCGGATCGGCCAGCCGTTCGAGTGCGGCTGGTGCCGCCGGGCCCGCCCGGCCGGGGAGATGCCCGATGAGCGCGCGCAATGTTCTGGTGATCAACTGCGGTAGTTCCTCGCTGAAGTTCTCGCTGCAGTCCGAGGCCCATTCCCGGCCACTGCTCGGCGGGCTGGGCGAGCGACTGGGCAGCGCCCAGGCCTGCCTGCACTGGTGGCACGGCGAAGCCATCCGCAAGCAGCGGGCGCTGCCCGGCGCGGACCACGGCGAGCTGCTGCGCCAGGCGCTGCCGATGATCGAGGAGGCCTGCGGCGGACGCCTGCACGCCGTCGGCCACCGGGTGGTGCATGGCGGAGAGCATTTCACCCGCGCCTGCCGCATCGATGCCGAGGTGATCGCCGCGATCCGTTCCACCGTGCCGCTGGCGCCCCTGCACAACCCCGCCAACCTGCTGGGCATCGAGACGGCCATGCGGGTCTTCCCGCACCTGCCCCATGTGGCGGTGTTCGACACCGCCTTCCACCAGAGCCTGCCGGAGCACGCCTTCCGCTATGCCCTGCCGGACGCCCTGTACCGGGAACAGGGCGTGCGCCGCTACGGCTTCCACGGCACCAGCCATCGCTACGTCAGCCGCCGCGCCGCGCAGCTGTGCAACCTGGCGGTTGGCGACAGCTGCTGGCTGGTCGCCCACCTGGGCAATGGCTGCTCCACCTGCGCGGTGGTGAATGGCCAGAGCCGCGATACCAGCATGGGCCTCACGCCCCTGGAAGGACTGATGATGGGCACGCGCAGCGGCGACGTGGACCCCAATCTGCACGGTCACCTGTCCCGCACGCTGGGCTGGAGCCTGGATGATGTGGAGCGGCTGCTCAACCGGGAAAGCGGTCTGCTGGGCCTGTCCGGGCTGTCCAACGACATGCGCGTCCTGGAACAGGCGCGCGCCGAGGGGCACCGGCTGGCCACCCTGGCCATCGAGGTGTTCTGCTACCGGCTGGCCAAGTCGCTGGCTGCCCTGAGCTGCGCCCTGCCCCGCCTGGACGGGCTGCTCTTCACCGGCGGCATCGGCGAAAACTCGGGCCTGGTGCGCGCCCGCACGGTGGCCTGGCTGCCGCTGTTCGGACTGGCCATCGACCCGCAGACCAACGCCACCTGCATCGGCGGCGTGACCGGCGCCATCCACCGGCCCGGCACGCCCCGCATCCTGGTGGTGCCCACCAACGAGGAGAAGCAGATCGCCCTGGACACCCTGGCCCTGCTCGATTGAGGCGGGAACGGCTCTGAAACGCGACTTTTCGTGACCAATCGGTCAATCATGACGCTTGCAGTTGAGTGAACAATCGTTAACCTTGCGGCCAATTTTTCCCTGTCGAGATTCGGCCGATGCTGAGTTTTCTCCCCGCCACCCTGCGCGGCATCATCGCCAGCCTGATCCTGGCGCTGAGCACGCTGTTCTGGTGCTGGCCACTGTTCGTGCTGTCCCTGCTCAAACTGCTGCTGCCGTTCCCCGCCGCACAGCGCGCCCTGCGCTACGGCATGCACTGGGTCGCCGAGACCTGGATCGACATCAACCGCTTCTGGATGAACCTGGTGGGGCGCACCCGCTGGGACGTGCAGGGCCGCGAGCTGGTGGACAAGCGGCATTCCTACCTGGTGACCAGCAACCACCAGAGCTGGGCGGACATCCTGGTGCTGCAGTACCAGTTCAACCGACGCATGCCGATCCTCAAGTTCTTCCTCAAGCAGGAACTCATCTGGGTGCCGGTGATCGGCCTGTGCTGGTGGGCCCTGGAGTTCCCCTTCATGAAGCGCTACAGCAAGGAATACCTGCGCAAGTATCCGCACAAGCAGGGTCAGGACCTGGCCACTACCCGCAAGGCCTGCGAGCGCTACAAGACCAACCCGGTCTCGGTGTTCAACTTCCTGGAGGGCACCCGCTTCACGCCGGCCAAGCACGACCAGCAGCAGTCGCCGTTCCGTCACCTGCTCAAGCCCAAGGCCGGCGGCATCGCCTTCGTGCTCGACGCCATGGGCGAGCAGCTCGAATCCATGGTCGACGTGACCATCCACTATCCGGCCGGTCGCCCCACCTTCTGGGACCTGCTCTGCGGGCGGGTCCCCCAGGTGGTCATGCGCGTGCGCAAGCGCGAGATCCCCGCCCGGTTCCTCGGTCGCAGCTATGACAGCAACGCCGAGTACCGCCAGACGTTCCAGCAGTGGGTGAACCAGCTGTGGCAGGAGAAGGACGCGGAGCTGGAGCAGCTCAGGCAGCAGTTTCCCGCCTGACGCCCCCTCTCGGGTGGTCAGGCACGGCCCTGGCCACCTTCCGCCCGGCGGCGTGATGCGCCAGCCTGTCTCACGCCACCAGCGCGGCCAGCCAGCGGCTCAGCGCCCCCAGCACCAGTACCACCCCCAGCGTCATGGCCAGCAGGAGCAGCGGCCGGAACGGCCGACGCTCGACGCGATGCTGGGGGCTGTTGAGGTATTCGTTCACGCGCCGCTGGTCTTCGGCATTCAGGCGACTGGCCATGGCTCCCTCCTCGGATCCCTTCCCACCCGGTATAGCCCAGAACGCCCAGCGCCTATAGTGTGGCGAGCAGCAACGGATGGAGCGATGTCATGGGTAAATGGATCGGCATTCTGGTGTTCTTCGGGCTGGCCGCCCTGGCGCAGGCCAGCGACCATCCCAGTGAAAAGGGCCCCCTGACCGTCGAGGTGCTGGCCGACGGTCTGGAGCACCCCTGGTCGCTGGCCTTCCTGCCGGGCGACGAGGGCCTGCTGATCACCGAACGCCCCGGGCGCCTGCGCCTGCTGGGCGTCGACGGCAGGCTGTCGGCGCCGCTGGCCGGAGTGCCCGCGGTCTATGCCCGGGGCCAGGGCGGCCTGCTGGACGTGACCCTGTCCCCCGGCTTTGAAGGGGACCGCCTGGTCTACCTGGCCTACGCCGAGGCCGGCGACGGCAAGGCCGGCACCGCGGTGGGGCGCGGACGGCTGAGCGATGACAGCACGCATCTGGAACATTTTCAGCGCATCTTCCAGCAGCAGCCCAAGCTGTCCACCGGCATCCATTTCGGCGCACGCCTGGTGTTCGATCGCGACGGCTACCTGTTCATCGCCCTGGGCGAGAACAACCAGCGCCCCACCGCCCAGGACCTGGACAAGCTGCAGGGCAAGCTGGTGCGCCTGCATGCCGACGGCCGCGTCCCCGCGGACAATCCCTTGGTGAACCAGTCGGGGGCGCGTCCGGAGATCTGGTCCTGGGGCCACCGCAATCCCCAGGGCATGGCCCTGCATCCCCGCAGCGGCACCCTCTGGCTGCATGAGCACGGGCCGCGCGGCGGCGACGAGATCAACATTCCCAGGGCGGGCCGCAACTATGGCTGGCCGCTGGCGACCCACGGCATCAACTACAGCCTCACGCCGATCCCGGAAGCCAGGGGCAAGACGCTGGGGGGCACCGAACCGCCCCATTACGTCTGGGAACAATCCCCGGCCATCAGCGGCATGGCCTTCTACGACCACGAGCGCTTTCCCGCCTGGCGCGACAGCCTGTTCATCGGCGCGCTCAAGGGCGAACTGATCCGCCTGCAGCTGGACGGCGAGCGCATCGTTCACGAGGAACGCCTGCTCGGCCGGCTCGGCAAGCGCATTCGCGACGTGCGCCAGGGACCGGATGGCTACCTCTACCTGCTCACCGACGAGGCGAACGGCCAGTTGCTGCGTGTGGGTCTGCACTAGCCCGCGTAGAATGCGCGGCCTGACGTAACGAGGCATATACCAGATGGCACTGATCGGGCGATTCAACTCCCTGCAGATCACCAAGCACACCGACTTCGGCCTGTATCTGGACGACGGTGCCGGCGAGGAGATCCTGCTGCCCAAGCGCTACATCCCCAGGGACCAGCCCTGCGAGCCGGGCGACTGGCTGAACGTCTTCGTCTATCTGGACAGCGAGGACCGCCCCATCGCCACCACCCTCCGGCCGAAGGTGGAGGTCGGCGGCTTCGCCAGCCTCAAGGTGGTGGAGATCAACCGCATCGGCCTGTTCCTGGACTGGGGCCTGCCCAAGGATCTGCTGCTGCCCCATTCCGAGGAAAAGCGACCGCTGCAGGTCGGCGACTACTGCGTGGTGCACGTCTACCTGGACCCGCGCACCCGGCGCATCACCGCCACCGCCCGCCTGGACCGCTACCTGGACCTGGAGCCGCCCCGCTATCAGCGCGGCCAGGCGGTGGACCTGCTGGTGGTGGAAAAGACCGATCTGGGCTTCAAGGCCATCATCGACGACAGCCACTGGGGCCTGATCCACAAGAATGAAATCTTCAAGTTCCTGCGCCCCGGCATGCGCGAGACCGGCTACATCCGCGAAGTGCGCGACGATGGCAAGATCAGCCTGAGCCTGCAGCCGCCGCCGGAGCAGGTGCGCGACAGCCTGGGCGAGCGGATTCTCGAGCAGTTGCGCGACAACGGCGGCCGTCTGCCCCTGAGCGACAAGAGCGATCCGCAGCTGATCGCCCAGCGCTTCGGCGTCAGCAAGGGCAACTTCAAGAAGGCCATCGGCGGGCTGTACCGGCAGGGCCTGATCCGCATCCACGACGCCCATATCGAGCTGACCTGATCGCACAAGGACCGCGCCATGCCCTGGAATCGCCTGCTTGCCCCTCTCGATCGCCTGCCGACCGGCGACCTGCCGGGCTGGTACCGCCGCCTGCTCGAGCAGGCCGAAGGACTATCGACGGCGCAGCTGGCGATTCTCGGCGGACGCCTGGCCGCCACGCCCGGTCTGGCCTTCCTGGCCGGCTACCAGGCGGCGCTGCGGGCGCTCTGGCCGGATGCACCGATCGGCCTGGGCGCCTTCTGCGTGACCGAGCGGCGCAGCGTGCGCCCGGCGGACATGAGCACCCGCCTGACGGAGGGCCGGCTCAGCGGCCGCAAGGATTTCGTCACCGGCGGCAGCGAGGCCGACTGGTTCCTGGTGGCCGCCCGCAGCGAAGCGCAAGGCGAGCCGGTGCGCATCGCTCTGTGCCAGGTCGGTCGCGATACGCCCGGCGTCAGCCTGGAACCCCTGCCGCCGCTGCCCATCGCCACCGACATCCCCCATGCCTGCCTGCTGCTGGACGGCGCCGAAGCGCAGACTCTCCCCGGCGATGGCTGGGACAACTACGCCAAGCCCTTCCGCACCCTGGAAGACCTGCATGTGCTGCTGGCGCTGAGCGCCTGGCTGTATGGGGTCGGGCTGGACGGCCAATGGCCGCAAGCCCTGCGCCTGAAGCTGGCGGGAGTGCTGGCGGCGGGATGCGAGGTGGCACGGCTGGATGCGCGGGAAGCCGCCACCCATCTGCTGCTGGCGGGGGTGTTCGCGCAGTTCGAAGCCCTGCAGGCCGAGCTCGAACCTGCACTGGACGGTGCGGGTGAGTGGGGCAGGCTCTGGCGGCGCGATCAGGGACTGCTGAAGATTGCCGCTGCGGCGCGACAGAAGCGGCTGGAGAAGGC
>DATGNS010000214.1:0-3130 GCA_035306625.1 Pseudomonas sp. | reverse complement strand
CGAGGAACAGAAGCGCTATTACCTGCCCAAGCTGGCCAGCGGCGAACTGCGCCTGCAGTCCATGGGCGTGACCGAGCCGACCACCGGCACCGACACCACCAAGATCAAGACCACCGCCGTCAGGAAGGGCGACAAGTACGTCATCAACGGCCAGAAGGTGTGGATCTCCCGCATCCAGCACTCCGACCTGATGATCCTGCTGGCCCGCACCACCCCGCTGGCCGAGGTGAAGAAGAAGGTCGACGGCATGTCCATCTTCCTGGTCGACCTGCGTGAAGCCATCGGCAACGGCCTGACCGTGCAGCCGATCGCCAACATGGTCAACCACGAGACCAACGAGCTGTTCTTCGACAACCTGGAAATTCTTGCCAGCGCTCTGATCGGCGAGGAAGGCAAGGGCTTCCGCTACATCCTCGACGGCCTGAACGCCGAACGCACGCTGATCGCCGCCGAGTGCATCGATGACGGTCGCTGGTTCACCGAGAAATCGGCCCAGTACGCCCGCGACCGCGTGGTGTTCGGTCGCCCGATCGGCCAGAACCAGGGTGTGCAGTTCCCGATCGCCGAAGCCCACATCGAGATCGAGGCCGCCGACCTGATGCGCTGGCGCGCCTGCGAGGAGTACGACGCCGGCCGCAACGCCGGTGCGGCGGCCAACATGGCCAAGTACCTGGCCGCCAAGGCGTCCTGGGAAGCGGCCAACGCCTGCCTGCAGACCCACGGCGGCTTCGGCTTCGCCAACGAGTACGACGTCGAGCGCAAGTTCCGCGAGACCCGTCTGTACCAGGTGGCGCCGATCTCCACCAACCTGATTCTTTCCTATGTGGCAGAGCACCTGCTGGAGCTGCCCCGTTCCTTCTAAACGACGGAGCAAATCGTAGGGTGGTCAAGGCGCAGCCTTGGCCACCGCCGCGCCGAACGGCGCGCCTGCGGCGCGTTCGGTGGCTCGATGAAGCGCGAGCCACCCTACGAAATGACGACGGAGATACGTATATGCAGATCCGCCAACTCGACCACCTGGTCCTCACCGTGCAGGACATCGACCGCAGCGTCGACTTCTACACCCGTGTGCTGGGCATGCGCCTGGTGACCTTCGGGGAGGGCCGCAAGGCGCTGGCCTTCGGCAGCCAGAAGATCAACCTGCACCAGGCCGGCGCCGAGTTCCAGCCCCACGCCCATCGCCCGACGCCGGGCTCGGCGGATCTGTGCTTCATCGTCGAGGAGCCCCTGGACGAGGTGGTCGCGCAACTGCACGGTCACAACCTGGAAATCCTCGTGGGTCCGGTGGCCCGCACCGGCGCCACCGGACCCATCCGCTCCGTGTATCTGCTCGACCCTGACCTGAACCTGATCGAACTCTCGAATTACGTGGAGATGGCCGAATGAGCCAGCACACCCAGGCACTCGCCGCTTTCCTTGCCGACCTGCGCTACGAGCAGGTGCCGGCCGATGTACTCGCTCGCACCGAAGACCTGTTCCTCGACTGGCTGGGCTCGGCGCTGGCCAGCAAGGGTTCGCACCCGATTCCGCTGTTCGAGCGCTATGCCGAGAAGATGGGCCCGGCCGAAGGCCGCGCCCGCATCCTGGTCAGCCGCCGCTCCAGCTCGGCCTATTTCGCCGCCCTGGTGAACGGCGCCAGCTCCCACCTGGTGGAGCAGGACGACCTGCACAACAGCTCCGTGCTGCACCCGGCCACCGTGGTGTTCCCGGCCGCCCTGGCCGCCGCCCAGGACCTGGGCAAGTCCGGCCGCGAGCTGCTGCTGGCCTCCCTGGCCGGCTACGAGGCGGGCATCCGCATCGGTGAATTCCTCGGTCGTTCCCACTACCGCATCTTCCACACCACCGCGACCGTCGGCACCCTGGCCGCCGCCGTGGCCGTGGGCAAGCTGATGGGCTTCGACAAGGAGCAGTTCATCAACCTGCTGGGCAGTGCCGGCACCCAGGCCGCCGGTCTGTGGGAATTCCTGCGCGACGCCGCCGACTCCAAGCAGCTGCACACCGCCAAGGCCGCCGCCGACGGCCTGCTGGCCGCCTACCTGACCGCCGAGGGGCTGACCGGGGCGCGCAACATCCTGGAAGGCGAGCAGGGCATGGCCGCCGGCATGTCCAAGGACGCTGATCCGCGCTGGCTGTCCGACCGTCTGGGCGAGCGCTGGGCGCTGGTGGAAACCAGCTTCAAGTTCCACGCCTCCTGCCGTCACACCCACCCGGCCGCCGATGCGCTGCTGCTGCTGATGCAGCGCGAGAACCTCACCGCCGACGAGATCGCCAGGGTCACCACCCGCGTGCACCAGGGCGCCATCGATGTGCTGGGTCGCGTGGTGGTGCCGCAGACCGTGCACCAGGCCAAGTTCTCCATGGGCACCGTGCTGGGCCTGATCGCCCTGTACGGCAAGGCCGGCCTGACCGAGTTCCACACCCACGCGCTGACCGATCCGCGCGTCGGCGAATTCCGCGAGAAGGTGAGCATGGTGCTGGATCCGGAAGTGGACGGCGCCTACCCGCAGCGCTGGCTGGGCCGCGTCGAGGTGGTCACCGTGGACGGCCGCACCCTGAGCGCCGCCGTGGACGAGCCCAAGGGCGATCCGGGCAACACCCTGAGCCGCGCGGAGCTGGAAGACAAGTTCCGCCGCCTGGTGGCCTTCTCCGGCGCGCGCAGCGACGACGAGGCGGGTGTACTGATCGGCCGCGTCTGGCGCCTGCGTGAAACCTATGACCTGGGCGGCCTGGCCTGATGGCTGGAGCGGGAATGGCCCGGACCTTGGGAGCGGCGTTATGCCGGCCAGCGGAGTCGGGCTTCCCGCACAGCGCTTGGCCCACCGCCGTCGGCCGGGATGAACCCGGCGCCACAGGCAATTTTTCAGCCGGCAGCAACAGGAACCGGAAATGAACATGCAAACGAACAACGTCCGTCCCCTGGACGGCATCACCGTAGTCAGCCTGGAACACGCCATCGCGGCGCCGTTCTGCACCCGCCAGCTGGCGGACCTGGGCGCCCGGGTCATCAAGGTGGAGCGCCCCGGTTCCGGTGACTTCGCCCGAGGCTACGACGAGCGCGTCGACGGCCTGGCCTCCCACTTCGTGTGGACCAACCGCTCCAAGGAAAGCCTGACCCTGGACCTCAAGCAGG
>DATGNS010000213.1:0-2755 GCA_035306625.1 Pseudomonas sp. | reverse complement strand
CGCGAGCAGGCCGAGGACGAGGCCATCAGCGTGTTCGCCCGCAACCTGCACGACCTGCTGCTGGCCGCGCCGGCCGGCCCGCGTGCCGTGCTGGCCCTGGACCCGGGCCTGCGCACCGGCTGCAAGGTGGCCGTGGTGGATGCCACCGGCAAGCTGCTGGACACCGCCACCGTCTACCCGCACGCGCCGCGCAACGACTGGGACGGCACCTTGGCCGTGCTGGCCAGATTGTGCGCCAAGCATGCGGTGGACCTGATCGCCATCGGCAACGGTACCGCCAGCCGCGAAACCGACAAGCTGGCCGGCGAGCTGATCAGGAAGCTGCCGGGCCTGAAGCTCACCAAGATCATGGTCAGCGAGGCCGGCGCCTCGGTGTACTCGGCCTCCGAACTGGCCGCCCGCGAATTCCCCGACCTGGACGTGTCGCTGCGCGGCGCGGTGTCCATCGCCCGCCGCCTGCAGGACCCGCTGGCCGAGCTGGTGAAGATCGATCCCAAGTCCATCGGCGTCGGCCAGTACCAGCACGACGTGTCGCAGCTGAAGCTGGCGCGCTCGCTGGACGCGGTGGTCGAGGACTGCGTGAACGCCGTGGGCGTGGACGTGAACACCGCTTCCGCCGCGCTGCTGGCGCGCATCTCCGGGCTGAACGCCACCTTGGCACAGAACATCGTGCAGTTCCGCGACGCCAATGGCGCCTTCCGCTCGCGCAGCGACCTGAAGAAGGTGCCACGCCTGGGCGACAAGACCTTCGAGCAGGCCGCCGGCTTCCTGCGCGTGATGAACGGCGACAACCCGCTGGACGCCTCGGCCGTGCACCCGGAGGCCTACCCGCTGGTACAGCGCATCGCCGCCGACACCGGACGTGACATCCGCTCGCTGATCGGCGACTCCGCCTTCCTCAAGCGCCTCGACCCGGCCAGGTTCACCGACGAGCGCTTCGGCCTGCCGACGGTGACCGACATCCTCAAGGAGCTGGACAAGCCCGGCCGCGACCCGCGGCCCGAGTTCAAGACCGCCGAGTTCCAGGACGGCGTGGAAACCCTGGCCGACCTCAAGCCCGGCATGGTGCTGGAGGGTGTGGTCACCAACGTGACCAACTTCGGCGCCTTCGTCGACATCGGCGTGCACCAGGACGGCCTGGTGCACGTGTCGGCGCTGTCGGAAAAGTTCGTCAAGGACCCCTACGAAGTGGTCAAGGCCGGCGACATCGTCAAGGTCAAGGTCATGGAAGTGGACATCCCTCGCCAGCGCATCGGCCTGTCCATGCGCATGTCCGACACCCCCGGCGAGAAGGTCGAAGGCCCGCGGGGCGGCCAGTCCCGTGGCGGCCAGCCACGCAGCGAGCGTCACTCGAAGCAGGACAAGCCGGCCGCGGCCAATACCGCCATGGCGGCCCTGTTCGCCAACGCCAAGCAGTTGAGAAAGTAATTCATGAGCGTGCAAGACGAAGCCATCGGCAAGAGCAGCGCCTTCGGGCGCCTGCTCGGCCTGGAAATCATCAAGGTGGAAAAGGGCGAGGCGGTGCTGCGCCTCAACATGCATGACGGCCTGCGCAACCTGCACGGCAAGCTGCATGGTGGCGCCCTGTTCTCGCTGATCGACACCACCATGGGCCAGGCCAGCCACAGCCTGAACGACGGCGTGCCGAACACCGTCACCCTGGAATGCAAGGTCAACTACATCCGCAGCGTCAGCGACGGCGAGCTGCTGTGCCGCGCCTGGGTGGTCCACGGCGGACGCCGCACCCAGGTCATCGAGGCGGATGTGCATCAGGGCGACAAGCTGGTGGCCAAGGCCCAGGCCACCTTCGCCTGCCTGTAGCCTTTCCCCCGTTGCGGCGGTCGGCGCCCATGCGGCGAACGGCCGCCGCGCTCTTGTGATCGTGAGGGTCCAACCTCATATTGGGGCGATTCACGCGTAGGACTGAATATTTTGAGCGATCTACTCAACCGTCGCCTGGCACTGCTGGCCGAGCCGGAACACCTCCCCCTGCTCGGCCGGGCCCTGCATGGCATCGAACGCGAGACCCTGCGGGTCGACAAGCAGGGCCGGCTGGCGCTCACCCCGCATCCCGAGGCCCTGGGTTCGGCGCTGACCCACGAACGGATCACCACCGACTATTCCGAGGCGCTGCTGGAATTCATCACCGGCACCAGCGAGGATCCGGCGCAGACCCTCGATGAGCTGGAGCGCATCCATCGCTTCACCAGCGGCAAGCTGGCCGGCGAATACCTGTGGAGCTCCTCCATGCCCGGCCCGCTGCCGGCCGAGGAGGACATCCCCATCGCCCGCTACGGCAACTCTCACATCGGCCGTCTCAAGTACGTCTACCGCAAGGGTCTGGCGCTGCGCTACGGCAAGACCATGCAGTGCATCGCCGGGATCCACTACAACTACTCGCTGCCCGAGTCGCTGTGGACCCTGCTGCGCACGGCGGAAAACGACAGCCGCGAGGCGCGCGACTACCAGTCGGCGCGCTACATCGGCCTGATCCGCAACTTCCGCCGCTACAGCTGGCTGCTGATGTACCTGTTCGGCGCCTCGCCGGCGCTCGACGCCAACTTCCTGCGCGGGCGCAGCCACCAGCTGCAGCAGCTGGATGCCGACACCCTCTATCTGCCCTGGGCCACCAGCCTGCGCATGAGCGACCTGGGCTACCAGAACAGCGCCCAGGCCGGCATGACGCCTGCTACAACGACCTGGCCAGCTACACCGAGAGCCTGCTCAACGCGGTGTCCACACCTTATGCGCCCTA
>DATGNS010000212.1:0-9030 GCA_035306625.1 Pseudomonas sp. | reverse complement strand
GCCTTGCCGGCGCCCTCCTGGATCGCCTCGCGCCCCAGCACCTCACTGGCGCCCAGCTGGCGCAGCAGCTCGCCCTGCTCCGCCTTGCCGGTGACGGCATGCACTTCGAAGCCCAGCTGCGCGAGCAGTGCCACGGCGATGATGCCGACCCCGCCAGTGGCGCCGGTGACCACCACCGGGCCCGCCTCGGGATCCACTTCCGCCTTGAGCAGCTTGTCGACGCACAGGCCGGCGGTCAGGCCGGCGGTGCCCAAGAGCATGGATTCGCGCAGGCTCAGCCCGGCCGGCAGCGGCACCAGCCAGCCGGCGGGCACGCGGATGTACTGGCCGAAGCCCCCGGAGGTGTTCATGCCCAGGTCGTAGCCGGTCACGATGACCGGAGCGCCCGGGGCGAAGTCGCCCGTGGCGCAGGCCTCCACCTCGCCGGCCGCGTCGATGCCCGGCGTGTGGGGGTAGTTGCGGGTCACGCCGGGGTTGCCGGTGGCGGACAGGGCATCCTTGTAGTTCAGCGAGGAATAGCGCACGCGCACCAGCACGTCGCCCGGCGGCAGGGAATCCAGCTCGCGACTGACGACCTGCTGGCGAAAGTTGCCCTGCTCGTCACGCTCGGCCTGCAGGGCCTGGAATCGGGTCATGTAATCCTCTCCTCTTGTTGTTGTTCCGGATCACCAGAAGCGCTGCTTCTGCAGGGTGCCGAGCACGCCGTCCAGGGCGGAACCGGCCGCCATGCCGACACGCTCCTGCAGGCTCTTCTTCTGGGCGAAGTGCAGGTGATAGATGTCCGCCTCGCGGGCCCGCTCGGCCAGGTATTCGTCGCTGGTCTTCAGCTCGTCGACCAGCTGGCGGCCCAGGGCCGCCTGGCCGAGCCAGACCTCGCCGGTGGCCACCTGGTCGATGTCCAGCTGCGGACGGAAGCGGGAAACGAAGTCCTTGAACAGCACATGGGTCAGCTCCAGGTCTTCCTGGAACTTCTGCCGACCCTTCTCGGTGTTCTCCCCGAACACCGTCAGGGTGCGCTTGTATTCCCCGGCGGTCAGCACTTCGTAGTCGATATCGTGCTTCTTGAGCAGCCGGTGCAGGTTGGGAATCTGCGCCACCACGCCGATCGAGCCGAGGATGGCGAACGGCGCGCTGAGGATGCGGTTGCCGATGCAGGCCATCATGTAGCCGCCGCTGGCCGCCACCTTGTCGACACAGACGGTCAGCGGCACGCCGGCCTGGCGGATGCGCGCCAGCTGCGAGGCGGCCAGCCCATAGCCATGCACCATGCCGCCGGGGCTTTCCAGGCGCAGCACCACCTCGTCTTCAGGCGTGGCCACGCTGAGCACCGCGGTGATCTCATGGCGCATATGCTCCACGGCGGCGGCGCGAATGTCGCCATCGAAATCCAGCACATAGACCCGGGGCTTCTGCAGCGGCTTCTTCTTCGCCGCCTTGGCGGCCCTGGCCTCTTCCTTGCGCCGCGCCTTCAGCTCCGCCTTGTCGAGCAGTTCCTGCTCGAGGCGCTCGCGCAGACCCTTGAAGAAGTCATTGAGCTTGCGCACCTCCAGCTGCCCGCCACGGCTGCGGCTTCGGCCACGCAGCGCGGCGATGGCGGCCAGCACCACCAGAATCGCCACCACCAGAGTCACCACCCGGGCCAGAAAACCCGCATAATCCGCCAGAAACTCCACAACACCTCCAGGGCTCGTCCCACTCCGGTTGCCAAGCATACCCACGGCACCGCCGGGGCGTCATCGAAAGCGCCCGATACAATTCAAACAAGCGTATGTTTTTTCGTTGACAGCCACTCCGCCTGCCCCTACCCTCGGCTGACCTCAACCTTCCGGGTACGGATGTGGGCAGCATCTATCTGATTCGACACGGCCAGGCTTCCTTCGGTGCGGACGACTACGACGTCCTCTGCGCCAACGGCGTGCGCC
This sequence comes from Pseudomonas sp., assembly GCA_035306625.1. Lineage (GTDB taxonomy): Bacteria > Pseudomonadota > Gammaproteobacteria > Pseudomonadales > Pseudomonadaceae > Serpens. The sequence goes on along the minus strand of DATGNS010000212.1, from coordinate 7,108 downwards.
AGTCGCAGATTCTCGGCGAACACCTGGCCCGCCTCGGCACCCGTTTCGATCTCTGCTACAGCGGCGAGCTGCAGCGCCAGCGGCACACCGCGGAGCATGCCCTCGACCGCCTGCGCAGCGCAGGCGTGCCGACTCCGGACCTGTGCATCGAGCCGGCCTTCAACGAATTCCGCGCCGAGGAACTGATTCGCGCCCACCTGCCGGAGCTGCTGGAACAGGAACCCCGCACCCTGGACATCCTGCGCAACGTCACCGAGCACCGGGGCGAATTCCAGCGCCTGTTCCAGCGTGTGATCGACGGCTGGCTGGCCGGTCGCCTGCAACGCCCCGGCCTGGAAAGCTGGGAGGGCTTCGCCAGCCGCGTGGAGCTGGGCCTGCGCCGGGTCATCGAGCAGGCCGGCGAACGCGCCAGCATCGCAGTCTTCACCTCGGGCGGCGCCATCACCGCCCTGCTGCACCGGATCATCGGCGTTCCGCCCCTGAAGGCCTTCGAGCTGAACTGGCAGATCGTCAACACCTCGCTGACCCACCTGAAGTTCCGTGGCAGCGACGTGTCCCTGGCTTCCTTCAACAACCATGCGCACCTTGAGTTGCTGAAGGCCCCCGAGCTCATCACCTATCGCTGAGCCCGGAACAACGCGGCAGCAAGCCGCCGGTAAAACCGAAAACAAGGAAACAATGACATGAGCACCGTTGCCGACATCATCAATAGCATGCAATCCAAGTTCAACCCGAGCGCCGCGGCCGGTCTGGACCTGATCTTCCAGTTCAACATCGAAGACGGCGAGAACTATGCCCTGCTGGTGAAGGACGGCACCTGCAGCGTCGAGCAAGGCGAAAACCCGAACGCCAACGTCACCCTGATCCTGGACACCGAAACCCTGAAGGGCATCACCAGCGGCGAAACCGACGGCATGCAGGCCTTCATGGCCGGCAAGCTGCGCGCTGAAGGCGACATGATGCTGGCCATGAAGCTGAGCGAGCTGTTCGCGTTCTGATTCGGGCTTGCCCTGAAAAAACCGGAGCCTGTGCTCCGGTTTTTTTTGCCTGCACCGCAGGGGCGCTTATCGACTGGCAACAAGCTGGCCAATAACGCCGACGCGGCCATCGCCGCACTCTCCGGATTGGCCAATACTTGACGGCCTCCGATGGACCCACGGCAGAAAGGAAAAAGACAACAATGACCCTGACCGACCAGGCCGGCCGCATCCGCGAGGGCGAGGAACTGGATGCCGAGCGTGTCGACCGCCACCTCAAGGCGCACCTGGCGGACCTGCACGGCCCGCTGACCATCCGCCAGTTCCCCGGCGGCGCCTCCAATCTCACCTATCTGCTGAGCTATCCGGACCGCGAGCTGGTGCTGCGCCGCCCGCCGTTCGGCCGCAAGGCGAAGTCCGCCCACGACATGGGCCGCGAGTTCCGCATCCTCAACCAGCTCAACGCCGGCTTCCCCTATTGCCCGAAGGCCCTGCTGCACTGCACGGACGAAACCGTGCTCGGCGCCGAGTTCTATGTGATGGAGCGCATCGAGGGGATCATCCTGCGCAGCGACCTGCCCGCCGAGCTGGGCTTCACGCCGGAGCGCACCCGCGCCCTGTGCCAGAGCTTCATCGATCGGCTGGTGGAGCTGCACCAGGTCGACTATGCCGCCTGCGGCCTGGGCGACCTGGGTCGGCCGGAAGGCTACGTGCAGCGCCAGATCGAAGGCTGGTGCGCCCGCTACGCGCAGGCCCTGACCCCCGACGCCCCGCTGTGGGAAGAGGTGCAGGCCTGGCTGCGCGAGAAGATGCCCGCCGACCATCCCCGCCCGGCGCTGGTACACAACGACTACCGTTTCGACAACGTGATCCTCGACCCGCAGGACCCGATGCGCATCATCGGCGTGCTGGACTGGGAGCTCACCACCGTCGGCGACCCGCTGATGGACCTGGGCAACACCCTGGCCTACTGGGTGGAAGCCGAGGACCCGGCGCCCATGCAGCTGCTGCGCCGCCAGCCGAGCAACGCTCCCGGCATGCTCACCCGCCGGGAATTCGTCGCGTACTATGCCGAGCGCGCCGGCATCCGCATCGACAACTTCGATTACTACTACTGCTACGGACTGTTCCGCCTGGCCGGCATCGCCCAGCAGATCTACTACCGCTACTACCACGGCCAGACCCGCGACCAGCGCTTCGCCCCCTTCGTGAAGATGAACGGCCTGCTGGAGCAGGTGGCCCTGCAGGTCATCCGCTCCTCCACCCTGTGATGGCAAATCAGAAGAAGAAGGAACACGCCATGAACAAGACCAACCTGTTCGACCTGGACGGCAAGATCGCCCTCGTTTCCGGCGCCAGCCGCGGCATCGGCGAAGCCATTGCGCGCCTGCTCGCCCAGCAGGGCGCCCATGTGATCGTCTCCAGCCGCAAGCCGGAGGGCTGCGAGGCGGTGGCCGAGGCGATTCGCGCCGAAGGCGGCCAGGCCACTGCCATGGCCTGCCACATCGGCGAGATGGAACAGATTCGCGCGCTGTTCACCGAAATCCGCGAACGCTTCGGGCGCCTGGACATCCTGGTCAACAACGCCGCGACCAACCCCCAGTTCGGCCATGTACTGGACACCGACCTGACCGCCTTCCAGAAGACCCTGGACGTCAACATTCGCGGGTACTACTTCATGTCAGTGGAAGCCGGGAAGATGATGAAGGCCCAGGGCGGCGGCAGCATCATCAACGTGGCCTCGGTCAACGGCGTCACCCCGGCCGAGTTCCAGGGCGTGTACTCCGTCACCAAGGCGGCGGTGATCAGCATGACCAAGGTGTTCGCCAAGGAATGCGCCGGCCTGGGCATTCGCTGCAACGCCCTGCTGCCCGGCCTGACCGATACAAAATTCGCGTCAGCCCTGACCAGCAACGACTCCATTCTCAAGATGGCCCTGCAGCGCATTCCCCTCAAGCGCGTCGCCGCTCCCGCGGAAATGGCCGGCGCCGTGCTCTATCTGGCCAGCGATGCCTCCAGCTACACTACCGGCGCGGCGCTGAACGTGGACGGCGGCTACCTGGCCTGAGGGGTCGGAGTTCGCGTTGCGGCGAGACGCGAACTTCCCCACTCCCCCTCCGGATGTTCCATGCCCCTCGAAATCGCCCTCGAACCCCTGGCGCTGGTCCTGCTGGTGGCCGTCGCCTTCCTGGCCGGCTTCATCGACGCCATTGCCGGCGGCGGCGGACTGCTCACTCTCCCCGCCCTGCTCACCGCCGGCCTGCCGCCGCATCTGGTGCTCGGCACCAACAAGCTGTGCGCCACCTTCGGCTCGGCTACCGCCAGCTTCACCTTCTATCGGCGCAAGCTGTTCGATCCGCGCCTCTGGTGGCGCGCCCTGCTCGCCACGGGCATCGGCGCGCTGCTGGGCGCCTGGCTGGCCCATCTGCTGCCCGCCAGCTGGCTCAACCAGATGCTGCCGCTGGTGGTGTTCGGCTGCGCCCTGTACCTGCTGTTCCAGCGCAAGCCGCGCGAAGCAAAGAGCACGCCTGCACCCATCGGCCGCCACCGCCAGTGGCCCCAGGGCATGGGCCTGGGCTTCTACGACGGCGTGGCCGGCCCCGGCACCGGGGCCTTCTGGACGGTCAGCACCCTGCTGCTCTATCCACTCGATCTGCTCAAGGCCAGCGGCGTGGCGCGTACCATGAACTTCATCAGCAACGCGGCGGCGCTGGCCGTGTTCATCGCCGCCGGCCAGGTGGCCTGGGTGCTGGGCATCGGCATGGGTCTGGCGCTCATGGCCGGCGCCTACCTGGGCGCGCGCACCGCCATCCACGGCGGGGCACGCTTCATCCGCCCGGTGTTCATCCTGGTGGTGCTGGCGCTGAGCCTGCGCCTAGCCTGGCAGCACTGGTTCGGGACGGCCTAGGCGGCGCGCCAGGTAGAGATCGATCAGGTAGCGGGAGATGGAGCCCGGTTTGGGCAGGGGCGGCAGCGCATCCAGCGCAAACCAGCGCGCATCCTCGATCTCCTCGGGCTGCGGCACGATCTCGCCGGCGGCGTAGTCGGCATGGAAGCCGAGCATCAGCGAATGGGGGAAGGGCCAGCTCTGGCTGCCCTGGTAGCGCAGGTTGCGGATCTCCAGGCCCACCTCTTCCCGGACCTCGCGAAGCACGCACTGTTCCACCGACTCACCCGGCTCCACGAAGCCGGCCAGGGTGCTGTACACCCCCGGCGCGAAGCGCGGTGATCGGGCCAGCAGGACCTGATCCTCGCGACTCACCAGCACGATCATGCTCGGCGACAGGCGCGGATACTGGCGGGTGCCGCAGTGCTCGCAGCACATGGCCCGCTCATCCGGCGCCGGCTGCTGGGGGCGGCCACAGCGCCCGCAGAAGCGATGATCCTCGGCCCAGGTGACGATCTGGCTGGCGTAGCTGAGCAGCGGGGCCAGACGCCCATCGCCCTCCAGCAGGTGGCGACGCAGGCTGACCCACTGGCAATCGGCCGGTAGCGGCGCCGAATCGGCAAGTTGCAGCACGCACAGCGGTTCGCCACGCCAATAGCCGAGCCCCTGTTCGGCCAGCGGCGCGATGCCCGCCTGGCGGGCCCAGGCACGGCGGAACAGCGGCCCCGCACTGCCCTGCACGAATCCCGGCGAGCCTTGCAGCAGCACCCAGCCATCGACCTGCCCGGTCGCAATGCAGGCGGGGTGCCACTCCATCAGCAGGCCACCGGCAGACCCAGGGCCTCGACGCTCTGCTCGGCCAGGTCGAGCACGTCTTCACGGGGCTCCCCGGACAGGCGGCTGCCATCCTCGAGGAAATACTCGATGCTGGCCAGGGCGTCGGCCAGGGTTTCCATCAACTGCTCGGGCGGCATGCGCTCGGCCTCCAGCATGCGCCGCCGGATGAATTCCGCGCAGTTGCCCACCAGGCGCGCCGCCCGCTCGTGGCCCAGGAACCACAGGGCGCCACGCACGGCATGCAGGGAAAGCGGCACGTTGGCCAGATGCTGTTTCTCGCCGTCGGCTTCCAGGTAGGCGACGATGGCGCGCTTGGCCATCGCCAGCCCGGCCTGCGACTCCTCCACCAGCACGATGTGGGCCTCGGCCAGCTGATGCAGCATGAAGGACGCTTCCGCGCGCACCGGCTCGACCACCCTGGCCGGCGCGGGCCGCTGGGAACTGTCCAGGCGGGCCACGGTGCCTTCCACATAGAGCAGGGTCTCGGCCAGACGCTCCAGCGCACCGGGAGCCGGCGGACGCTCGGCGGACCAGCCGGCCACGGACGCCAGTTGGGGCTGCAGGGCCTCGGCCGCCGCACCCAGGCCCACCATGCCCAGGGTCTTGGTCAGCCGGGTGAGCAGACCATTGAGCACCGCGAAACTGTCGGTCCCGGCCGTGCCCCGACCGATCAGGTCGAGCAGGTCCTGCACATTGCCCAGTTCCTCGCGAATGGCCGCCGACAGGGAACGCATCACGCCCAGTCCGGGCCCCGCCAGGCGCTGGTAGCCCTCTTCCAGCATGTGGTCGGTGAACGGCAGCGGCGTGAGATTGAACACCTGGCGCAGCTCGCTGGCGCGGGGTCCGGTGGAGTCCGCCAGGGCGATGAGATAGAGCATTTCCTTGAGAATGTGCCGTGGGACCTCGTACTGTTCGTTGCCAAGCAGCAGCTTGAGTTCCCGATCGATGCGGCTGAACAGCTTGCGGGTCGACTGGCGGGGCCGCAGCTGACCGTCGAGCATGGCTTCCACCGCCCCGGCGCCCACCCAGAAGAGGCGGCCGCGCGGCTCGTGGCCGAACAGGCGGTCAAGCCGCGCCAGGGCACGCGCCATCAGCTTCAAGCCCGGCTGAGGATTGCCCTGGCGCAGGAAGCCGATAAGCCCTACCTGATACATCTGGCGCAGCAGCCGCGCCTGAAGCGCGCGCGCCTGGGGATCCACCCGCGGCGGCGCCTCGCAGGTCGGGCGGGCATGATCCAGGCGCACGCTGAAGAAGAAGCTGGCCGGCAACGGCGGCTGGTCCATGGACTGACGCAGGTTGTTGATGGCCGGCAGCAGCAGCTCGGGGATTTCCTGGCGATGGGCGTCCAGGCCCTCCAGGTAGCCGCGCAGTACATGCAGCGCCTCGCCAAGGGCGGTCAGTTGCCCATCCCGCTCGGCCCCGGCATCCACCGGGATATCCATGCCCAGGCGCAGCATCTCCTGGGCCAGCAGCTCGGCGCCGGTCAGTTCGAGGAGCTTGAGAGTGCCCCGGATCTGCTGCAAGGCGCCGACCACCTGCTGCAGCAGGGCGCCGTTCTGGCGCTCGGCGGTGAACTGTTCCAGATATTGCTCGGCCTCGGCCATGGTCGCGAACAGCTCGACGCGTACCAGGTTGAGGGAAGTGAGTCCTGCCATGCCACTGCTCTCCCTGCAGGCGGTTCAACAGTCTTCAATCAGCGAAATCCGGCGCCTGCTTGCTCATGTGAGCGGCCATGGCAACCCTGAGATCGGCCGACTGCAACATCGCGGCGTTCCAGGTCGCGACGTACTCCAAGCCATCGTCCACGCGATGGTCACGCATATAGCGAATCATTTCCTTGGTGCCGCGAATCGCGATGGGCGACTTGGCGGCGATCTCTCCGGCCAGCTGCATGACTCCGGCCAGCAGGCTGGCGTGATCCTCGTAGACCCGGTTGACCAGGCCGATGCGCTGCGCCTCCTCGCTGTCCACCATGCGGCCTGTGTAGGCCAGCTCGCGCATCATGCCGTCGCCGATGATGCGCGGCAGGCGCTGCAGCGTGCCCACGTCGGCAGCCATGCCCATGTCGATTTCCTTGATGGAGAACTTCGCATCCCGGGAGGCGTAGCGCATGTCGCAGGCGGCGATCAGATCGATGGCGCCGCCCAGGCAGTAGCCCTGGATGGCCGCCAGCACCGGCTTGCGACAGCGGTCGACGGCGTTGAAGGACGCCTGCAGCTCGAGGATCTTGCGGCGCAGGGCCTCGGCGTTGCGGCCGACGTCCTTGCCCACCAGACCGGCGGCCTGGGCCAGCAGGTTGAGGTCGATGCCGGAGGAAAAGTGCTCACCGGCACCGCCGAGCACCACCACACGGATCTCATCCGTGCGGTCGATCCATTCGAAGATGTCGATGATCTCGGTCCAGAAG
>DATGNS010000211.1:0-2277 GCA_035306625.1 Pseudomonas sp. | reverse complement strand
AGCCGATCGCCCCACTCGCCGCGGGGGACATGCGCTACCGCGCGTCGAAAGCCATGATGACATGCGCGGCGGGCGGCCGACAGTGCATCGTCCTCGGAGGCCAGGCCGATCTGGAGCAGCTGGGCGGGGCCCATCTCGTTGCCGTCGTCGTAATTGAGCGCCAGGGTCATGATCGGCAGCTGCGGCATCTGGCCCAGCTCCTTGACCAGGTTCTTCTCCAGGGGCCCGACCACCAGCTGGATGCCTTCGGTCCTGGCCTGGGTGTAGAAGCTGTCCAGCGAAGCGATCTCGGTGGAGTCGTAGAGGATGATCTGCGGCGGATTCTGGCCGCTCTGCTGGGCATGGTAATAAGCCGACATGAAGCCGTCGCGCAGGGCGCGCGCCACATTGGCCAGCTGACCCTGCATGGGCAGCAGCAGAGCCATCTTGCGCAGCGGTTCGGCCGGCAGCTCCTTGAGCTTGCGCAGCGGCGCGGGCAGGTCGAGGGCGGCGGGATGCTGCGGATTGGCGGCCAGCCAGCGGTCGATGGCAGCCTGCTGCATCTCCACGGTCAGTGCATCGCGCACCGCGATGCCCAGGGTCATCCAACCGGCCAGGTCACCCTGGGCGGGACTGCTCAGCTGGGTGCCGTTGAGGCGGGATACCAGCGCCCAGATCGCCTCATGGTTGTCCTTGGCAGTCTGTCCGGTGAGCAGCGGCGCTACCATCACCCGTTCCCGGGTGGCTTCCAGCAGCTGGTTGTCCGCTTCCAGCGCGGCGGCCCGGGCGGTGTGGGCACGGATCTGCAGGTCATTGGGCAGGCGGCCGAGCGGCTGGAGGCTGGGATGCTGCAGGGAGCCCAGGGCCGCCTGCGGGCGCTCGCGCCAGAGCAGGATCTCGGCATTGAGGATGCTGGCCAGGGCCTGCTCGGTGCGTCCCAGCTGCTCGAAGGGCACCTGTTGAAGAATGTGCGCGGCGCGCAGGGGGTTGCCCAGGGCCTGGGATTTGTCCGCGGCGGCCAGGCGCAGCAGGGCCGCCTCCTTGGGAGTGCTCTGGGCGGCCTTGAGCAGCAGCTCGTCGACGCTGGCCTGGGGCGTGCGCGGCAGATCGCCGGCCGGCGGCCGGGTCGCGCCGGAGCAGGCGACCAGCAGGCTGAGCAGACACAAGACCGAGAGCAGACGCAGGCGAGGGATCATGGGTCGGTTTCCGAAGCGCTGGCAAAAGAGCCCTGAATTGTACTCAAGGGTGGCGGAGCGCGCGATGCGCATTTGGCAAACCGGGTACACTGTCGGTTTTTCAGCCTGGAGGTGTTCCGTGGCCGATCCGACGCATGCCGGCGTGCTCTATGTGGTAGCCACCCCCATTGGCAATCTAGACGATATCAGTGCCCGTGCCCTGCGGGTGCTGCGCGAGGTGAAGCTGATTGCCGCCGAGGACACCCGCCATTCGCAGCGCCTGTTGCAGCACTTCGGAATCGAGACGCCGCTGGCGCCCTGCCATGAACACAACGAGCGCGAACAGGGAGGGCGCTTCATCACCCGGCTGCTGGACGGTGACGACGTCGCGCTGATTTCCGACGCCGGCACGCCACTGATTTCCGATCCCGGTTTTCACCTGGTGCGCCAGGCGCGCGCGGCCGGCATCCGGGTGGTGCCGGTGCCGGGCCCCAGTGCGCTGATCGCCGCCCTGTCGGCGGCTGGGCTGCCATCGGATCGCTTCATCTTTGAAGGTTTCCTGCCGGCCAAGGCGGCGGCCCGTCACGCCCGTCTGGAAGCCCTGCGCGAGGAACCGCGCACGCTGATCTTCTACGAGGCGCCGCATCGCCTGCTGGAAAGCCTGGAGGCCATGAAGGACGTGTTCGGGGCCGAGCGGCCCGTGGTACTGGCCCGGGAGCTGACCAAGACCTTCGAGACGCTCAAGGACCTGCCGCTTGGCGAGCTCTGCGCGTGGGTGGCCGCCGATGCCAACCAGCAGCGTGGAGAATGCGTGTTGCTGGTTGGTGGCTGGCAGGCGCCCGAGGGGGAAGAGATGGTAACGGCCGAGGCGCTGCGCATCCTGGATCTGCTGTTGGGCGAGCTGCCGCTCAAGCGTGCCGCGGCGCTGGCGGCGGAAATCACCGGAGCGCGCAAGAATCTTCTTTATCAGGTGGCGCTGCAACGGCAATCCAAGTAATCTGCGCGGCTGAGAGTCGGCTGGACAGTCGCCGCCTTCATGCGAAGGGGGAGGAAAGTCCGGGCTCCACAGGGCAGAGTGCCAGGTAACGCCTGGGAGGCGCGAGCCTACGGAAAGTGCCACAGA
>DATGNS010000210.1:0-2402 GCA_035306625.1 Pseudomonas sp. | reverse complement strand
GGCTGCGCAGCATTTCCAGCAGGGTGGCGTCCGGGAAGATGACGTAGGGCGGCACCCCGTGTTCCTCGGCCAGCTTGCGGCGCAGGCTGCGCAACGCTTCCCAGCCTTCCCGCTCCTCGGCGCGCACCAGCTGGCTGGCCGGGCTGGCGCCGCCGCTCTGCCGCGGCTGCTTGCCGATCAGCTCGCGGCGCAGCTCCAGGGTCACCTCGCCGCGCAGCAGCGGCCGGCACTTGTCGGTCAGGCGCAGGCCGCCGTAGGCGTCCAGGTCGACATCCGCCAGCCCGCGCGCCACCAGTTGGCGGAACAGCGTGCGCCAGTCGCCTTCGGACAGCGCCTTGCCGACGCCGTACACCGACAGGTGCTGATGGCCGAACTGGCGGATCTTGTCGTTGTCGCGCCCGAGCAGGATGTCGACCAGATGGCCGACGCCGTAGCGCTGGCCGCTGCGGTAGATGGCCGACAGGGCCTGGCGCGCCGGTTCGGTCACGTCCCAGGTCTGCACACCGTCCAGGCAGTTGTCGCAATGCCCGCAGGGCTGCGGCAGGTCTTCGTCGAAATAGGCCAGCAGCGCCTGGCGGCGGCAGCGCGTCTCCTCGCACAGCGCCAGCATGGCCTCCAGCTTGTGCTGCTCGACGCGCTTGTGCTGCTCGTCGCCCTCGGAGTTGCTGAGCATCTGCTTGAGGAAGATGACGTCCTGCAGTCCATAGGCCATCCAGGCGTCCGCCGGCAGGCCATCACGGCCGGCGCGGCCGGTTTCCTGGTAATAGGCCTCCAGGCTCTTGGGCAGGTCCAGGTGGGCCACGAAACGCACGTTGGGCTTGTCGATGCCCATGCCGAAGGCGATGGTCGCCACCATGATCAGGCCTTCCTCGTTGAGGAAGCGCTTCTGATGGTAGGCGCGCAGGTCGCTGGGCAGCCCCGCATGGTACGGCAGCGCCGGGAAGCCCTGCTCGGTGAGGAAGGCCGCCAGTTCGTCGACCTTCTTGCGCGACATGCAGTAGACGATGCCGGCGTCACCCCTGCGCTCGGCCAGGAAGGCCAGCAGCTGCTTGCGCGGCTGATCCTTGGGCACGATGCGGTAGAAGATGTTGGGCCGGTCGAAGCTGGACAGGAAGCGTTCGGCGTTCTCCAGTTTCAGGCGCTGGACGATTTCCTCGCGGGTGCGCCGGTCCGCCGTGGCGGTCAGGGCGATGCGCGGCACCTGGGGGAACAGCTCGGCCAGCTGGCCCAGCTGCAGGTATTCCGGGCGGAAGTCGTGCCCCCACTGAGACACGCAGTGGGCCTCGTCGATGGCGAACAGGGCGATGGGCAGGCGCTGCAGGAAGGCCAGCATGCGCGGCTGCACCAGCCGCTCCGGCGCCAGGTAGAGCGCCTTGATCTCGTGGCGGCGCAGGCGGTCGGCGATCTCGCGCTGCTCGTCGAGGCTCAGGGTGGAATTGAGCGCCACCGCCGGCACGCCCAGCTCGTTGAGGGTGGCCACCTGGTCGTCCATCAGCGCGATCAGCGGCGACACCACCACCGCCACGCCCTCGCGCAGCAGCGCCGGCACCTGGTAGCACAGGGACTTGCCGCCGCCGGTGGGCATCAGCACCAGGGCGTCGCCACCACCGGCCACCTGCTCGATGATGGCCGCCTGCTGGCCGCGAAAGGCGTCATAACCGAATACGTCTTTGAGGATGCGCTGGGCTTGGTCGAGCATGCCGGTCTCCGAAACAGGCCGCGAAGTATACGCGACCCTGCCCCGGCCGGTGCGCCGCGGGGCGACGGATCGGCGCGCCCCCGCCTCGCCGGTAGCCCTGGCCTGCCCACTCGACTAGAATTCCTCGCTATCCATCCGCCAAGGTAGTGCCGTATGTCGTTCACCGAACAGTTGACCCGTCTGCAAGACTTCCTCGATGCCGACGATCTGCATGAGGAAGCCCTGGACTACGTGGCCGCCCACGGCTATCTGACGGCGCTGTCCATCTGCCCGGAAGCGGTGCCCGAGCGCGAGTGGATCGACGCGCTGTTCGCCGAAACGCCCCGCTACCGTGACGAGGCCCAGCGCCGGGACATCGAGGATGCCCTGGTGCAGCTCAAGGCACGCATCGGCCAGCAGCTGGCCAGCGACGAGGACATGGAGCTGCCCTGCGAGCTGGACCTGGGCGACGACCCGGACGACTCCGACCTGCGCGGCTGGTGCATCGGCTTCATGGAAGGCGTGTTCCTGCGCGAGGCCGCCTGGTTCGAGAATGCGGAGGATGAGGTCAGCGAGCTGCTGCTGCCGATCATGGTCGGCTCCGGCCTGTTCGAGGACGAGCCGGAGTTCGCCGAAACCGCCGCCGACCGCAACCTGGTCGACAGCATGATCGAGCAGATCCCGGAAGTGCTCACCGCCCTGTACCTGCTGTTCCAGGCCCCGG
>DATGNS010000209.1:0-7817 GCA_035306625.1 Pseudomonas sp. | reverse complement strand
CTCCGAATTCCTCGACTTCAAGAACGAGTTCGACAGCCAGACCGTCTGCGGCCACCTGAGCATCGAAGGCCAGCCCTGCGGCTTCATCGGCAACAACGGCCCGATCACCCCGCGCGGCGCCGCCAAGGCCGCCCAGTTCATTCAGCTGTGCGACCAGAGCAACACGCCGATCCTGTTCTTCCACAACACCACCGGCTTCATGGTGGGCACCGAGTCGGAACAGAACGGCGTGATCAAGCACGGCTCGAAGATGCTCCAGGCGGTGGCCAACGCCCGCGTGCCCAAGCTGACCATCGTGGTCGGCGGCTCCTACGGCGCCGGCAACTACGCCATGTGCGGCCGCGGCCTGGACCCGCGCTTCATCTTCGCCTGGCCGAACAGCCGCACCGCCGTGATGGGCGGCGCCCAGGCCGGCAAGGTGCTGCGCATCGTCACCGAGGAGAAGCAGGCCAAGCAGGGCATGACGCCCGATCCGAAGATGCTCGACATGCTGGAAACCGTGACCGCGCAGAAGCTGGACAGCCAGTCCACCGCCCTGTACGGCACCGCCAGCCTGTGGGACGACGGCCTGATCGACCCGCGCGATACCCGCAAGCTGCTGGGTTTCCTGCTCGACATCTGCGCCGAGGCCGAAGTCCGCCCGCTCAAATCCAACACTTTCGGGGTCGCGCGCCTGTAAGCGCCCCGCCGTCTCCTGACCCTTTCGAAGAAGGACAAGAACAATGCACTTCACTCAGGAACACGAAGAACTCCGCCGTACCGTCAAGAACTTCGTCGACAAGGAGATCAACCCCTACGTCGACGAGTGGGAAAAGGAAGGCCGCTTCCCGATGCGGGAGATCTTCAAGAAGGCGGGCAACCTGGGCCTGCTGGGCATCTCCAAGCCGGAGAAGTTCGGCGGCATGGGCCTGGACTACAGCTACTCCATCGTCGCCGCCGAGGAATTCGGCACCGCCCATTGCGGCGGCGTGCCGCTGTCCATCGGCGTGCAGACCGACATGTGCACCCCGGCGCTGGCCCGCTTCGGCAGCGATGAACTGCGCCACGAGTTCCTGGCCCCGGCCATCGCCGGCGACATGATCGGCTGCATCGGCGTGTCGGAAACCACCGCCGGCTCCGACGTGGCCGGGCTGAAGACCACCGCCCGCAAGGACGGCGACGACTACATCATCAACGGCCACAAGATGTGGATCACCAACTCGCCGCAGGCCGACTTCATCTGCCTGCTGGCCAACACCAGCGATGACAAGCCGCACGTCAACAAGTCGCTGATCATCGTGCCGATGAACACCCCCGGCATCACCCTGAGCCCGCACATCGAGAAGCTCGGCATGCGTTCCTCGGAAACCGCCCAGGTGTTCTTCGACAACGTGCGCGTGCCGCAGCGCTACCGCATCGGCCACGAAGGCGCCGGCTTCATGATGCAGATGCTGCAGTTCCAGGAGGAGCGCCTGTTCGGCGCCGCCAACATCATCAAGGGCCTGGAGCTGTGCATCGACCAGACCATCGAGTACTGCCGCGAGCGCAAGACCTTCGGTAACGCGCTGATCGACAACCAGGTGATCCACTTCCGCCTGGCCGAGCTGCAGACCGAGATCGAGGCCCTGCGCGCCCTCGTCTACCAGGCCACCGAGATGTACATCAAGGGCCGCGACGTGACCAAGCTGGCCTCCATGGCCAAGCTCAAGGCCGGCCGCCTGGGCCGCGAGGTCACCGACGCCTGCCTGCAGTACTGGGGCGGCATGGGCTTCACCTGGGACAACCCGGTGTCGCGCGCCTACCGCGACGTGCGCCTGGTCTCCATCGGTGGCGGTGCCGACGAGATCATGCTCGGCATCATCTGCAAGATGATGGGCATCCTGCCCGGGAAGAAGAAGGGTTAAGCGCCTGCCCGGCGGATCGGTATAGCGCGATCCGCCCTCCCCGAACACATCAAGGAGCCTGCCATGGCAGATCTACCCCACTGCGAAACCCTGCTGCTGAACCTGGATGCCGGCGTTCTGCACATCACCCTGAACCGTCCCGACAGCCGCAACGCCATGAGCCTGGCCATGGTGCACGAGCTGCGCGCCGTGCTGGAAAGCGTGCGCCACGACACCAGCGTGCGCGCCCTGGTGCTGTGCGGCGCCGGCGGCCACTTCTGCGCCGGCGGCGACATCAAGGACATGGCCAGCGCCCGCGCCAAGGGCCCGGACGCCTACCGCGAACTGAACCGCGCCTTCGGCGCCATGCTGGAGGAAGCGCAGAGCGCTCCGCAGGTGGTAGTCGCGGTGCTGGAAGGCGCGGTGCTGGGCGGCGGCTTCGGTCTGGCCTGCGTGTCCGACATCGCCATCGCCGCGGAAACCAGCAAGTTCGGCCTGCCGGAAACCACCCTGGGCATCCTGCCCGCGCAGATCGCGCCGTTCGTGGTCAAGCGCGTCGGCCTGACCCAGGCCCGCCGCCTGGCCCTGACCGCCGCACGCTTCGACGGCGCCGAGGCCCTGCGCCTGGGCCTGGTGCACTACTGCGAGTCCGCCGACAGCCTGGACGGCCGCCTGGCCGAGGTGCTGCAGCAGATCCGCCAGTGCGCGCCGCAGGCCAACGCGCAGACCAAGGCCCTGCTGCTGGCCACCGAGACCCGGGAACTGGGTCCGCTGCTGGACAGCGCCGCCGAACAGTTCGCCGCCGCCGTGACCGGTGCCGAAGGCGTCGAAGGCACGATGGCGTTCGTACAGAAACGCGCACCCAAGTGGGCGCAGTAAGGGGCCGAGCCGGGCTGCGTGCCCGGTCCGCCTGACCGAATTCGCTGATGACCAGCAGGAGCACCCAGATGCCCGCTTTCAACAAGATTCTGATCGCCAACCGTGGGGAAATCGCCTGCCGGGTGATGCGTACCGCCCAGGAACTGGGCTATCGCACCGTGGCGGTCTACTCCGAGGCCGACGCCAACGCCCGCCACGTGCAACTGGCCGACGAGGCCGTGTGCATCGGCCCGGCCCAGGTCAACCAGTCCTACCTGGTGATCGACAACATCATCGCCGCGGCGAAGAGGACCGGCGCCGACGCCATCCACCCCGGCTACGGCTTCCTCTCGGAAAACGCCGACTTCGCCCGCGCCTGCGAGGCCAACGGCATCGTCTTCATCGGCCCGACCGTGGAAGCCATTCACCTGATGGGCTCCAAGCGCCTGTCGAAGATCGCCATGCTGGAAGCCGGCGTGCCCTGCATCCCCGGCTACGAGGGCGACGCCCAGGACGACGAGACCCTGATCCGCGAGGCCCAGCGCATCGGCTACCCGCTGATGATCAAGGCCAGCGCCGGCGGCGGCGGCCGCGGCATGCGCCTGGTGCACGAGGCCAGCCAGCTGCAGGAACAGATCCGCACCGCCCGCTCGGAGGCGCAGAACGCCTTCGGCTCCGGCGAGCTGATCCTCGAGCGCGCCGTGATCCGCCCCCGCCACGTGGAAATCCAGGTGTTCGGCGACCAGCACGGTAATATCGTCTACCTGGGCGAGCGCGACTGCTCGGTGCAGCGTCGTCACCAGAAGGTGGTGGAGGAAGCGCCCTGCCCGGTGATGACCCCCGAACTGCGCAAGGCCATGGGCGCGGCCGCGGTGAAGGCCGCCGCCTCGGTGAACTACGTGGGTGCCGGCACCGTGGAATTCCTGCTGGATGCCAGCGGCGAGTTCTACTTCCTGGAAATGAACACCCGCCTGCAGGTGGAGCACCCGGTCACCGAGCTGATCACCGGTCAGGACCTGGTGGCCTGGCAGATCCGCGTCGCCGCCGGTCAGCCGCTGCCGCTGAAGCAGGACGAGATCCGCCTCGACGGCCACGCCATCGAGGTGCGCCTGTACGCCGAGGACGCCGCCAACAACTTCCTGCCGCAGACCGGCAGAGTGCTGCGCTGGGAACCGGAGCTGCTGGATGGCGTGCGCATCGACCACGGTATGGTGGAAGGCCAGGAGGTCACCCCCTTCTACGACCCGATGCTGGCCAAGGTGATCGCCCACGGCGCCACCCGCGAGGATGCCCTGCGCAAGCTGATCCGTGCCGTGGAGAACTGCGTGCTGCTGGGTGTCAATGGCAACCAGCGCTTCCTGGCCAACCTGCTGGGCAACCCGGAGTTCGTCGCCGGCCGGGCTACCACCGCCTTCATCGCCGAACACTTCAGCGACGATCCGAGCCTCAAGCCCCAGGCCCCGGGCGCCCGCGAGCTGGCCGTGGCCGCCGCCCTGCTCTACCAGGCCTCGGCGAGCAGCCGCGCCCACGACCGCGGCCTGGCCGGCTGGCGCAGCGCCGGCAGTGCGCCCTGGCAGTTCACCCTCCGCCAGGGCGAGCAGAAATACCCGGTGGCGCTCGAGGTGCTGGCCGACGGCCCGCAACCAAGCCTGCGCGCCAGGGTCGGCGACACCCAGCTGGACCTGCGCCTGCTGGCCAGCGACGGCCGCTGGCTGACCCTGGAGCTGGACGGCGTCCGCCAGCGCCAGGCCTACCATCTGGGCCACGAGCGCCTGTGGCTGTATGGCCACTACGGCAACCTGGAACTGCTCGACGTCACCCACGAACCGGCCGGTGGCCAGAACGCGGCCAGCTCCGGCGCGGTGAAGGCGCCCATGGATGGCGCCATCGTCGAGGTGCTGGTCGAGGAAGGCGCCCGCGTCACCAAGGGCCAACTGCTGGTGGTGCTGGAAGCCATGAAGATGGAGCATCCGCTCAAGGCCGGTGTCGATGGCGTCGTGCGCCGCGTCGGGGTGACCAGGGGCGACCAGGTGAAGAACCGTCAGCTGCTGGTGGAGATCGAGCCGGAAGACGCCTGAACGTGCGAACCGTAGGGTGGACAACGCTTTCCTTGTCCACCGTTGCGCACAGGGCGGACCCGTGAAGCGCAATCCACCCTACGCTTGTTCCGGAAAGCCTGACCCAGGCAGGTGTAAAACGAAGGGGAAGGTCGCCATGCGGCCTTCCCCTTTTTTCATGGCCCCTCAAAAAGGAACATCCCATGACGCTGCAAGACAAGACGCTGTTCATCACCGGCGCCAGCCGGGGCATCGGCCGGGAGATCGCCCTGCGCGCGGCACGCGATGGCGCCAATGTCGTCATCGCCGCCAAGAGCGATGCGCCGCACCCCAAGCTGCCGGGCACCATCCATACCGTGGCCGAGGAAGTGCGCCAGGCCGGCGGCAAGGCCCTGGCCCTGAAGCTGGATGTGCGTGACGAAGTCGCCGTGCGGGCCGCCATGGACCAGGCCGCCGAGCATTTCGGCGGCATCGATGCGCTGGTCAACAACGCCGGCGCCATCCGCCTGCAGGGCGTCGAGCACCTGGAGCCCAAGCGCTTCGACCTGATGTTCCAGATCAACACCCGCGCCGTGATGGTCTGCAGCCAGGCCGCGCTGCCGTACCTCAAGCGCAGCGCCAACCCGCACATCCTCAGCCTGTGCCCACCGCTGAACCTGGACCCGAAGTGGTTCGCCCAGTACGGCCCCTACACCACCACCAAGTACGGCATGAGCATGCTCACCCTGGGCATGAGCGAGGAGTTCGCCCGCTACGGCATCAGCGTCAACGGCCTGTGGCCGCGCACCATCATCGCCACGGCGGCCATCGAGTACGAGGTGGGCGGCGCGCAGATCTTCGGCAAGGCGCGCACGCCAGCAATCATGGCCGATGCCGCCCACGCCATCCTGACCCGCAGCGGGCGCAGCCTGACCGGGCGCCTGCTGATCGACGAGGACGTATTGCGGGAACAGGGCACAACCGACTTCGACGCCTATCGGTATGATCCGCAGGGCGGCCCGCTGATGCCCGATCTGTACCTGGAGTGATTTGCCCAACTGCCAGTGCGATGCAGTCGACACAGTCATGGCAAGACTCCCGGGTGCTATCTAGGCTCCTTCGGCTCAAGAACAATAATCAAGCTCCGAGGCTCCGCCATGGCCAGTGTCGACACCATCTCCCCCCTCCACTTCATCGCTCGCCTGCCTCACAACCTGCCGCGGGTGCCGCGGATGCTGCGCGGGCTCTACTACACGGCCATTCGCAATCGAGACAAGACCCTGTCCCTGGGCTGGGCCCTGGAACAGGCCGCCCGGCGCTTCCCTGAGCGTCCGGCGGTGATGGACCACCAGCGCAGCGTCAGCTACGCCGACTTCAATGCCTGGGCCAACCGCCTGGCGCGCACCTTCGAGCAGCACGGCGTCGGCCATGGCGCGGTGGTGGCGGTGATGATGGAGAACCGCCTGGAGATCCTCGCCACCCTGGCCGCGCTGGCCAAGCTGGGCGCCATCGGCGCCCTGGTGAACACCGCCCAGCGCGGGCAGGTGCTGGCCTACAGCCTGAATCTGGTGCAGCCCGGCCACTACGTGGTCGGGGATGAACTGCTGGCGGCCTTCGAGGAAGTGGAGAGCGAACTGAACGGGCTGCGCCCGGAGCGACGCTTCTGGATGGCCGACCAGGACACCCTGCAGGACCCCGGCACTGCCCCTGCCGGCTGGCAGAACCTGCCGCGCCTGGCCAGCGGCGCCAGCGCGGACAACCTGCCGCAGACCGCCCAGGTGCGCATGAAGGACGCCTGCTTCTACATCTACACCTCGGGCACCACCGGCCTGCCCAAGGCCTCGGTGATGAGCCATGGCAAGTGGATCAAGGCCTACGGCGGCTTCGGCCATTCCGGGCTCGGCCTCACCGAGCAGGACGTGCTGTATCTCACCCTGCCCTGTTACCACAACAACGCGGTGACCGTGTGCTGGAGCGCCGCCCTGGCCGGGGGTGCCGCCGTCGCCCTGCGCCGCAAGTTCTCCGCCAGCGCCTTCTGGAAGGACGTGCAGTTCTTCCGCGCCACCTGCTTCGGCTACATCGGCGAGCTGTGCCGCTACCTGCTCAACCAGCCGGTCTGCCCCGAGGAGAAGGACAACACCCTCACCTGCATGATCGGCAACGGTCTGCGCCCCTCCATCTGGAACGAGTTCAAGGAGCGCTTCGGCATCGAGCGCATCACCGAATTCTACGCCTCCAGCGAGGGCAACATCGGTTTCACCAACGTCTTCAACTTCGACAACACAGTGGGCTTCACGCCGGCCACCTACGCCATCGTGCGCTACGACCTGGACAACGAGCAGCCGGTGCGCAACAAGAAGGGCTTCATGGTCAAGGCTCGCAAGGGCGAGCCGGGCCTGCTGATCAGCGAGATCAGCGCCAAGTGGCCGTTCGACGGCTACACCGACCCGGCGAAAAGCGAGGCGGTCATCTTCCGCGACGTGTTCAAGAAGGGCGATGCCTGGTTCAACACCGGCGACCTGATGCGCGACACCGGCTGCAAGCACGCCCAGTTCGTCGATCGCCTGGGCGACACCTTCCGCTGGCACGGCGAGAACGTCTCCACCACCGAGGTGGAAAACGTGCTGAACGCCTGGCCGGGGGTCGAAGATGCGGTGGTCTACGGCGTCGAGGTACCGGGGGCGGACGGCCGCTGCGGCATGGCCGCCCTGCGACTCACGGCCGGCGCGAGCTTCGACCCCGTCGGGCTGGCCGCCCACCTGCGTCAGCATCTGCCGCCCTATGCCGTGCCCCTGTTCGTGCGCCTGCTGGATGAAGTGGAGACCACCGGCACCTTCAAGTACAAGAAGACCGATCTGAAGCGCCAGGCCTACCACCCGGAGCAGGTGAGCGATCCGCTTTACCTCCTGCTGCCGGACGCGGAGGGCTTCCAGCCGCTGGATGCCACCCGCTACCAGGAGCTGTCGAGCGGCCGGTACCGGCTGTAGGCGATGACGTACTCAGCGGCGGAATTCGATACTGATTTCCGCGCCCTCGATCTGGTCGAGCATGCTGCCCAGGG
>DATGNS010000208.1:0-12095 GCA_035306625.1 Pseudomonas sp. | reverse complement strand
GAAGCTGTGGGTGGAGCAGTTCGAGGAACTGCTCCGGCGCCTGTACTGGAGCAGCGCGGTGGTGCACCTGGAAACCGAGCTGAGCGGCACGCACACCTTTCACTGGGAATCGGAAACCGGCCTGCACAGCCCCCGGCAGGGTGAGTTGCGCATGCGCTGCGCCTGGGAACGGGAAGGGGCGCGGATCTAGCGGGACATTCTCGCAGGGTGGTCAACGCGTCGCGTGGCCACCGAGCGCGGCATCGGTGCAGCCGCGATGGCGGCCGGGAAAGCGCCGACCGCCCTACGGGTCGGTGCCGACGGGCCATTTCGTAGGGTGGTCAACGCACCGCGTTGGCCACCGAACGCGGCGTCGGTGCACCCCGCAATCGGCGGCCGGGAAAGCGTCGACCGCCCTACGATGCTGTATCCGAGCGGTCCATTTCGTAGGGTGGTCAACGCACCGCGTTGGCCACCGAACGCGGCAAGGGTGCAAGCCGCGATGGCGGCCGGGAAAGCGCCGACCGCCCTACGATGCTGTATCCGAGCGGTCCATTTCGTAGGGTGGTCAACGCATCGCGTTGGCCACCGAACGATGCAGCGGCCGGTCCGCTATTCCTCCAGCCACTCCTTCGGCACTTCCTCGCGCAGGGCGAGCTGGCACTGCTGGCTGTCCGGGTCGAAGACGATCACCGCCTGGCCCTTCTCCAGGGCGCGGCGCGCGCGGGCGACGCGGGTTTCCAGGGGCGTGTCGTCGCCGTTGTCGGTGCCCTCGCGGGTCACGAAGTCTTCCAGCAGGCGGGTGAGGGTGTCGGCTTCGAGCAGGTGGTGGGGAATCAGCATGGCGCTCTCCAGAAAACGCTGGCCATGCTAGTGATCCCCCTCGCGAATGCAAGCGCGGTGTCTATTCCTTGTCCCGGCCGCAATTGACCAGGGTGTCCACCGGCGGCACCCGGGTTTCCGGTTCCATCTGCGTCTCGTGCTCCAGCTGATGGCTGAACGGCTCCAGGGAGGCCTGGGTCGGTCGGGCGTCGCTGGCGAACACCGGCGGGCTGACGATGTAGGCGGCGATCAGCCGGGTCAGGGCCAGCACGCTGTCGCGGTGGGTGCGTTCGTAGCCGTGGGTGGCGTCGCAGCCGAAGGCCAGCAGCGCGGTGCGAATGTCATGGCCGGCGGTGATGGCCGACTGGGCGTCGCTGTGATAGTAGCGGAACAGGTCGCGGCGCACCGGGATCTCCTGCTGCTCGGCCAGACGCAGCAGGTGGCGGGACAGGTGGTAGTCGTAGGGTCCGCCGGAATCCTGCATGGCCACGGTCACCGCGTGTTCGCTGGAACTCTGCCCCGGCGCCACCGGGGCGATGTCCACGCCGACGAACTCGCTGACGTCCCAGGGCAGGGCGGCTGCTGCCCCCGAACCGATCTCCTCGGTGATGGTGAACAGCGGGTGGCAGTCGATGGGCGGCTCGATGCCGCTGTCCACCACAATCTTCAGGGCGGTGAGCAGCGCGGCCACGCCCGCCTTGTCGTCCAGGTGGCGGGCGCTGAGGTGACCGCTCTCGCTGAATTCCGGCAGGGGGTCGAAGGCCACCACGTCGCCGATGCGCACGCCCAGCGCCTCCACCTCGGCGCGGCTGTCGGCCAGCACGTCCAGGCGCAGCTCGATGTGCTCCCAGCTCACCGGCAGGCTGTCCACCTCGGTGTTGAAGGCATGTCCGGAGGCCAGCAGGGGCAGCACGCTGCCGCGCAGCACGCCGTTGTCGGTAAACAGGCTGACCCGGCTGCCCTCGGCGAAGCGGCTGGACCAGCAGCCGATCGGCGCCAGGCACAGGCGGCCGTTGTCCTTGATCTCGCGGACGGAGGCGCCGATGGTGTCCAAGTGCGCGGAAACCGCCCGGTCCGGGCTGTTCAGGCGGCCCTTGAGGGTGGCGCGCACGGTGCCTCGGCGGGTCAGTTCGTAGGGAATGTCCATCTCGTCGAGCCGCTCGGCCACATAGCGCACGATGGTGTCGGTAAACCCGGTGGGGCTGGGGATGGCGAGCATCTCCAGCAGGACCTGGCGCAGATAGGGAACATCCGGCTCGGGCAGTTGATGGGACATGATCTTTCCTCCCGTGACGGCGTTCAGGCCGCTCCCTGGCTCAGCGGAAACAGCAGATCGATGAAACGTTCGGCGGTGGGCTGCGGTTCGTGGTTGGCCAGGCCGGCGCGCTCGTTGGCCTCGATGAACACGTAGTCGGGCTGGTCCACGCCACGGACCAGCAGATCCACACCCACCACCGGAATCTCCAGGGCCCGCGCCGCCAGCACCGCCGCCTCGGCCAGGGCCGGGTGCAGGCGGGCGGTGACGTCTTCCAGGGTGCCGCCGGTGTGCAGGTTGGCGGTGCCGCGCACCGCCAGGTGCTGGCCCTCCGGCAGCACGCTGTCGTAGTCATGCCCGGCGTTGAGCAGGGTACGGCGGGTTTCCTCGTCCAGCGGAATGCGGCTCTCGCCGCCAGTGGCCGCCTGGCGCCGGCGGCTCTGTGCCTCGATCAGCTCGCGGATGGTCCGCTGGCCGTCACCGATCACCTCCGCCGGATGGCGCAGGGCCGCGGCCACCACCTCGTAGCCGATGACCAGCACGCGCAGGTCCTGACCCTCGTGGAAGCTCTCCAGCAGTACCTGCTGGTCGAAGGCGCGGGCGTTGGCGATGGCCTGTTCCAGTTCCTCCTCGGTGCGCAGGTCCACGGCCACGCCGCGGCCCTGCTCGCCGTTCAGCGGCTTGACCACCACGCGCTGGTGGCGGGCCAGGAAGGCGCGGTTGGCCTCGGGGTCGCCGGCCAGCTGCTGCTCCGGCAGGAACAGGCCGGCCTTGCGCAGGCAGCGGTGGGTCAGGCGCTTGTCCTGGCAGAGGGTCATGCTCACCGCGCTGGTCAGGTCGCTCAGCGACTCCCGGCAGCGGATGCGCCGGCCGCCCTGGCTGAGGGTGAACAGACCGGCCTCGGCGTCGTCCACCTGCACCTCGATGCCGCGGCGCAGCGCCTCGTCGACGATGATGCGGGCGTAGGGGTTCAGGCCGTCGCAGGGCGTGCGTCCCAGGTACAGGGCCTGATTGATGCTGTTGCGACGCTTGATGGCGAAGGTGGCCAGGTCGCGGAAGCCCAGCTTGGCGTACAGGGCCTTGGCCTGGTGGTTGTCGTGGAGCACCGAGAGGTCCATCCACACCAGGCCGCGGGATTGGAAGTGCTCGATCAGGTGGCGCACCAGGGCCTCGCCCACGCCCGGGCGCGGGCACTGGGGATCGACCGCCAGGCACCAGAGGCTGCTGCCGCGCTCGGGATCCTGGAAGACTTCCTGATGGTTGAGACCCATCACGGTGCCCAGGGCCTGGCCGGTATCGGTGTCCTCGGCCAGCCAGTAGACCGGTCCGCCCTCGGCGCGGGGCGTCAGGCGCTGCGGATCGACGGTGAGCATGCTGCGGGTCTGGTACAGGCGGTTCACCGCCTGCCAGTCGGCGTCGCTCTGCACGCGGCGGATCTGGAAGCCGCGAAAGCGCCGGCGCGCCGGGCGGTAGTCGGAGAACCACAGGCGCAGGGTGTCGGAAGGGTCGAGGAACAGCTGCTGGGGTGCATGGGCGAGCACCTGCTGCGGCGCCGCCACGTACAGGGCGATGTCCCGTTCGCCGGGACTCTCGTTGAGCAGCTCCTCGGCCAGGCTCTCGGCGTTCGGGAAGGTGTGGCCGAGCAGCAGGCGACCCCAGCCGCACTGCAGGATCAGCGGGCCGCTCACCTCGCCCTGGCCTTCCTCGGCCAGGCGGGCCTGCAGGCGCTGATAGGAGGGCGCCTGACCACGCAACAGGCGCTGTTCGTACTGACCATGGGAAGACGACTTGGGCATGGCGCGTCTCCTGGACGGGGGAGTCATGGAGGTCACGTTCCTACAATCCTTGTTCACTGAGCCAGAGATTCAGGGCCGCAAGCTGCCAGAGCTTGGAGCCGCGCAACGGGGTGAGCTGACCCTCCGGGTCGCTGAGCAGGCGCTCGAGCATGCGGCTGTCGAACAGGCCGCGATTCTGGCCGGGGTCCAGCAGCAGGCTGCGCACCCATTCCAGGGTGTCGCCTTGCAGATGCTTGAGGCCGGGCACCGGGAAGTAGCCCTTGGGCCGGTCGATCACCTCGGCGGGGATCACCCGGCGTGCCGCTTCCTTGAGCACGTGCTTGCCGCCGTCGGGCAGCTTGAAGCGCGCCGGGATGCGCGCCGAGAGTTCCACGGTGCGGTAGTCCAGGAAGGGCGTGCGTGCCTCCAGGCTCCAGGCCATGGTCATGTTGTCGACCCGCTTGACCGGGTCTTCGACGAGCATCACGGTGCTGTCCAGGCGCAGGGCCTTGTCCACCGCCTCGCTGGCGCCGGGTCTGGAGAAGTGCTCGGCAACGAACTCGGCGGACAGGTCGCGGCTGACCCATGCCGGCAGCACGGTGGCGCGATACTCGTCGAAGTCCCGGTCGCGGAAGGCGCGCAGGTAGGCATCCAGCGGGTCGCTGGCGCCGTGCACCTGGGGATACCAGTGGTAGCCGGCGAACAGCTCGTCGGCGCCCTGACCGCTCTGTACCACCTTGCAGTGCCTGGACACTTCCCGTGCCAGCAGGTAGAAGGCGATGCAGTCATGGCTGACCATGGGTTCGCTCATGGCGCGGAAGGCCGCCGGGAGGTGGGCGAGGATCTCCGCCTCGGCGATGCGCAGCTGGTGGTGCTCGGTGGCGAAGCGCTGGGCGATCAGGTCCGAATAGACGAACTCGTCGCCGCGTTCGCCGCCGGCATCGGCAAAGCCGATGGAGAAGGTCTGCAGCCTCTCCACGCCCGCCTCGCGCAGCAGGGCTACCAGCAGGCTGGAATCCACACCGCCGGACAGCAGCACGCCCACATCCACGGCGGCGCGCTGGCGGATGGTCACGGCGTCGCGCAGGCTGTCCAGTACCCGATCGCGCCACTCCTCCAGGCCGAAGTCGCGTTCGTCCTCGCGCGGGCCGTAATCAAGTTGCCACCAGGTGTGCTGCTCGCAGCGGCCCTCGGCATCGATGCGCATCCAGCTGGCCGGCGGCAGCTTCTCGACGCCCTTGAGCAGGGTGTGCGGGGCCGGTACCACGGCATGGAAGCTCAGGTAGTGGTTGAGGGCGACCGGATTGATGCCGGTGTCGATGTCGCCGCCCTGCAGCAGCGCCGGCAGGGTCGAGGCGAAGCGCAGGCGCTCCGCGGTGCGCGACAGGTACAGCGGCTTGACGCCCAGGCGGTCGCGAGCCAGGAACAGCTGGCGGCGGTCACGCTCCCAGATGGCGAAGGCGAACATGCCGTTCAGGCGCGGCAGCAGGGCCTCGCGCCAGGCGTGGTAGCCCTTGAGCAGCACCTCGGTGTCGCCGCCGGAATGGAATCGGTAGCCCATGGCTTCCAGCTCGGCGCGCAGCTCCGGATAGTTGTAGATGGCGCCGTTGAACACCATGGAAAGGCCCAGCTCCGGTGCGCTCATGGGCTGTCCGGAGGCCTCGTCGAGATCCATGATCTTCAGGCGTCTGTGACCCAGGGCGAGGGGGCCCTGGCTGTGGAAGCCGCTCGCGTCGGGACCGCGATCGGCAAGATGGTGGGTGATGCGGGCAAGGGCGGCGAGATCCGCCGGTTGCCCATCGAAACGTAATTCTCCTGCAATGCCACACATGACCTTACCGGTTCTCCGTTGGGGTATGGGGTGGGTTGGGGTGCCTTTTTACCTAAACAAAAAAAATGCTTTCAAGTCAAAGTTTATTTTGGTCTATTGATGGGATTTCCGCTGGATTCAAGGGTGAAAATAGTTATGACTCAAACGAATAAACCCCTCGATGAAGGCTATGCGCTATCCATCTATCAGGCGCTGCGCCGCCTGCAGCAGGCGGCGGAAGTGCATGCCAAGCGGCTGTCGCGCTACGGCGGACTCACGCCCCTGCAGCTGTTGATCCTGCAGACTCTGGCGGTAGAGAACGAGTTGACCGCCAGCCAGCTGGCGCGTTGCGTCAGCCTGTCGGCTGCCACTCTGTCCGGGGTACTGGAGCGGCTGGAAGGGCGGGGGCTGGTCAGTCGCACCCGTGACGAACAGGACCGCCGCCGACACTGGCTGCGACTGGAGCCGGCGGGCAGGGCGGTGTTGGCCGAGGCGCCCTCGCTGCTGCCCAGGCATGTGATGGAGCGCTTTGCCGCGCTGGAGGCGTGGCAGCGACACGCGCTGCTGGCGGGACTGCTGCGGGCCGTCGATCTGTTCGAGGAGCCCGAGGAAGAGGAGTGAGTCGCGGCAGGGGCGGCCGAAGCCGCTCCTGCCGATGGGCGATCAGAGCTTGAAGCGCGCCACCAGGCGGTTCAGCTCGCTGGCCAGGCGCACCAGCTCGTCGCTGATCTGCGCGCTCTGCGTGGCCTCGTGGGACGTGGCGTCGGCACTGCGGCTGATGGAGATGATGTTGCGATTGATCTCCTCGGCCACGGCGCTCTGCTCCTCGGCGGCGGTGGCCACCTGGGCGTTCATGTCGTTGATGCGGGTCACCTCGCTGGCGATGCGACCCAGGCTCTCGGTGGCCGCGCCCACGTGCTCGGCGCCGCTGCGCGCCTTGCTCTGCGCACCTTCCATGGCGTCCACCGCATCGTTCACGCCCTGCTGCAGGCGTTCGATCATCGCCTGGATCT
Source organism: Pseudomonas sp. (assembly GCA_035306625.1). GTDB lineage: Bacteria > Pseudomonadota > Gammaproteobacteria > Pseudomonadales > Pseudomonadaceae > Serpens. The sequence goes on along the minus strand of DATGNS010000208.1, from coordinate 5,441 downwards.
CTTCGGTGGACTGCTGGGTGCGCGAGGCCAGCGTGCGCACCTCGTCGGCCACCACGGCGAAGCCGCGGCCGGCTTCCCCGGCCCGCGCCGCCTCGATGGCCGCGTTGAGGGCCAGCAGGTTGGTCTGCTCGGCGATGCCCTTGATGACGCTGACCACCGTGCCGATGTTGTCGCTGTGGGTCTCCACCTGACGGATCACCCCTGCGGCATTCTCGATTTCCTGGATCAGCGCCTCGATGCCCTTGAGTGCCTGATCGGCCACCTGCACGCCGGTGCGTGACTCGTCCTCGGCGCTGCGCGAGGCGGCGGCGGTCTGGGTGGCGTTGCGCGCCACTTCCTGCACGGTCGCACTCATCTCGTTCATGGCCGAGGCCACCATGTCGGTTTCGCTGCGCTGCTCGTTCACCGCGCCGAGGGTCTTCTCGGCCACCTGGGAAACGCGCTGGGACACCTCGTTGAGCTGGCCGGTCACCCCCGCCACGGCGCCCAGGCTCTGGCGGAACTTGCCGATCATCTGGTTGAAGGCGTTGCCCATGGCGCCGATCTCGTCGTGGGTCTTCACCGCCACCGTGCGGCTCAGGTCCTCGTCGCGGGTCATGGCCTCCATGGTGTGGCGCATGTCGACGATGCGGCGGATGATCACCTTGCGCACGGTCCAGATCATGATCCATAGGCCGCCGACCAGCAGCAGCAGCTGGATCAGCGCGGAGAGCATGATGTTGCGGTCCACCTGGGCGTCCAGCTCGGAAAGGTCGTAGCTGATGCGCACCGCGCCCACCACGGAGTTTTCCGGCACCTGGTGGCACAGCAGGCAGTTGGTGCCCCGGTAGTCCTTCTGCGCCAGGATGGGGTTGACCACCGTCAGCACGCGGCCCTTGTCGGTCTCGCTGACTTCCATGATCGCCTCGCCCTGCAGCGCCCGGCGGTCGAACTCGTCGATGGGGGCCTGGTGATCGAAACCGGGGCCGAAGACCTTGTTGATCTCCTCGTCACGGATGATGCGCGCCTCGATGATGCCCGGGCTGGCGAGGATCTTGTCGCGCAGGATGCCGCGCTGGGCCATGGTCCCGGTCAGCATGCTGGTGTTGATGAAGTCGAAATAGGTGTCCGCGGTGTCGCGGGTGCGCTGCTCCATCACCTGCAGGATCAGGTTGCGCTCATTGATGGCGGAATAGATCAGCGAGGCAAGCATGAGCAGGCCCAGCACCGCCACTGTGGCCAGGTTGATCTTGGTCTGCACGGACAGCTGACGTTTGGTGACGGTGCTCATGATGCTCCTTCGGGACTCCAGGGACGGGGCTCGGCCCGTATGCGAACCAGGTTGGTCGACCAGCGTATCGGCGCGTGAAACCACGGCTTGAGGCACGCTCCGCTTATGAGGTTACCTTGATATTAAGTCAATATCATTCTGCTATTTCATTTGTAACCTTCGCAGTCTTGACATCGGACATTGCTTGCGCAGCCGCAAGGCGTTCTCGCCCGGCTTACAAAACATAACGATCAGTCGATTGTCAGGGTTTCGCGGTGCTGTCTAGGATGCGATCGACCATCCCCATCGCAGGGCTGGCCCCACACAATAACAACAAGGAGTAGGTCCATGAGTGAGCCCAAACGGCGCGCCCAGGCGAGGGCATCCCTGCGTCTGGCAGCCGCAGTCCCACGGTCGCTGCGCTTCACGCTCGCCTTGTGCGGCGTTCTCGGCGTCCTGCCGCTGGCCGCCGCGCCCGCACTGGCGCAGGACGAGAATGTCCAGTACTCCATCGAATCCCCCAAGGCCGTTCAGGGGCTCATCCTGGACATCGCCCTGGCCGGCAAGCGCCTGGTGGCCGTGGGCGAGAGGGGCCACATCCTCTATTCGGACGACAGTGGCCGCAACTGGATCCAGTCCAGGGTGCCGACGCGCCAGCTGCTGACCGCGGTGACCTTCGTCGACCAGCAGCACGGCTGGGCGGTGGGCCATGACGCCCTGATCCTGGCCACCCAGGATGGCGGCGCCACCTGGACCCGGCAGTTCGAAGACCGGGAGCGCGAAGCGCCGCTGCTGGATATCTGGTTCCGCGATACCCAGTACGGCCTGGCCGTCGGCGCCTATGGTGCGTTGCTGGAAACCCGCAACGGCGGGCGCACCTGGCAGGACATCAGCGACCGCCTGGACAACGAGGAAGGCCTGCACCTCAACGGTATCGCCGCGGTGAAGCAGTCCGGTCTGGTGATCGTCGGCGAGATGGGCGCGCTGTACCGCTCCGCCGACTGGGGCGAGACCTGGGAGCGCCTGGAAAGCCCCTACGAGGGCACCCTGTTCGGCGCCCTGGGCACAGCCCGCAGTGGCACCCTGTTGATCTACGGCCTGCGCGGCAATCTCTATCGCTCCGCCGACTTCGGCGACAGCTGGCGCCCCGTTTCGCTGCGCGACGCCAACGGCGAGCTGGCCTTCGGCCTCAATGGCGGCACCCTGCTGGCCGATGGCAGCCTGGTGCTGGTCGGTCACGGCGGCAGCATCCTGCACAGCGAGGATGAAGGCCGCAGCTTCACGGTGTTCAACCGCCCGGATCGCCTGTCGCTCTCCGCGGTGGCCGATGATGGCGCCGGTCGCCTGGTGCTGGTCGGCCAGGGCGGCATCCATGCCCTCGGTCTGCCGGCTGCGAAGCTTGCCGACGCCGTCCAAAAACAATAAGAGCGGGAATCTCCATGTCGAACCATCGCCTGAATCATGCCGGTCTCCTGGAACGGCTGATCTTCAACAACCGCCCCGTGGTCATCCTGCTGTGTCTGCTGGCCACCCTGGTGCTCGCCTGGCAGGCCAGCCAGATCCGTCCCTCGACCAGCTTCGAGAAGATGATCCCGCTGGAGCACCCCTACATCCAGAACATGATCGAGCACCGTGACGACCTGGCCAACCTGGGCAACACGGTGCGCATCGCCGTCGCGGTGAAAGAGGGCGACATCTTCAGCGCCCAGTACATGGAAACCCTGCGGCAGATCCATGACGAGGTCTTCTACATCAATGGCGTGGACCGATCCGCGCTGAAGTCCCTTTGGAGCCCCAGCGTGCGCTGGACCGAGGTGACCGAGGAAGGCTTCGATGGCGGCGAGGTGATCCCGCAGAGCTACGACGGCTCCCAGGAGAGCCTCGACGAGCTGCGTTCCAACGTGCTCAAGTCCGGCCAGGTGGGACGCCTGGTGGCCAACGACTTCCGTTCCAGCATCGTCGATGTGCCGCTGCTGGAAACCTTCGCCGATCCGGAGGACCAGAGCCGCCTGCTCACCCTGGACTACCGCGCGTTCTCCCACGCGCTGGAAGAGAAGATCCGCGACAAGTACCAGGCCCTGGACCCGAATGTGGAGATCCACATCGTCGGCTTCGCCAAGAAGGTCGGCGACCTGATCGACGGCCTGGTGGCGGTGGTGATGTTCTTTGGCGTCGCCTTCCTGATCACCATGGTGCTGCTGTACCTGTTCACCCACTGCACCCGCAGCACCGCGGCGGTGCTGATCACCACCCTGATCGCCGTGATCTGGCAACTGGGCCTGATGAACCTGGCCGGCTTCGGCATCGACCCCTATTCGATGCTGGTGCCCTTCCTGATCTTCGCCATCGGCATTTCCCACGGCGTGCAGAAGATCAACGGCATCGCCCAGCAGTCCAGCGGCACCGACAGCCCGCTGATGGCCGCGCGCCTGACCTTCCGCCAGCTGTTCCTGCCCGGCATGATCGCCATCCTGGCTGACGCGGTGGGCTTCATCACCCTGCTGGTGATGGACATCGGCGTGATCCACGAGCTGGCCATCGGCGCCTCCATCGGTGTGGCGGTGATCGTGTTCACCAACCTGATCCTGCTGCCGGTGGCCATTTCCTACCTGGGCATCAGCAAGTCGGCCATCCGTCACAGCAAGGAGTACGCTGCCGGCAAGCACCCGTTCTGGCGCCTGCTGTCCTACTTCGCCAGCCCGATGGTGGCGCCCGTCTCCGTGGTGCTTGCGCTGCTCGTGGCCATCGGCGCCTTCTGGTACCAGAAGGAAAACCTGCAGATCGGCGACCTCGACCAGGGTGCTCCGGAACTGCGCCCGGACTCGCGCTACAACCAGGACAACGACTACATCATCCGCCACTACTCGACCAGCTCCGACGTGCTGGTGGTGATGGTGCGCACCGGTCCGGAAGGCTGCTCGGCCTACGAGACCCTGGCGGCCGTCGACGAGCTTATGTGGAAGATGGACAACACCCCCGGCGTGCAGTCCGCCGTGTCCCTGGTCAGCGTGTCCAAGCAGGTCATCAAGGGCATGAACGAGGGCAGCCTCAAGTGGGAGACCCTGTCGCGCAACCAGGACGTGCTCAACAGCTCCATCGCCCGCGCCGAAGGCCTGTACAACACCGATTGCTCGCTGGCGCCGGTGCTGGTGTTCCTCGAGGACCACAAGGCCGCCACCCTCAAGCGGGTGACCGCGGAGGTGGAAGCCTTCGCCGCGCAGCACAACCGGGAGGGCCTGGAGTTCCTGCTGGCCTCCGGCAACGCCGGTATCGAAGCGGCCACCAACGAGGTGATCGCCAGCTCCGAGCTGACCGTGCTGACCCTGGTCTACCTGTGCGTGGCGGGCATGTGCCTGATCACCTTCCGCTCGATCGCCGCGACCATCTGCATCGTGCTGCCGCTGATCCTCACCTCGATCCTCGGCAACGCGCTGATGGCGTTCCTGGGCATCGGCATGAAGGTGGCCACTCTGCCGGTGATCGCCCTGGGCGTGGGCATCGGTGTGGACTACGGCATCTACATCTACAGCCGCCTGGAGAGTTTCCTGCGTGCCGGCCTGCCGCTGCAGGAGGCCTACTTCGAGACCCTGAAGTCCACCGGCAAGGCGGTGCTGTTCACCGGTCTGTGCCTGGCGGTGGGCGTGGCCACCTGGATGTTCTCGGCCATCAAGTTCCAGGCCGACATGGGGCTGATGCTGACCTTCATGTTCATCGTCAACATGTTCGGCGCCCTGTGGCTGCTGCCGGCCCTGGCGCGCTTCCTGATCTCCCCGCAGCGCCTGGCGGGCAAGGAGCGCAGCTCGGTGTTCGCCCACTGACCCTCCAGTCGCTGGTCGGAAAAACCGCAGCTTCGGCTGCGGTTTTTCTTTTCCGTCCATCCAGGGACGGGAATGGCGGGACAGGCCGACGATCCAACCTGGCCTCAGCAGCAGGCGGCCCATGCCGCCCGGAGGTCAATCATGACAGCCGATCAATCCGAGATCCGCGCCCTGCTGGATCAGTGGGCCAGCGGCGTGCGCGAGAAGGACCTGGAGCGAGTGCTGGCCACCTACGCCAACGACGTCGTGGCCTTCGATGCCATCGGCGCGCTGCGCTTCAACGGCCTGGAACGCTATCGTCAGCACTGGCAGTACTGCATGGAGCAGACCCGGGGAGAAGTGCTGTTCGAAATGCGCGATGTGCGTATCGAACA
>DATGNS010000207.1:0-5270 GCA_035306625.1 Pseudomonas sp. | reverse complement strand
GTCGACGCGGGCCTTGTCCAGGGCGCGGGCGATGTCCCGCACGTTCTGCAGCGAATACTGGTGGCGGATGGCATGGCTGCCGTCGCGCAGGGTCACGTCGGAGATGTAGAGCTTCTTGCTTGGATCAAACGCCACGATGGTGTCCTCAGCCGTTGATCATCGATTCAGCCATGCGCTCGGCGGTCGCCAGCGCGGCGGAGGTCATGATGTCCAGGTTGCCGGCATAGGCAGGCAGGTAGTGGGCGGCGCCTTCCACCTCCAGGAATATGGAGGTCTTCAGCCCGGAAAACTTGCCATGCCCGGGGATGTTCAGCGGCGCGTCCTCGGGGATCAGGTCGAACTGCACCTTCTGCTTCAGGCGGTAGCCCGGCACATAGGCGTTGACCGCCTTTTCCATCTCCAGGATGGAGGCTTCCACGGCTGCCTGGTCGGCCGCCTCGGAGAGTACGAACACGGTGTCGCGCATGATCAGCGGCGGCTCGGCGGGGTTCATGATGATGATCGCCTTGCCCTTGGCCGCCCCGCCGATCACCTCGATGGCCTTGCTGGTGGTCTCGGTGAACTCGTCGATGTTGGCGCGGGTGCCCGGGCCGGCGGACTTGGAGGCGATGGAGGCGATGATCTCGGCGTAGTGCACCCTGGCCACGCGGGAGACCGCGGCGACCATGGGGATGGTGGCCTGGCCGCCGCAGGTGACCATGTTGACGTTGAGCTTGTCGAGGTGCTCGGCGCCGTTGACCACCGGCACGCAGTAGGGGCCGATGGCCGCCGGGGTCAAGTCGATCAGGCGGATGCCCGGCTTGACCGAGCGCAAGAAGGCGTCGTTCTTCACGTGGGCCGCCGCGGAGGTGGCGTCGAAGACGAAGTCGATGTCCTTGAACACTTCCAGCCGGGTCAGGCCCTGCACGCCTTCGTGGGTGGTGGCCACGCCCAGGCGCGCGGCGCGGGCCAGGCCGTCGGAATTGGGGTCGATACCGACCATGGCGCCCATTTCCAGGTGCTTGCCGTGGCGCATGATTTTGATCATCAGGTCGGTGCCGATGTTGCCGGAACCGACGATGGCGACTTTGAGTTTTTTCATGTTCTCGAACCTTTGCACGCAGGGGCGGATCACGGAGCGCTGAACTGCACGCCGACCTGGCCGATACCTTCGATCACCGCTTCGAATTGGTCGCCGGCAGCCACCCCCACCATGGGCCCGAGGGCGCCGGTGAGGATGATGTCGTCGGCCTTCAGCGGGGTGCCCAGACGGGCCATGGTGCGCGCCAGCCAGGCGGCGGCGTTGAGCGGGTGGCCGAGGCATTCGGCGCCACTGCCGCTGGACACCAGCTCGCCGTTGCGGGTCATGCGCATGCGCGCCTGGCGCAGGTCCAGATCGGCGATTCGCCGGGCCGGGCCGCCGAGCACGAAGCAGCCGCTGGAGGCGTTGTCGGCCACGGTGTCGACGAAGCGGATGTTCCAGTCCTGAATGCGCGAACCGACGATCTCCAAGGCCGGCAGCACCCAGCCGGTGGCCGCCAGCACGTCGAGGAAGGTGCTGTCGGCACCGGGCAGGTCGCGCTCCAGGACCAGGGCGATCTCCGCCTCGATCTTCGGCTGCAGCACCGCGCCGAAGGGCACGGTGTCGTTGTCGCCGTAGCACATGTCGGCGAACAGGGTGCCGAAGTCCGGCTGGTCGACGCCCAACTGGGCCTGCACCTTCTTGTTGGTCAGGCCGATCTTGCGCCCCACCACGCGGCGGCCGGCGGCCTCGGCATGGGCCACGTTCAGGCGCTGGATGGCATAGGCGGCCTCGGCGGCCTCCTCGCCAATCCGCTCGCGCAGCGGGGCGATGCCCTGGCCGCGCTGCTCGGCGCCACGCAGGGCGGCAGCCAACTCTTCCAGGATTGCCTGGTTCACGCTCATCACTTCACCTCGGGGTTCACTGCGCCGGGCGCCGGGCCGCGCAAGAGCGGCAGTCCGGGGTCCACGCACCTGTTTTCACTGCGATCTTAGGAAGGCGCCGCCGCATCCGGCGCTCCCAAGAGCTACGGGGTTATCCCGGCAGCGCAAAAATCACTGCTGGGCCGCCAGCTGCCGGGCCCGTTCGCGGAGCAGGAATTTCTGCACCTTGCCGGTGCTGGTCTTCGGCAGCTCGCTGAAGACCACCCGGCCAGGCACCTTGAAGTGCGCCATGCGCTGCCGGCAGAAGTCGATCAGCTCCTCCGCGCTGAGGGTCTGCCCCGGCTTCAGGGTGACGAAGGCGCAGGGTGTCTCGCCCCACTTCTCACTGGGCATGGCGACCACCGAGGCTTCGAGGATCTGCGGATGGCGATAGAGGACGTCCTCCACCTCGATGGAGGAAATGTTCTCACCACCGGAGATGATGATGTCCTTGGAGCGGTCCTTGATTTCCACGTAGCCGTCCGGGTGCCACACCGCCAGGTCGCCGGAATGGAACCAGCCGCCGGCGAAGGCTTCGGCGGTGGCCGAAGGGTTCTTCAGGTAGCCCTTCATCACCACGTTGCCGCGCATCATGATCTCGCCGATGGTCTGGCCGTCCCGGGGCACCGGCTCCAGGGTCTGCGGATGAGCGACCATCAGCTGGTCCAGCAGCGGCCCGCGCACGCCCTGGCGCGAGGCCAGGCTAGCGCGTTTCTCTGCCGGCTCGGCGTTCCACTCCTCCTTCCAGTCGCAGAACACGCTGGGGCCGTAGGTTTCGGTGAGCCCGTAGCCATGGGTCACCAGGAAGCCCTGGGCTTCCATGTTCTCCAGCACCGCAGCCGGCGGCGCGGCCCCCGCGGTCATCACCTTGACCGGATGCCGTTTCAGCGCCTTCAGCTCGGCCGGCGCATTGGCCAGCATGTTCAGCACTATGGGCGCGGCGCAGAAGTGGTCGACCCGGTGCTCGGCGATCAGCGGATAGATCAGCTCGGCACGCACGTGACGCAGGGTCACGCTGGTACCCACATAGGCGGCCAGCGCCCAAGGGAAGCACCAGCCATTGCAGTGGAACATCGGCAACGTCCACAGGTACACCGGGAAGCGCTGCATATCCCAGGCCATGGCGTTGGACAGCGCATTCAGGTGGGCGCCACGGTGGTGGTAGACCACCCCCTTGGGGTTGCCGGTGGTGCCAGAGGTGTAGTTGAGGCTGATGGCCTGCCACTCGTTCTGCGGCATCGGCCAGGCATAGTCCTCGTCCCCTTCGGCCAGCAGCGCCTCGTACTCGATCTGACCGATCAGTTGGCCCTGGTCGTACAGCGGGTCATCGATGCCCACCACTAGCGGCGGATTGGGCAGATGGCTGATGACCCGCTGGGCCAGCTCGCCGAACTCCTTGTCCACCACCAACACCCGGGCCTCGCCATGCTGCAGGATGAAAGCGATGGCCTCGGCATCCAGGCGGGTGTTGATGGCATTGAGCACGGCCCCGCACATGGGCACGCCGAAATGGGCTTCGAACAGGGCCGGGCCGTTGGGCGCCAGGTAGGCCACGGTATCCCCCTGGGAGATGCCGCGCTTGTGCAGCGCCGAGGCCAGACGCACGCAGCGCCGGTAGGTCTGCGCCCAGCTCTGCCGCTGTGGCCCGTGAATGATGGCGGTGCGCTCGGGATAGACCGTCGCCGCCCGCTCGAGGAAGCTCAGCGGAGTCAGCGCCTGATGGTTGGAGACCTCAGGCGGCATGCCATATTCGAAAGGGTTGATGCCATTCATTATTGTTCTCCGGCACACAGGTCAGGTGAGTTGTCAGAAAGCCCCAGGCAGAGGGCTGGAAAGGAAACCTCCGAAATCCGTTTAAGCCGTCAGCGCATTCGCTCGCCGCCGCTTCAGTGGGTGAGGAAGTCCACCACCAGACGGTTGAAGCGCTCCGCGTGCTCCCACTGCGCCCAGTGGCCGCACTGGTTGAACACGTGCAGTTCGGAGTTGAGGATCCCGGCGTTCAGCCGGTAGCCCACGTCCACCGGCACGAAGCGGTCGTTGCGTCCCCAGACGATCAGGGTGCGCGCCTGGATCTCCGGCAGGCGCGGGCCGAAGTCCGGGAACTGTTTGGGATAAAGCTGGCTGCTCTTGACGAAGTTCTCGTTGTGCAGCGGATTGGCGGTGAGGGCGGCCAGGCGCGCCTTCATCAGCTCCTCGGTGAGGTCGCTGGTGTCGTAGACGAACACCTGCATCATGCGGTTGAGGTTCTCCAGCGTCGGCTCGCGGTACAGCTCGCCGATGCGCTTGATGCCCTCGGTGGGCATCGGCACGAAGGCGCTGATGCCGCCGGTGCCGCCGCCCATGAGGATCAGCTTGTCGAGGTTCTGCGGATAGTTCAGGGCGAAGGCCACGGCGCTGTGGGCGCCCATGGAGTTGCCGATGGGGGTGATCCGCTCGATCTGCAGCTGGTCGATCAGCGCCTTGACCACCCGGGCGTTAAAGTCCGAGCGGGACTCGGCGCAGACCACCGGGTCGCTCTGCCCCCAGCCGGGGAAGTCGATGAGCAGCACTCGGAAGCCGGCATCCACCACGGCGTCGATATTGCGGTTGAAGTTGCCCCAGGCGGTGGCCCCGGGGCCGGAGCCATGCAGCATGACCACCACCCGCTCGCCGTCGCCGACATCGTTGTAGTGGACGTTGAACGGGCGGCCGCCGTCCTCGATGCGGACGAAGCGGCCGGTTTGTTCGGAACTGAATCGGGTCATGGTCACCTCTTAAAGGGGCTGCGCGCTGAGCGAGCCGAACCCGGCGATCCACTCGCGCACGGGTCGGTAGTAACGGTCACTGGCGCGGTAGGCGCCGTAGCTCGACAGGGCGGCGAAGGCAGCTACCCAGGTTTTCACTTCGTGGGTGGACTTGCCCGCCAGGGCGGACAGCTCGGCGTTGCCCAGGCTGTCCAGTTCGGCCATGCGGGCCTCGCTGAGAATGTCGAGGAACCACTGATCCCACTCGGGGTTGAGCGGGTGCAGCGAGTTCGGATCTTCCACGAAGCGCTGCGCAGCGAGGATCACCCGCTGCGTGCGTGCTTCGCGCTCATCGGCCGGCAGGTGCCGGACACTACCTTTGAGCCTGTCCGCCATGAGCCCGTCGACCTTGGCCAGCTCCGGCACCGGCGGCTGGTGGGACAGCCCTCCAGAGCCGAGCAGCAGAACCCGCTTGTCCAGCCCGCTGGCCCAGCGGCCGATGGCCTCGCCCAGCAGACGGGCGCGTTGAAAACTCGGCAGCGGGGTGGCTACCGAGTTGATGAAGACCGGGATCACCGGTACTTCACGCAGGCCGTCCAGCAGCATTTCCAGCGGCTGGGCGGC
>DATGNS010000206.1:0-7279 GCA_035306625.1 Pseudomonas sp. | reverse complement strand
GTCAGGTCGATGCCGTTCTGGTGGAAGGGCACCAGCAGCTCGTGCAGCGCGCCGGGCTTGTTGCGCATGGAGACGATGATCGATGTCTTGTCGTCGCCGGTGGGCGGCACTTCCTGGTTGCCGATGATCAGGAAGCGGGTGGAGTTGTCCGGACGGTCCTCGATCTTCTAGTACAGCTTGACCAGACCATACAGGGTCGAGGCCATGTCGCCGGCGATCGCCGCGCTGTTCCACTCGCTCTTCACGCGCTTGGCCGCCTCGGCGTTGCTGGACACGGCCACACGCTCCACGTTCGGGTAGTGGGCATCCAGCCACTTGCGGCACTGGGCCAGGGACTGGGCGTGGGAGTAGATGCGGGAGATCTTGTCGGTCTTGGTGTTCTCGCCCACCAGCAGGTGGTGGTGGATGCGCAGCTCCACCTCGCCGCAGATCACCAGGTCATGCTCCAGGAAGCTGTCCAGGGTGTGGTTGATGGCGCCCTCGGTGGAGTTCTCCACCGGCACCACGCCGAAGTTCACCGCGCCGGCGGCCACTTCGCGGAACACCTCGTCGATGGCCGCCATGGGCTGGCTCTTCACCGCCGCGCCGAAGTGCTTGAGCGCCGCAGCGTGGGTGAAGGTGCCTTCCGGCCCCAGGTAGGCCACCTTGAGCGGCTGCTCCAGGGCCAGGCAGGAGGACATGATCTCGCGGAACAGCCGGGCCATTTCCTCGTTGGACAGCGGGCCCTTGTTGAGCTCCATGATGCGCTTGAGCACCTGGGCCTCGCGCTCGGGGCGGTAGAACACCGCCTCCTCGCCCGGCTGCAGGCTGGCGGTCTTCACCCGGGCCACGTCCTGGGCGCAGCGGGCGCGCTCGCTGATCAGCTCGAGGATCTTCTCGTCGAGGCTGTCGATGCGCACCCGCAGGGCCTTGAGCTGATCGGCTTCGCTCATCAGGCGTGCTCCTTCTCGAACTCGGCCATGTAGGCGACCAGCGCCTCGACCGCGTCCAGGCCGGTGGCGTTGTAGATGGAGGCGCGCATGCCGCCCACCGAGCGGTGGCCCTTGAGGTTGAGCAGACCACGCTCCTCGGCGCCGGCCAGGAAGACCTTGTCCAGGCGCTCGTCGGCCAGGCGGAAGGGCACGTTCATCCAGGAGCGGGCGTTCTTGCTCACCGGGTTGCTGTAGAACTCGCTGGCGTCGATGGTGTTGTACAGCAGTTCCTGCTTGGCGTGGTTGCGGCGGGCCATGGCCTCGACACCGCCCTGCTCCTTCAGCCACTCGAACACCAGGCCGGCCAGGTACCAGGAGTAGGTGGCCGGGGTGTTGTACATGGAGCCGTTGTCGGCGGCGGTCTTGTAGTCGAGCATGGTCGGGCAGATGGCGCGGGCGCGGCCGATCAGGTCCTCGCGGATGATGGCCACCACCAGACCGGACGGGCCGATGTTCTTCTGCGCGCCGGCATAGATCATGCCGAACTTCGACACGTCCACCGGACGGGACAGGATGTCGGAGGACATGTCCACCACCAGCGGCACGTCGCCCACCTCGGGCACCCAGTCGAACTGCACGCCACCGATGGTTTCGTTGCTGCAGTAGTGCAGGTAGGCGGCATCCTTCGTCAGCTGCCAGTCGTTCTGGCCCGGGATGGCGAAGTAGTTCAATTCCTTGCCGCTGGCGGCCACGTTGACGTTGCCGAAGCGACGGCCTTCCTCGATGGCCTTCTTCGACCAGATGCCGGTTTCCACGTAGTCGGCGGTGGCGCCCTCGGGCAGCAGGTTCAGCGGGATCTGGGCGAACTGCTGGCTGGCGCCGCCCTGCATGAACAGCACTTTGTAGTGCCTGGGCACGCTGAGCAGGTCTCGCAGGTCCTGCTCGGCCTTTTCGGCGATGGCCACGTATTCGTCGCTGCGGTGGCTCATCTCCATGACGGACAGGCCCTTGCCCTGCCAGTCGAGCATCTCGGCCTGGGCGCGTTCCAGGACGGCGGTGGGAAGGGCCGCGGGGCCTGCACAGAAGTTATGGGCTCGTTTCACTTCGATTCTCTCTCGATTCGCCGCGCACCAGGCCACCCGGCACCAGTGCTGTTCTTGCGGAATCTGGCGCGCCTGCGCCCACTCCGTCAAATCCTGCCTCCGGGCCTGCGACCCGGGAACACGACGGGCGGCACCTGGCCGCCCGCGGGTCCTGCTTATGCGTCCGGCGCCTCCTCGGCGCCCTCGGGCGAGTCGGGCACGGCGTCCTCGTCATCGCCCTCGTAGTCGTCATCGTCGTGGGACGGTTCCTGCACTCGCTCCAGGCCGACCAGCACCTCGTCCCGGGCCAGCTTGATCAGGGTGACGCCCTGGGTGTTGCGGCTCAGCAGGGACACTTCGTCGACGCGGGTACGCACCAGGGTGCCCTGGTCGGAGATCAGCATGATCTCCTCGCCGTCCTGCACCTGGATGGCGCCGACCAGCTTGCCGTTGCGCTCGTTGGTCACCATGGCGATCACACCCTGGCCACCGCGGCCCTTCTGCGGGAACTCCTCGATCGGCGTGCGCTTGCCGTAGCCGCGCTCGGAGGCGGTGAGGATCTGCGCATGCTCTTCGGGAATGATCATGGAAATCAGCTGCTGGCCTTCCTGCAGGCGCATGCCACGCACGCCGCGGGCGGTACGGCCCATGGTGCGCACGTGGCTTTCCTTGAAGCGGATGGCCTTGCCGGCGTCGGAGAACAGCATCACCTCGCGGCTGCCGTCGGTGATGGCGGCGGCGATCAGCGCGTCGCCCTCGTCCAGGCGCAGGGCGATCAGGCCGCTGCTGCGCGGCTTGCTGAACTGGATCAGCGGGGTCTTCTTCACGGTACCGTTGGCGGTGGCCATGAAGATGAAGGCGCCGCTCACCGCGTCTTCTGCTTCGCCGTTCTCCTCGCCCTCGCCGAGGTCCTCGACCTCGTCGTGTTCGATCACGTCGTCCAGGTCCTCGTCCTCCGGGGCCTGCTGGCGCAGCGCCTCCAGATCGACCTGCAGCACGGCGGTGATGCGCTCGTTGTCGTCCAGCGGCAGCAGGTTGACCAGCGGCCGGCCGCGGGCGGTGCGCGAGGCTTCCGGAATCTCGTAGGTCTTCAGCCAGTACACCTTGCCCTTGCTGGAGAACAGCAACAGGGTGGCGTGGCTGTTGGCAACCAGCAGGTGCTCGACGTAGTCCTCGTCCTTCACGCCCGTGGCCGACTTGCCCTTGCCGCCGCGGCGCTGGGCCTCGTAGGCATCCAGCGGCTGGCTCTTGGCGTAGCCGCCGTGGGAAATGGTCACCACCCGCTCCTCTTCGGGAATCAGGTCGGCGATGGTCAGGTCCTCGTGGGAAGCGGTGATCTCGGTGCGGCGGGCATCGCCGTACTCGGCACGGATCTGCTCCAGCTCCTCGCGGATCACTTCCATCAGGCGCTGCGGATTGGTCAGGATGCGGATCAGCTCGCCGATCTGCACCAGGATATCCTGGTACTCGGCGACCAGTTTCTCGTGCTCCAGGCCGGTCAGGCGATGCAGGCGCAGGTCGAGGATGGCCTGGGCCTGTTCCGGCGACAGGTAGTACTTGCCATCGCGCAGGCCGTATTCCTCGGGCAGGTCCTCGGGACGGCAGGCATCGGCGCCGGCGCGCTCGACCATGGCCTCCACGGCGGAGGATTCCCAGCCGGTGGCCAGCAGGCGCTCCTTGGCCTCGGCCGGGGTCGGCGAGGTCTTGATCAGCTCGATCACCGGGTCGATGTTCGACAGGGCGACCGTCTGGCCTTCCAGGATGTGGCCGCGCTCGCGGGCCTTGCGCAGCTCGAAGATGGTCCGGCGGGTCACCACCTCGCGGCGGTGGCGGATGAACACGTCGAGCATGTCCTTGAGGTTCAGCAGGCGCGGCTGGCCGTCGACCAGGGCCACGCTGTTGATGCCGAACACGGCCTGCATCTGGGTCTGGGCGTAGAGGTTGTTGAGCACCACCTCGCCCACTTCGCCGCGGCGCAGCTCGATGACGATGCGCATGCCGTCCTTGTCGGACTCGTCGCGCAGCTCGCTGATGCCCTCGATCTTCTTCTCTTTCACCAGCTCGGCGATCTTCTCGATCAGCCGCGCCTTGTTCAGCTGGTAGGGCAGCTCGGTGACCACGATCTGCTGGCGCGAGCCGGTCTTGTCCATGTCCTCGACCACCGCGCGGGCACGCATGTAGATGCGGCCGCGGCCGGTGCGATAGGCCTCGATGATGCCCGCGCGACCGTTGATGATGCCGGCGGTGGGGAAATCCGGGCCGGGGATGTACTGCATCAGCTCATCGACGGTGAGCTCCGGGTTGTCCATCAGCGCCAGGCAGCCGTCGATCACCTCGCCCAGGTTGTGGGGCGGGATGTTGGTGGCCATGCCCACGGCGATACCGGCCGAGCCGTTGACCAGCAGCGCGGGAATCTTGGTGGGCAGGACCTCGGGGATCTGCAGGGAGCCGTCGTAGTTGGGCACCCAGTCCACGGTTTCCTTGTGCAGGTCGGCCAGCAGCTCGTGGGCCAGCTTGGTGCGGCGCACTTCGGTATAACGCATGGCCGCGGCGCTGTCGCCGTCCACCGAGCCGAAGTTGCCCTGGCCATCCACCAGCAGGTAGCGCAGCGAGAAGGGCTGGGCCATGCGCACGATGGTGTCGTACACCGCCGAGTCGCCGTGCGGGTGGTACTTACCGATCACGTCGCCGACCACACGGGCCGATTTCAGGTACGGCTTGTTCCAGTCGTTGCCCAGCTCGCTCATGGCGAACAGCACCCGGCGATGCACCGGCTTGAGACCGTCGCGCGCATCCGGCAGTGCGCGACCCACGATCACGCTCATGGCGTAATCGAGGTAGGACTGTTTCAGCTCGTCTTCGATGTTGACCGGGAGGATTTCTTTGGCCAGTTCGCCCATGGAAGCCTGGTTCCTTTAGTCAGCAGGGTCCTGCGATAAGCGCGGGATGGTATCACAGCTTGGCTCGCCAGGCTTCAGGACCCAGGCCGCAACTTTCCGTTGCCGGGCGGGTGGTTGCGGGTTCAGTGCAGGCGCTTGTGGCACATCAGCGCGGCCAGTTTCTGCGCGTCGGGACGCTCGACCAGGCCGCGCTCGGTGACGATGGCGTCCAGCAGATCGGCCGGCGTCACGTCCAGTGCCGGGGCAAGGCTATCCATCTGGCGGATCTCCTCGCCTTCCGGCTCGAGCAGCAGCTCCTCGCCATGCTCCGCCGCCAGGTCGATGCAGGCGCTGGAGGCGGCCACCATCACCCGCAGGCCGTGGTGCATGGCCAGCACGGTGAGCGGATAGGTGCCCAGCGGCGCGGCCACGTCACCATTGGCGGCGATGCGCTCGGCGCCGACGATCAGCCAGCCGATGCGCTCGCCCTTCATCAGCAGGCCCAGCGCGGTGTCCGCGCAGACGGTGACCGGCAGCTCGTCGGCGCGCAGCTCCCAGGCGGTCAGACGCGCGCCTTCCCGTCCGGGACAGCCTTCGGCCACATGGACATGCTCGATCAGGCCGGCCCGCCAGCCGGCGCGCACGATACCCAGCGCGGTGCCGAAGCCGCCGCCGCTCAGGGCGCCGGCATTGCCGTGGACGAGCACGGCGCGCGCGCCTTCATCGTGGCGCTGCAGCAGCTCGAGACCGTACTGGGCGATGACCAGGCTGGCTTCGCGGTCGCTGGCCAGCAGCGTGTCGGCCTCGCGCTCGGCCACCACCAGCGGATCCTCGCCGGGCGCCAGACGCCCCAGGCGAGCGCTCAGCCAGTCCAGGGCGCGGGCCAGCTGGCAAGCCTCCGGCCGGGCCCGGCGCAGCAGTTCCAGATCCTCTTCCAGACCTGTCGCCCAGTCCTGGCCGGCGGCCAGCCGCGCCCGCAGACCAAGCACCAGCCCGTAGGCACCGGCAATGGCCTCGGCCGCGCCACCGCGCACGGCACCCTCGCGGATCGCTTCGGCCACGGCGCCGACCTGCTCCAGCGTCAGCCAGCATTCCCGCGCGGGCAGCTGGCGCTGATCCAGCACCCGCAGGACGCCCTCGCGCCAGCGCAGGGCTCTCACCCGCTCTGCAGTCAGCAGTTGCTCACGTACATCCATCCCGACCACCCCTGCACGCAAAGGGCGCGGATTATACGCACATCGGCGCCCCGCCTACCCAGGCGGCCGATGGTGCGCCATCGGCGCCCCTTCAAAC
The DNA here is from genome assembly GCA_035306625.1 of Pseudomonas sp. Lineage (GTDB taxonomy): Bacteria > Pseudomonadota > Gammaproteobacteria > Pseudomonadales > Pseudomonadaceae > Serpens. The sequence goes on along the minus strand of DATGNS010000206.1, from coordinate 1,114 downwards.
CCGACCGGCGCGGCCGTACACTGGTCGGCCCGCCTTGACGTGCGAATCGCCCCATGCCTGACGCCACTCCGCTGGATCTCCTCCTTCTTCCCGACTGGGTGGTTCCGGTGGAACCGGCCGGGGTGGTGTTGCGCCAGCATGCGGTGGGCATCCGCAACGGCTGCATCGCCCTGATCGCTCCCCGCGAGCAGGCCCTGAGCATGGAGGCCCGCGAGGTCCGCGCGCTGCCCGGCATGCTGCTGGCGCCCGGCCTGGTCAACGCCCACGGCCATGCGGCCATGAGCCTGTTCCGCGGACTGGCCGACGACCTGCCGCTGCTGCCCTGGCTGCAGGATCACATCTGGCCGGCGGAGGCCACCTGGGTTGACGAGCAGTTCGTCCGCGACGGCAGCGAACTGGCCATCGCCGAGCACCTCAAGGGCGGCGTCACCTGTTTCTCGGACATGTACTTCTACCCGCGGGTGACCAGCGAGGTGGTGCATGACAGCGGCATCCGCGCCCAGCTGTGCGTGCCGGTGATGAACTTCGCCGCGCCCGGCGCCCTCGACGCCGACGACGCGGTGCGCCAGGCCCTGCAGCTGTTCGACGAGCTGCGTCATCATCCGCGCCTGAGCGTGGCCTTCGGTCCCCACTCCCCCTACACGGTCACCGACGAGCAGCTGAGCAACGTACTGATGCTGGCCGAGCAGCTGGAAGCCAACATCCAGATGCACGTGCACGAAACCGCCCTGGAGGTGCAGCAGAGCCTCAACACCCACGGCGTGCGTCCGCTGGCCCGCCTGCAGCGCCTGGGCCTGCTGGGCCCGCGCTTCCAGGCCGTGCACATGACCCAGGTGGACGACGAGGACATCGAGCGCCTGGTGGAAAGCAACAGCCATGTCATCCACTGCCCGGAATCCAACCTCAAGCTGGCCAGCGGCTTCTGCCCGGTGGAACGCCTGTGGCAGGCCGGCGTCAACGTGGCCATCGGCACCGACGGCGCGGCCAGCAACAACGACCTGGACCTGCTGAGCGAAACCCGCACCGCCGCCCTGCTGGCCAAGGCCGTGCACCAGGACGCCACCGCCCTGGACGCCCACCGCGCGCTGCGCATGGCCACCCTCAACGGCGCCCG
>DATGNS010000205.1:0-3265 GCA_035306625.1 Pseudomonas sp. | reverse complement strand
GAACTACGCCATGCTGGGCGGTCTGGCCGGTTTCGCCACCACGTCGCTGGGCGCGCTGCTGGCGCTGGCGCACCGGGGCATCCATGCCCGCACCCAGGACTGCATGCTGGGCTTCACCGCCGGCATGATGCTGGCCGCCAGTGCCTTCTCGCTGATCCTGCCGGGACTGGACGCCGCCGAGGCACTGCTGGGCAATGCCCCGGCCGCGGCCTTCACCGTGGTCTGCGGCCTGGGCCTGGGCGTGCTGCTGATGCTGGGCCTGGACTACTTCACCCCCCACGAGCACGAAAGCACCGGCCCCTGCGGCCCGGACTGCGCCCGGCTCAACCGCGTGTGGCTGTTCGTGCTGGCGATCATCCTGCACAACATTCCCGAGGGCATGGCCATCGGCGTCAGCTTCGCGGCGGGGGATCTGGGCGTCGGCCTGCCGCTGACCTCGGCCATCGCCATCCAGGACATTCCCGAGGGACTGGCCGTGGCCCTGGCGCTGCGCGCGGTGGGCCTGCCGATGTTGTCCGCCGTGCTGGTGGCCATGGCCTCGGGCCTCATGGAGCCGCTGGGCGCGCTGGTCGGTCTGGGCATTTCCAGCGGCTTCGCCATCGCCTATCCGGTCAGCCTGGGGCTGGCCGCCGGCGCCATGATCTTCGTGGTGTCCCACGAGGTGATTCCGGAAACCCACCGCAACGGTCACCAGACCCCGGCCACCATCGGGCTGATGGCCGGTTTCGGCGTGATGATGTTCCTCGACACCGCCCTGGGCTGAGCCCCGGCGGCCTGACGTCAGGCCGCGCGGGTGGCGAGCAGGGCGCTGTGCAGCTCGCCCAGGCTGTCGAAATGCCAGTCCGGCGACTCGGCCAGCAGCTCCTCGCGGCTGCCGAAACCGTAGCCCACCGCGGCGCAGGCCAGACCGTTGTGGCGCGCGCCGATCAGGTCATGCTTGCGATCGCCGACCATCAGGGTGCGTGCCGGATCCAGCATCTCGCTTTCCACCAGGTAGCCGATCAGCTCGCTCTTGTCGGTGCGCGTGCCGTCCAGCTCGCTGCCGTAGATGCGCTCGAAGTGCTGGTTGAAGCCGAAGTGGCGGGCGATCTCCACGGCAAACACGGTGGGCTTGCTCGTGGCGATGAACAGGCGGCGCCCCTGGTCGCGCAACTGCTCCAGCAGGGCATGGATGCCCTCGAAGGGGCGGTTCTCGTACAGGCCGGTGGTACGGAAGCGCTCACGATAGTGATGCACGGCCTGCCAGGCGCGCTCCTCGTCCAGGTCGTAGGTGCTCATGAAGCACTGCAGCAGCGGCGGGCCGATGAAGTGTTCCAGCGCGGTCAGATCCGGTTCGTCGATGCCCAGTTGCGCCAGGGCGTACTGCACGGAGCGGGTGATGCCCTCGCGGGGATCGGTGAGCGTGCCGTCGAGGTCGAACAGGATGGTGTCGTAGCGGTGCATCAGCGGTCGTACCCTTCTGCCAGATGCTGGTCCTTCAGCTTCACATAATTGTTTGCGGTGTAGGTGAAATAGGCCCGTTCCTCGTCGCTCAGCGGGCGCACGGCCTTGGCTGGGCTACCAACATACAGATAGCCGCTTTCCAGACGCTTGCCAGGCGGCACCAGGCTGCCGGCGCCGATCACCACCTCGTCCTCGACCACCACGCCATCCATGACGATGGCGCCCATGCCCACCAGGATCCGGTTGCCCAGCGTGCAGCCGTGCAGGGTGACCTTGTGGCCGACGGTCACCTCGTCACCGATGGTCAGCGGAAAGCCTTCTGGATGGTAGGGTCCGGCGTGAGTGATGTGCAGGACGGAACCGTCCTGGATGCTGATGCGGGCGCCGATGCGGATGCGGTGCATGTCCGCGCGGATCACCGCCAGCGGCCATACGGAGCTGTCCGCGCCCAGCTCGATGTCGCCGATCAGCACGGCGCTGGCATCGACGAAGACGCGCTCACCGAGGCGCGGCGTCCGGTTGCGGTAGGTACGAATGGCCACGATAGGCGCTCCTGAGCTGCGAGAGAGGGCGATTGTAATTAAGATGCGGTGCATGTGGGCGCATCCGGGTCAATAGACCCCCTATCCTGTCCCCAGTCCATTCTTCCAAAAGGTAAGCACGTGGTGACCAGTAATCCCCTCCTGCAGGACTTCGACCTGCCACCCTTTTCCGCCATACGCCCCGAGCATGTCGAACCGGCGATCGACCAGATTCTCGCCGACAACCGCGCGGCCGTTGCCCGCCTGCTGGAAACCCAGCGCGAGAACCCCAGCTGGAGCGGTCTGGTGCAGGCCCTCGATGAACTGGGCGCGCGCCTGGGCCAGGCCTGGGGGCCGGTCAGCCATCTGAACGCGGTGTGCAACAGCCCGGAGCTGCGCGACGCCTACCAGGCCTGCCTGCCGAAACTGTCCGAGTACTACACCGAACTGGGGCAGAACCGCGCCCTGTTCGAGGCCTACAAGGCCCTGGCGGAAAGCCCGCAGGCCGCCGGCTTCGACGTGGCGCAGAAGACCATCCTGGAACATGCCCTGCGCGACTTCCGCCTGTCCGGCATCGACCTGCCGGCCGAGCAGCAGAAGCGCTACGGCGAGATCCAGCAGCGTCTTTCCGAGCTGACCAGCCGCTTCTCCAACCAGCTGCTGGACGCCACCCAGGCCTGGACCAGGCTGCTGACCGACGAGAGCGAGCTGGCCGGCCTGCCGGAATCGGCCCGCACCCAGCTGAAGCAGGCCGCCGCGGCCAAGGGGCTGGACGGCTGGCTGATCACCCTGGAGTTCCCCAGCTACTACGCCATCATGACCTACGCGGACAACCGCGGCCTGCGCGAGGAGGTGTACACCGCCTACAGCACCCGCGCCTCGGATCAGGGCCCCAACGCCGGCCAGTTCGATAACGGCCCGCTGATGGCGGAGATCCTCGACCTGCGCCAGGAGCTGGCCGAGCTGCTGGGCTTCAAACACTTCGCCGAGCTGTCGCTGGCCACCAAGATGGCCGAATCCACCGACCAGGTGCTGCACTTCCTGCGTGACCTGGCGGTGCGCAGCAAACCGTTCGCCCAGCGCGACCTGGAAGAGCTGCGTGCCTTCGCCGCCGAGCAGGGCGTGCACGACCTGCAGAGCTGGGACACCGGCTACTTCTCGGAAAAGCTCCGCCAGGCCCGCTACGACCTGTCCCAGGAAACCGTGCGCGAATGGTTCCCCATCGACAAGGTGCTGTCCGGCCTGTTCGCCATCGTGCAGAAGCTCTACGGCATCGAGATCAACGAATTGCACGACTTCGA
>DATGNS010000204.1:0-10266 GCA_035306625.1 Pseudomonas sp. | reverse complement strand
CGCGATCTGCCCTGCTCAGGTGCTCATCGCGGCTGAAGCCGCTCCTACAGGATCCGGAGGGCGGCTGGGCGCCCTCCGTTCATTCCAGCTCTTCGATCCACGCCGCCTGGATGGCTTCCAGGACCTTCTCGCCGGCGCGGTTCGGATCGTCGTCGAATTCCGGCAGTTCCATGACCCAGCGGTGCAGTTCGACGAAGTTCACGTAGCGCGGATCCACCTCGGGCTTGGCCTCCGCCAGCTGGATGGCGATTTCCAGCACATCCACCCACTTCAAACCCATCTCAATGTCCTTCCGATACCTGGTTGATGGTGTACTTGGGAATCTCGACGACCAGATCCTGGTCAGCCACCACGGCCTGGCAGGACAGGCGCGAGGTGGGCTCCAGCCCCCAGGCCTTGTCCAGCATGTCGTCTTCCAGCTCGTCGGACTCCTCCAGCGACTCGAAGCCCTCGCGGATCACCACGTGGCAGGTGGTGCAGGCACAGGACTTCTCGCAGGCATGTTCGATGTCGATGCCGTTGCGCAGGGCCGCGTCCAGCACGGTCTCGCCGGGACTGGCCTCGATCACCGCGCCCTCGGGGCAGTGCTCCGCGTGGGGCAGGAAAATGATCTGGGGCATGCGGGTCACTCCTCGATATCGGTCAGGCTGCGACCGGCCAGGGCCGCCTTCACGGAGGCGTCCATGCGCCGGGCGGCGAAGGCGTCGGTGATCTGGGTCAGACGCTTGGTCTGCTGTTCGATGGCCTGCAGGTCGCTGCCGTCCAGCATCTCCCGCAGGCGGTCCATTTCGGCCTCGATGGCCAGGCGCTCGTCGGCATCCAGCAGGCGCTCGCCGTCGGCCTGCAGGGCGGCCTCGACGGCCTCGATCAGACGCCGGGCTTCCACCTGACCCTCGCGCAGGGCGCGGGCCGCCATGTCCTCGCCGGCATGCTCGAAGGAGTCCCTGAGCATGCGGGCAATCTCGCCATCGGTCAGGCCGTAGGACGGCTTGACCTGGATGCTGGCCTCGACGCCGGAACTGAGCTCGCGGGCCGAGACACTCAGCAGGCCGTCGGCATCCACCTGGAAGGTGACGCGAATCTTCGCCGCGCCGGCCACCATGGGCGGAATGCCACGCAGCTCGAAGCGCGCCAGGGAGCGGCAGTCACGCACCAGCTCGCGCTCACCCTGCAGCACATGGATCATCATGGCCGTCTGGCCATCCTTGTAGGTGGTGAAGTCCTGGGCGCGCGCCACCGGAATGGTGGTGTTGCGCGGAATTACCTTCTCCATCAGCCCGCCCATGGTCTCCAGGCCGAGCGACAGGGGGATCACGTCCAGCAGCAGCAGCTCCTCACCGCCGCGCTTGTTGCCGGCCAGCACGTCGGCCTGGATGGCGGCGCCCACGGCCACCACCTGATCCGGGTCGATATCGGTCAGCGGCGGGCGGCCGAACAGCTCGCCGACCGCTTCGCGTACGCGCGGCACGCGGGTGGAGCCGCCGACCATGACCACTGCGGTAACGTCCTCGAGTTCCAGCTCGGCGTCGCGCACCGCGCGGCGGCAGGCCTTGAGGCTGCGCGCCAGCAGCGGATCGATGAGGGCATTGAAGGTGTCGCGGCTCAGCTCGCCGCGCCACTGTTCGTATTCGAGGGCCACGCTGTCCTGGTCGGTCAGCGCCTCCTTGGCCGCGCAGGCAATGCGCAGCAGGCGACGTTGGGCACCAGGGTCCAGGTCGCTGGACAGGCCGGCCTGCTCGATGATCCAGCCGGCGATGGCGTGGTCGAAGTCGTCGCCACCCAGGGCGCTGTCACCACCGGTGGCCAGCACCTCGAACACCCCGCGCGACAGGCGCAGGATGGAGATGTCGAAGGTGCCGCCGCCCAGGTCGTAGATGGCGATCACCCCTTCGGCCTGCTGGTCGAGGCCGTATGCCACCGCCGCGGCGGTGGGCTCGTTGAGCAGGCGCAGCACGTTGATGCCGGCCAGGCGCGCGGCATCCTTGGTGGCCTGGCGCTGGGCGTCGTCGAAGTAGGCCGGCACGGTGATCACCGCACCCACCAGCTCGCCGCCCAGGGTTTCCTCGCCACGCTGGCGCAGCACGCGCAGGATGTCCGCCGAGACTTCCACCGGGCTCTTGGGCCCCTGGACGGTCTCGATGAAGGGCATGTGGGACTCGCCCTCGGAGAAGCGGTAGGGCAACTGTTCGCCCAGTTGCTGGATGTCCTCGATGCCCCGGCCCATCAGACGCTTGACGGACAAGACGGTGTTCAGCGGATCGCTGGCGGCGGCGGCGCGGGCGTCATGGCCGACCTCGATCCGATCCGGGAGATAGCGCACCGCGGAAGGCAGCAGCAGGCGACCTTCGGCATCCGGGAGGGGCTCGGCCCGCCCGCTGCGCACGCTGGCCACGAGGGAATTGGTAGTGCCCAGATCAATGCCTACCGCCAGCTTGCGCTGATGCGGCTGCGGGCTCTGTCCGGGTTCGGCGATCTGCAGTAAAACCATGCTTGCCTGCGTATCGAAGACCACGCCGGGAGGCGTGGCAGGTTAGTCGTCGAGGCGCTCTTCCAGTTCGCGCACCTCATGGGAGAGCTTGTCGAGGAACTGCATGCGGCGCACCAGGCGCTCGGCCTGCTCGCGCTGGGCCGGATCGCTCCAGCAGCCGGCGAATTCCTCCTCCAGCTGCTGCTGGGCGGCCTTCAGGCGCCGCTTGAAGGCGGCGACGCCGCTCAGGTCCGCGCCGTCGCTCAGGTCTTCCAGCTCCTCGCGCCACTGCATCTGCTGAAGCAGGAATTGCGGATCCTGCACGGTGGCTTCCAGGGGCAGCTCGTGGCCTTCCAGGGCCAGCAGGTAGCGGGCCCGGCGCGGCGCGCTGCGCAGCACCTGATAGGCCTCGTTCAGCGCCGCGGAGCGCTCCAGCGCCTGGCGCTGCTCGCGCTCGCCGGCGTCGGCAAAGCGGTCGGGATGCACCGCGCGCGCCAGCTCCCGGTAGCGCTCGGCCAACTGCTGCTGGTCGATGCGAAAGTCCGGCTGCAGATCGAACAGGGCGAAATGGCAGGGCGTGCCCATGGGCACCTCAGACACTGAAGCTTTCGCCGCAGCCGCACTCGCCGCGCACGTTGGGGTTGTTGAACCGGAACCCCTCGTTGAGCCCTTCCTTGGTGAAGTCCAGCTCGGTGCCGTCGAGGTAGACCAGGCTCTTGGGATCGATGATCACCTTCACGCCGTGGCTCTCGAAGACCTGATCCTCGGGCTGGAGTTCATCGACGAACTCCAGCACGTAGGCCAGGCCGGAACAGCCGGTGGTGCGCACTCCAAGGCGGATGCCCAGGCCCTTGCCACGCCCTTCCAGCGAGCGCTGGACATGGCGGGCGGCCGCTTCAGTCATGCTGATTGCCATGACGCCTCCTCAGAGCAGACCCTTCTTTTGCTTGTAGTCGCGCACGGCCGCCTTGATGGCGTCCTCGGCGAGCACCGAGCAGTGGATCTTCACCGGCGGCAGCGCCAGTTCTTCGGCGATCATGGTGTTCTTCAGCGCCTCGGCTTCATCCAGAGTCTTGCCCTTCATCCACTCGGTGGCCAGGGAACTGGAGGCGATCGCCGAGCCGCAGCCGTAGGTCTTGAACTTGGCGTCCTCGATGACGCCCTGCTCGTTGACCTTGATCTGCAGGCGCATCACGTCGCCACAGGCCGGCGCGCCGACCATGCCGGTCCCGACATCCGGGTCCTCGGCGTCGAACTTGCCGACGTTGCGCGGGTTTTCGTAGTGGTCGATGACCTTGTCACTGTAAGCCATGGTGCAACTCCTCTTGGATCACGTGCGGGCAGCGTCTTAGTGCGCCTGCCATTCGACCTGGGTGAGGTCGATGCCCTCTTTGTACATATCCCACAGCGGGGAAAGCTCGCGAAGCTTGGCCACGGCCTGACGCACCTTCTGCGCGGCGTAGTCCACTTCTTCCTCGGTGGTGAAACGGCCGAAGGTGAAGCGGATGGAGCTATGGGCCAGCTCGTCGTTGCGTCCCAGGGCGCGCAGCACGTAGGACGGTTCCAGGGAGGCGGAGGTACAGGCGGAACCGGAGGAGACCGCCAGGTCCTTGAGCGCCATGATCAGCGACTCGCCTTCCACATAGTTGAAGCTCAGGTTCAGGTTGTGCGGCACGCGCTGGGTCAGGCTGCCGTTGACGTACAGCTCCTCCATGTCCTCGACCTGCTTGAGGAAGCGGTCGCGCAGGGCCGTGACGTGAGCGCGGTCCTTCTCCATCTCTTCGCGGGCGATGCGGAAGGCCTCGCCCATGCCGACGATCTGGTGGGTGGCCAGGGTGCCGGAACGCATGCCGCGCTCATGGCCGCCGCCGTGCATCTGGGCTTCCAGGCGCACACGCGGCTTGCGACGCACGTACAGGGCGCCGATGCCCTTGGGGCCGTAGCTCTTGTGGGCCGAGAAGCTCATCAGGTCGACCTTCATCTTGTCCAGGTCGATTTCCACCTTGCCGGTTGACTGGGCGGCGTCCACATGGAACAGGATGCCGCGGGCACGGGTCAGCTCGCCGATGGCGGCGATGTCGTTGACGGTGCCGATCTCGTTGTTCACATGCATGATGGACACCAGGATGGTGTCATCGCGCAGCGCAGCCTCGACCATGGCCGGAGTGATGATGCCTTCCTCGGTCGGGTCCAGGTAGGTGACCTCGAAGCCTTCGCGCTCCAGCTGGCGGGCAGTGTCCAGCACCGCCTTGTGCTCGATCTTGGAGGTGACGATGTGCTTGCCCTTGCTGGCATAGAAGTGCGCGACACCCTTGAGGGCCAGGTTGTCGGACTCGGTGGCGCCGGAGGTGAAGACGATCTCGCGCGGGTCGGCGTTGACCAGATCGGCCACCTGACGACGGGCGTTTTCCACGGCTTCCTCGGCCTTCCAGCCGAACACGTGGGAGCGCGACGCCGGATTGCCGAAATTGCCGTCCAGGGTCAGGCATTCGCACATTTTCTGCGCCACGCGCGGGTCCACCGGGGTGGTGGCGGAATAATCGAGGTAAATCGGCAACTTCATTGACTCTCTCCTAACTGGCGGCGGCCCACTCATTCCACGGCGGACGCTTGAATCTTGTCGAGTTGCGGCTTCTGGCCGGAAGAGCAGCGCTGGTCCTGGCGCCGGGAAACTTCCTGCACCTCTCTGCGGCCGACCAGGTCGGCCAGACTGATGCCGCTGAGGAATTCATGGATGCGATCGCTCAGATCGCACCACAGGTGATGAGTGAGACAGGTGTCACCCGAATGGCAGTCACCCTGCCCCTGGCAACGGGTGGCGTCCACCGATTCATTGACCGCATCGATGACTTCGGCGACCTGAATCTTGTGGGTGTCGCGGGAGAGGTAGTAGCCGCCCCCCGGACCTCGCACGCTGGTGACCAGTTCATTGCGCCGCAGCTTGGCGAAGAGCTGTTCCAGGTACGACAGGGAGATACCCTGTCGCTCGGAGATGTCGGCCAGGGAGACCGGCCCCTGCTGGGCATGCAGGGCCAGGTCGAGCATGGCGGTGACGGCGTAACGGCCTTTGGTGGTAAGTCGCATCGCGGAAGACCACAGGTTCGCTGGTTTGGCGCAAGTATCCAATGTCCGAGTAATTGAGTCAACTATATGACCAATCGAAACACTCGGATTTGCCAGCAAGATGCGGCGGCATGATAACAGGCCACCCCCGGCGGCGCACCCTCAGCGGGGATCCGCCGACTTCGTCTCGCCCTGTATCTCTTCCTTGATCTGCTCGAAGTCCTCCGCCGGCAGCTCGGGCAGCTCGCCGCAGGAGTAGCCCAGCGCCTTCAGCGCCCCGCTCATCTCCTCCAGGCGACCATCCACCGCGTGCAGGTGATCGAGCAGCTGACCGATCGCCTTCATCACCGGGTCGGGCATGTTCTCGCCCACCGCGTAGGCATCGAAACCGTACTTTTCCGCGATGGCCTTGCGCTTGGCCTGCTCCTCGCCATTGGTCTTGACCACCACGCGCCCCGGATTGCCCACCACGGTCACGCCGGCCGGCACCGGCTTGGTGACCACCGCGTTGGAGCCGACCTTGGCGCCGGCACCGACGGTAAAGGGGCCGAGGATCTTGGCGCCGGCGCCGACGATCACGCCGTCTTCCAGGGTGGGATGGCGCTTGCCCTTGTTCCAGCTGGTGCCGCCCAGGGTCACGCCGTGGTAGAGGGTCACGTCGTCGCCGATCTCGGCGGTCTCGCCAATCACCACCCCCATGCCGTGGTCGATGAAGAAGCGGCGGCCGATCTTCGCCCCGGGGTGGATCTCGATGCCGGTCAGCCAGCGACTCAGATGGGAGACCAGCCGCGCCAGCAGGCGCCAGTCGGCGCGCCACAGACGATGGGCCAGGCGGTGCATCCACACCGCATGCAGACCGGGATAGCACAGCAGCACCTCGAGCACGTTGCGTGCCGCCGGATCGCGACTGAAAACGCTTCGAATATCCTCACGCATGCGATCAAACATCGTCTGCTCTCCGCTTGTGGGGCTCGCCCCGCGCTACCTTCTGGGTTTCGGTGAGGATGCCGCGCAGGATGTTCATTTCCAGCTTGGTGATGCCGCTGCGCCCGTACAGCCGGCGCAGCCGTGCCATGAGATGGCGCGGCTTCTGCGGATCCAGGAAGCCGATCTCCACCAGCGTCTCTTCCAGATGGCGGAAATAGCGCTCCAGCTCGTCCATGGTCACCGGCTGGGTATCCAGGATGGCGGTGGTCTCCACCTTGTTCATCTTGGTCGGCGCACCCTGGGCCGCCAGCCAGGCCATGCGCGCCTCATAGGTGAGCACCTGCACGGCCGCGGCCAGGTTCAGCGAACCGAACTCCGGATCGGAGGGAATGTGCACGTGATACTGGCAGCGCTGCAATTCCTCGTTGGTCAGACCCGCGTATTCGCGGCCGAACACCAGAGCCACTTCCCCGCCCTGCTCCAATTGCTCCAGGGTCTTGCCCGCGCCTTCGCGCGGATCCAGCAGCGGCCAGGGAATGCGCCGGTCACGGGCACTGGTGCCCAGCACCAGGCTGCAGCCGACCAGCGCCTCCTCAAGGGTGGCGACCACCTGGGCATTGTCCAGCACATCGGTGGCTCCGGAGGCGCGCGCAACGGCCTTGGGGCTGGGAAACTCCTCGGGATCGACCAGCACCAGGCGCGACAGGCCCATGTTCTTCATGGCCCGGGCCGCCCCGCCGATATTGCCGGGGTGACTGGTATTGACCAGCACCACGCGGATGTTCTGTAGCACGCCCTTCTCCACCTGAAAATCGGAAGGGGCGGAATTTTAGCCGATGAGCATTGCCGGCCGCCATGCCGGTGCGCATCTCCTCACACCGGCATGAGCATTTGCCGGCCAATGGGCACTCACTCCCGGCGCGGCTTTCTGGTAAGATTCCCGGCTTTCTTTAACAGCCCAGGTGTCCTCCCCATGCAGCCCATGCTGAACATCGCCTTGCGCGCTGCGCGCAGCGCCGGTGAACTGATCTTCCGCTCCATCGAACGCCTGGACGCCGTCGCGGCCAACGAGAAGGAAGCCAAGGATTACGTCAGCGAGATCGACCTTGCCGCCGAGCAATGCATCATCAATCTGCTGCGCAAGTCCTACCCCAACCACGGCTTCAAGGGCGAAGAGACCGGCGAGATCGCCGGCAAGGGCGAAGGGGCGGACTACCAGTGGATCATCGACCCGCTGGACGGCACCACCAACTTCCTGCGCGGCGTGCCGCATTTTGCCGTAAGCATCGCCTGCAAGTACAAGGGCCGCCTGGAGCACGCGGTGGTACTGGACCCGGTGCGCCAGGAAGAATTCACCGCCAGCCGCGGCCGTGGCGCCGCGCTGAACGGGCGCCGCATCCGCGTAAGCAACCGCAAGGGCCTGGAAGGCGCGCTGCTGGGTACCGGCTTCCCGTTCCGCGACAGCCAGCTGGATCACCTGGACAACTACCTGGGCATGTTCCGCAGCCTGGTGGGCGAGACCGCAGGCATCCGCCGTGCCGGCGCCGCCAGCCTGGACCTGGCCTACGTGGCCGCGGGCCGCTATGACGCCTTCTGGGAATTCGGCCTGTCCGAATGGGACATGGCGGCCGGCGTGCTGCTGATCCAGGAAGCCGGCGGTCTGGTGAGCGATTTCACCGGCGGGCACGATTTCCTCGACAAGGGTCATATCGTGGCCGGCAATACCAAGTGCTTCAAGGCTGTGCTGACCGCCATCCAGCCGCACCTGTGGCCGAGCCTGAAACGCCAGGCGTGACGACCGACGTGCAGAGATGAAAAAAGCGCCCCGAGGGGCGCTTTTTTCATTGTTCGCGGTTCTGTCTACTGCTCCGCCAGCACCAGCTGGCCATCGCGCACCGGGATCCGCGCACCCGGCTCACGCTCCATGCGCACGGTGCCACGCTGGCCCGCCAGCTCGTAGCTGACGTCGTAGCCGACCACCTTCTCGTGGGTATCCTGCAGCGTCTCGCAACGGGTTTCGGTGGTGGTGTAGGTATCGTTGGCCTGCATGCGCTCCTGCGCCTTGTTGCCAACGTAGCCGCCGCCCACCGCACCGGCCACGGTGGCCAGCTTCTTGCCGCTGCCGCCGCCGACCTGGTTGCCGATCAGCCCGCCCACCACCGCGCCGATGGCGGTGCCGGCGATCTGATGCTGGTCCTGAACGGGACGCTGATGGGTGACGGTGACCTCCTCGCAGACCTGGCGCGGAGTACGCACGGTCTCCTTTACCGGCTTCACATCCAGGACGGTGGCGAACTTCGGCTCGCGATCACCCGCCCACTGATAGGTCGCCAGCGCTCCGCCTGCCGTTACCCCCACTGCGCCGAGCACCACGCCGACGAGCATCGATTTCTTCACTGCCACCTCCAGTCCGCACGGGAATCAGAAAAACCGTGCCTTGGACTAGAATGGGCAGGAAGCGGTTCAGGGCCTTTCGTCGGCTGCTTCCTCGGTGGCCGGCGGAATCAGGTCCTCGCTGGTCAGCTTCAGCCAGACCAGAACCGTGGCGCCGATGTACACCGACGAGTAGGTGCCCACCACCACCCCGATCAGCAGGGCGATGGCGAAGCCGGCCAGCACGTCGCCACCCCAGAACAGCAGGGCGAGCAGCGCCAGCGCCGTGGAGAACGAGGTGGCCATGGTGCGCAGCAGGGTCTGGGTGACCGAGATGTCGATGTTCTCGATCAGGCTCGCCTTGCGCAGCACACGAAAGTTCTCGCGGATGCGGTCGTAGATGATGATGGTGTCGTTCAGCGAATAGCCGATCATCGCCAGCACCGCAGCCAGCACCGTCAGGTCGAACGGCACCTCCAGCAGAGCCAGCAGGCCCAGGGTCAGGATGGTGTCGTGGGCCAGCGAGGCGATGGCACCCACGCCGAACTTCCACTGGAAGCGGAACGCCAGGTACACCAGGATGCCGCCCAGGGCCAGCAGCATGGCCAGGCCGCCCTGGTCACGCAGCTCCTCGCCCACCTGCGGCCCGACGAACTCGACGCGCTTGATCTCGAAGCGCGCCGCCGGGTCGATGGCACGCAGCGCCTCGCCGACTTTGGCACCCAGCTGAGGATCGTCCCCGGCCATGCGGATCAGCACATCGGTGGTGGCGCCGAAGCTCTGCACCACCGCATCCGTGTAGCCCGCCTGGCCCAGCTCGCTCTTGATGCGCTCCAGGTCGGCCGGCTGCTCGTACTGCAACTCGATGAGGGTGCCGCCGGTAAAGTCCAGGCCGAAGTTGAGGCCCTTGACCACCAGGGCGCCGATGCCGACCAGGGTCAGCACGACGGTAACGGCGAACGCAAGGTTGCGGATCGCCATGAAGGGAATGGTTTTCTTGATCACGGCCTGGCCCTCAGATCCACAGTTTCTTCACGTTGCGACCGCCGAAGAGCAGGTTGACCTGGCCGCGGGTGAACATGATGGCGGTGAACATCGAGGTCAGGATGCCGAGCGACAGCGTGACCGCGAAGCCCTTCACCGGCCCGGTGCCCAGGGCGAACAGGATGGCGCCGATCAGCAGGGTGGTCAGGTTACTGTCGATGATCGCCGTGTAGGCGCGATCGAAGCCCTCATGAATGGCCCGCTGGACCGACAGCCCGTTCTTCAGCTCTTCGCGGATACGGGAGTAGATGAGCACGTTGGCGTCCACCGCCATGCCCAGGGTCAGCACGATGCCGGCGATACCCGGCAGGGTCAGGGTGGCGCCGATCACCGACATCAGACCGACCAGCAGCACCAGGTTGAACGCCAGGGCGATGGTGGCCAGCACCCCG
>DATGNS010000203.1:0-4163 GCA_035306625.1 Pseudomonas sp. | reverse complement strand
GCCGGCGCGAGGCGGATCTGCTGTTCCATCGCGCGGGTATCACGTTCACCCTGTACGGTGATGAGCAGGGCACCGAGCGACTGATTCCCTTCGACATCATTCCCCGCGCCATTCCGGCCAGCGAGTGGCGCACCGTGGAACGTGGCTGCATCCAGCGGGTGCAGGCGCTGAACCTGTTCCTCGCCGATCTCTACCACGAGCAGCGCATCCTCAAGGCCGGCATCATTCCCGCCGAGCAGGTGCTGGCCAACGATGGCTACCAGATGGCCATGCGCGGGCTGGATCTGCACCGCGACCTCTACGCCCACATCGCCGGGGTGGACCTGGTGCGCGACGGCGACGGCACCTGGTACGTGCTGGAAGACAACCTGCGCACCCCCAGCGGCGTCAGCTACATGCTGGAAGACCGCAAGATGATGATGCGCCTGTTCCCCGAGCTGTTCGCCGCCCAGCGCATCGCCCCGGTGGATCACTACCCGAGCCTGCTGCTGGAGACCCTGCGCAGCGCCAGCCCGCTGGACAACCCGAGCGTGGTGGTGATGACCCCGGGCCGCTACAACAGCGCCTATTTCGAGCACGCCTTCCTGGCCCGCGAGATGGGCGTGGAACTGGTGGAAGGCGCCGACCTGTTCGTGCGCGACGACCGGGTGTTCATGCGCACCACGGCCGGCGCCAGGCCGGTGGACGTGATCTACCGGCGCCTGGACGACGCCTTCCTCGACCCGCTGGCCTTCCGCCCGGATTCGGCGCTGGGCGTGCCGGGGCTGCTCTCGGCCTACCGGCGCGGCAACCTGGTGCTGTCCAACGCCATCGGCACCGGCGTGGCGGACGACAAGTCGGTGTACCCCTTCGTGCCGGACATGATCCGCTTCTACCTGGACGAGGAGCCGATCATCGCCAACGTGCCCACCTGGCAGTGCCGCAAACCGGAGGAGCTGTCCCACGTGCTGGCGCACCTGCCAGAGCTGGTGGTCAAGGAAACCCAGGGTTCCGGCGGCTACGGCATGCTGGTCGGCCCGGCCGCCACCGCGGCGGAAATCGAAGCCTTCCGGACCCGCCTGAAGGCCAACCCGGCGGCCTATATCGCCCAGCCCACCCTGTGCCTGTCCACCTGCCCGACCTTCGTGGAAAGCGGCATCGCGCCACGCCATATCGACCTGCGGCCCTTCGTGCTGTCCGGCAAGGAAACCCGCCTGGTGCCCGGCGGCCTGACCCGCGTGGCGCTGCGCGAGGGCTCGCTGGTGGTCAACTCGTCGCAGGGCGGCGGCACCAAGGACACCTGGATCGTGGAGGACGCCGCATGCTGAGCCGCACTGCCGCCGACCTGTACTGGATGGCCCGCTACCTGGAGCGGGCCGAGAACCTGGCGCGCATGCTGGAGGTGAGCTTCTCGCTGTCGCTGATGCCCCAGGACGGCCGTGGCGCTGGCCTGGACGAGCTGGCCATGCCGCTCTTGATCACCGGCACCCTGGACGCCTACCGCCAGCGCCACGGCGAGCTGCATGCCGAGCGCATGCTGCACTTCTTCGCCCTCGACGCGGAGAACCCGGCCAGCCTCTACAACTGCCTGGCCGCGGCACGGGCCAACGCCCACGCGGTGCGCGGCCGCATCACCGCCGACATGTGGGAGAACATCAACGCCTCCTGGCTGGAGATGCGCGGCATCGCCGAGCAGGGGCTGGGACGCTACGGCACCAGCCGCTTCTGCGAGTGGGTGAAGGAGCGTTCGCACCTGTTCCGGGGCGCCACGGTGGGCACCATCATGCGCGGCGATGCCTACCACTTCATTCGCCTGGGCACCTTCCTGGAATGCGCGGACAACACCCTGCGCCTGCTGGATGCCCGCTACGAGCTGATGGGCGAGGAGGGTGAGAACCCGGACGACCGCTCCGCCCGCGCCTACTACCAGTGGAGCGCGGTGCTGAGGGCGCTGTCGTCCCACGAGGCCTTCTCGGCGCTCTACCGGGGCTCGCCCGGCGTGGCCAAGGTGGCCGACCTGCTGCTGTTGCGCGCGGAAGTGCCGCGCTCGCTGCGCGCCTGTACCGATTCCATCCTGCAGATCCTTTCCTCCCTGCCGGGGGAAACCGGCCGTCCGGCCCAGCGCCTGGCGGCCGAACTGAGTGCCCGGTTGCGCTACACCGTCATCAGCGAAGTGCTGGAGCGCGGCCTGCACGATTCGATCACCGACTACATCGAGCACCTGCACCGCCTGGCCACGGCCATCCACGGCGCCTATCTGGAGGCTGCATGACATGAGACTGTCCATCCGCCACGACACCACCTACCGCTACGAAGACCAGGTGCGCGCCAGCATTCAGTATCTGCGCCTGACGCCCCAGAACAGCGCCCGCCAGCAGATCCTCAGCTGGACCCTGGATCTGCCGCGCCAGGTAGTCGCCCAGCAGGACCCTTACGGCAACATCCTGCACGTGCTGACCCTGGACGAGCCGCACGATGTCATCGTCATCCACGCCCTGGGCCAGGTGGAGATCGACACCGAGCAGGAATCGGAAATCGACAGCCAGTCGCCGCTGCCCTATCTGCGCGGCACGGCGCTGACCCATGCCGACGAGGCGCTGCTGACCTTTGCCCGCCAGCACGCCGGGCCGACCCCGGACCGTACCGCGCTGATCCAGCTGATGCACGCCCTGGCCGGTCACATGCCCTACAGCCCCGGCGTCACCAGCGTGGACACCACCGCCGCCGAGGCCTTCGCCGGCAGGGCCGGGGTCTGCCAGGACCATACCCATGCCTTCCTGGCCTGCGCGCGCAGCCTGGGCGTGCCGGCGCGCTACGTGTCCGGCTACCTGTTCACCAACGACAGCGAGCACCTGGCCAGCCACGCCTGGGCGGAAGCCTGGCTGGACGGCGCCTGGTACAGCTTCGATGTCACCAACGGCCTGGCCCGGCCGGAACGCCACCTGAAGCTGGCGGTCGGTCTGGATTATCTGGATGCCTGCCCGGTGCGCGGCATGCGCCGCGGTGGTGGCGGCGAGCAGATGCATGCCCTGGTGCACGTGGAACCGCTGACGGAGGCCCAACTGCGCGCCGTGCAGCAATAGGCAACAGGCCGGGCGGCGGATGTCGCCCGGTACAACAAGAAGATGACGTATCCGGCGCGTGCCGGTTTTTCTGCTTACAGGAATCGCCCATGACCTACTGTGTCGCCCTCAATCTGGCCGAAGGCCTGGTGTTCGTGTCCGACTCGCGAACCAACGCCGGTGTCGACCACATCGCCACCTTTCGCAAACTGCACGTGTTCGGTGTGCCGGGCGAGCGCCTGATCGTGCTGCAGAGCGCGGGCAACCTGGCGACCTCGCAATCGGTGGTGGCCCTGCTGCGCCAGCGTCTCGACCACGAGGTGGCGAACCTGTACAGCGTGCCGACCCTGTTCGATGCGGCGCGGCTGGTGGGCGAGACCCTGCGCGAGGTGATTGCCCACGACGCCGCGCCGGGCATGAGCGCCGGCATCGACATGGGCTGTTCGTTCCTGGTCGGCGGACAGATCGGCAGCGAGCCGCCGGCGCTGTTCAACCTGTATCCGCAGGGCAACTTCATCGCTGCCACCGAGGACACGCCCTATTTCCAGATCGGCGAGAGCAAGTACGGCAAGCCGATCCTCGACCGTGCGCTGAAGTACGGCACCCGCCTGGAGCATGCCCTGCGCTGCGCACTGATTTCCTTCGACTCGACCATCCGCAGCAACCTGTCCGTGGGCCTGCCGCTGGACGTGCTGGTGTACCGCCGCGACAGCCTGCAGGTGCCGGCCGGGTACCGGGTGGAAGAGGGCGATGCCTACTTCGAGAACGTGCGTCAGCAGTGGTGCCTGAGCCTGCGTACCCTGTTGCAGGAGCTGCCCGAGGCCCCGGGGAATTACCTGGAGTAAGTGCCCGCGTAGGGCGGTCAACGCGCTGCGTTGGCCGCCGTGCCAGATGGAGCACCCGCCCCAGTCAAAGCTTGAACTTCTGCACCAGCCCCTGCAGACGGTTGGCCAGGGCGTTGAGTTCCCGGCTGGTTTCCACGTTCTGGCGCGAGGCCTCGCTGGTTTCCTCGGCGATCTCGCTGACGTTGGTGATGTTGCGGTTGATCTCCTCGGCCACCGAGCTCTGCTCCTCGGCCGCCGAGGCGATCATCGCGTTCATGTCGTTGATGGTCGCCACCGC
>DATGNS010000202.1:0-6406 GCA_035306625.1 Pseudomonas sp. | reverse complement strand
CATTCCTGGGAAGGCGGAGTCGTCAGGGTCATGAGTCCGGAGACCGGCCGACGAGAAGCGACTGGTGTTGCGGAGGGCGGCACCGTCAAGCGCCGTCTCCGTATTCGCGCTTGTGATCCTGCCCTCCTCAAAAGGATCGATCTTTTGAGGACTCTCGAATGAAGTTTTCCCGTCTGGCCCTGGCGATTGCCCTGGCCCCCACGGCGGCCCTCGCCGCCACAGAAACTCCCCGTTTTGATGACCAGCTGAAGCTGCCGGCAGTGGTGGTCACCGCCTCCCGTTCGCTGGAAGCCGCCAGCGACAGCAGCGCGGCGATCACCGTGTTTACCCGTGGGGATATCGAGCGCCTGCAGGCCAGCACCGTAGTCGACCTGTTGAATCGCGTGCCCGGTGTGCAGATTGCTCAATCTGGAGGACGTGGCAGCCAGACAGACCTGCATATTCGTGGCACCAAGAGCGCGCAGAGCATCGTCCTGATCGATGGCCAGCGCATCGTTGACGCCGCAAGCGGCTCAGCGCCCCTCATGGCGCTCAGCCTTGAGCAGATCGAACGCATCGAGGTTCTTCGCGGCCCGCGCTCAGCCGTCTACGGCGCCGACGCCATCGGCGGCGTCATCCAGATCTTCACCCGTCGCGCCGAAGGTCCCGGCCTGCAGCCTCGCCTGCGCCTCGGCTATGGCAACCGCGGCACCTGGGAGCGCAGTGCCGGCTTGTCGGGGGGCGATGAGAAGACCCGCTTCAATCTCAGCGCCAGCGCCGACGAAACCCAGGGCATCGACCGCAGCCGTGTCGGCAGCCAGCCCGACAGCGACGATGACGCCTATCGCAACAACGCCGTCAGCCTGAACCTCAGCCACCGCTTCAGCGGGGATCTGGAGGGCGGTATCAGCGTGCTGGATCAGCGTGGAGAGGCCGAATTTGACCAGGGTTATCCTGGTTTCTACCCCTATAACGACTTCCAGCTGACCAGCTACTCGGGCTATCTGAATGCCCGGATCAGCAAGCGCTGGAGCAGCCGTCTGGAGCTAGGTCACAGCGAGAACCGCAGCGTCCAGCGTTTCGACGACATTGCCGAGGCCGACCCGTTCAACACCTACCGCGATTCGGCCGCCTGGCTGAACACCCTGACGCTGGCCGAAGGACATAGCCTGCTGCTCGGTACCGACTGGTACGAGGAACGCCTGCATACCTCGTCCGCCTACAAGCGAAATCAGCGCTGGAACCATGCCGGCCTGCTGCAATACCGCTTCCAAGGCGAGCGGTTGAGCACCGAGCTCGGCCTGCGCCACGACAAGAACAGCCTGTTCGGCAGTGAAAACACCTTCAATGGCGCCGCAACCTTCCTCCTCGACGACGCCAACGACCTGGTGCTGTCCTACGCCGAAGGCTTTCGTGCGCCCACCTTTACCGACCTGTACTACCCGGACTATTGCTCGCCGTATGGCTGTTCCCCGTCCTCCAATCCGAACCTGGTGCTGGAACAGTCCAAGACCTACGAACTGCAATGGCGCAGCCAGTTGGCCGAGCAGACCCGTCTGGAAGCGGCGCTGTATCGCACCGACCTCGAAAACGCCATCGTCCTGGACAGCAACTACATCCCGCAAAACCTCTCCACCGCCAGGATCAACGGCTTCGAGGCTTCCTTGCAGCAGGAACTGTTCGGCTGGCATGGCGCATTGGGCCTGAGCCTGGTTGACCCGCGCGACCGGAACAGCGGAAAGCGGCTCGCCCGGCGAGCCAAGCGCACCTTGAGCCTGGACCTGGATCGTCGCTTCGACACCGTCGCGTTCGGCGCCAGTTGGCAGGCCGTCAGCCGCAGTTACGACGCCCCGGAACATCAGCGGGAAATCGCTGGTTACGGCTTGCTGCATCTGCGCGCCAGCTGGCAGGCCAGCCCGGAAGTCGAGCTGGCCCTGAAGCTGGACAATGCCCTGGACAAGGATTATGCCCGTGCGCTGTATGACCATGACTTCGATGGTCGGTACCAGCCCTACCGTGAAGAGGGGCGCACCGCCCTGGTCTCGGTCACCTGGACTCCCCTGTAACACCCCCGCGGTTGCCGGCACGCCGGCAACCCGCCATATTCCGCGTGCGCCGCAGGTGCGGCGCCCTGGCTGATTCGACGAGGCGGTTGTCGTGCTGCGAGCCCTGTTCCTGTCCCTGGCCCTGCCGCTTGCCCTGCCTGCACAGGCGGGCCAGGCACCACAGCGCATCGTCTCCCTGGACCTGTGCCTGGACTGGATGGTGGCGCACCATGTGCGACCCGAGCGGGTGGCCGCCCTGTCGCCGATGCAGAAGCGCTATCCCGTCGACTGGATCGGCCCGCAGTGGCCGACCCATGACGGCAGTCTGGAGCAGGTCTACGCGCTGCAGCCGGATCGGGTGGTGGTCGGCCAGTTCACCAGCACCCTGCTGCGCCAGCGTCTGCAGACCCTCGGCCTGGCGGTGGAAGTCCTGCCGCTGCCGACCACCCTGGCGCAGGTCACGGCCTATGAGCGCCAGTTCCTGCGCGCGGTGCGGTTGCCGGAAACCCGCGCCAGCCGGCCGCCCGCGGCCCTCCCTGCCCCGCAGCGTCCGCAGCGCCTGCTGCTGCTGGGCGCCAACGGCATCGGCACCGGACGCGGCACCCTGGAACACGAGATTCTCGAACGCGCCGGCTGGACCAACTACCTGACCGGCGACGGCTACCAGTCCCTGGACCTGGAAGAGGTGGTGGCCGATCCGCCGGACGCCATTCTCTGGGCCTCCGCCGAACACCAGGCGCTGGCCAACCGCTTCGCCGAACACGCCGCCCTGCGCCGCGTGGTGCCCACCCACCGCTGGCTGACCACCGATCACTGGCGCTGGCAATGCCCCGGCCCCTGGACCTGGGAACTGATAGGACAACTGCACCGATGGCTCGACTGATCACTCCCCTGCTGGCCCTGCTGACGCTGTGCCTGGCCCTGGCGTCGCTGGGGCTGGGCTCCGCGCAGGTGTCTGCGCTCACCGGCCTGCTCGACTGGCTCAGCGGCGGCAACGGCCCGGACGCCATCGTCATCGGCGAGATCCGCCTGCCGCGCACCCTGCTGGCGCTGGCCGTGGGCGCCGCGCTGGGCCTTGCCGGCGCCGCCCTGCAGGGCCTTTTGCGCAACCCGCTGGCCGATCCGGGCCTGACCGGCGCCAGCCAGGGCGCGGCGCTGGGCGCGGCCACGGTGTTCTATTTCGGGCTGCTGCCCTGGGCCGGCGCCTTCGCCCCGGCGCTGGCCGGGCTGGTCGGCGCAGGCGTGGCCCTGGCCCTGATGCTCGCCCTGGCCGGCTCCAGCGGCATCGGCATGGTGCTGCTGGCCGGGCTGGCGATCAGCACCCTGAGTGGCGCGCTGCTGGCGGCGGTGCTCAATTTCGCGCCCAATCCCTACGCCATGCAGGAACTGGTGTTCTGGCTGCTCGGCTCGGTGTCCGAGCGGGGTCTGGAGCATCTCTGGCTGCTCGGCCCGGCGCTGCTGGGCGGCTTTGCGCTGATCTGGAGCCAGCGCCGCCTGCTGCTCGGCCTGAGCCTCGGCGAGCAGGTGGCGCAGAGCCTGGGGCTGGCCACCAAGCGTGGCAGCCGACTGATCGTGCTGGGCTGTGCGCTGCTGGTGGGCGCCTCGGTGGCGGTCGCCGGCGGCATCGGCTTCGTCGGTCTGCTGGTGCCCCATCTGGTGCGGCCGCTGGTGCGCCATCGGCCGGACCGTCTGCTGATTCCCGCGGCGCTGGCCGGCGCCAGCCTGGTCTGCCTGGCCGACATGGCGGTACGCCTGCTGCCGCCGGGACGCGAGTTGAAGCTGGGCGTGCTCACCGCGCTGATCGGTGCGCCGCTGTTCATCTGGCTGGTGTGGAAGGAGCGCAAGCAATGGATCTGATCCGTCTCGACCGCCTGGCCGTGCCCGGTCGCCTGGAACCTCTGCGCCTGGCGCTGGCCGCCGGCGAGATGCTCGGGGTGATCGGCCCCAACGGCGCCGGCAAGTCCACGCTGCTCAATGCCCTGGCCGGGGTGCTGCCCTACACCGGCACGCTGAACTACTTCGGCTTCGATGCCCGGCGCCTGGGCCCCAGGCAACGCGCCCAGCGCATCGGTTTCCTGCCACAGAGCCACCACAGCGCCTGGTCGCTGTCCGTTGAGGATGTGGTGGCGCTCGGGCGTCTGCCCTGGGGTGATGAGGATGCCGCGCTGATCGAGGCGGCCATGCAGCGCACCGGCGTGCTGCCCTGGCGGAGCCGCAGGGTGGCGGAGCTGTCCGGCGGCGAGCAGGCGCGGGTGTGGCTGGCCCGGGTACTGGCCGGCCAGCCGGTGCTGCTGCTGGCCGACGAGCCGGTGGCCAGCCTGGACCTGCTGCACCAGCGCAAGGTGATGGAATTGCTGCGCGAGCACGCCCGGCAGGATCGGGCGGTGATGCTGTCCATCCATGATCTGGGCCTGGCGGCGCGCTACTGCGACAAGCTCTGCCTGCTGGCCGAAGGCCGCCTGCTGGCCTTCGGCACGCCCCGGGAAGTCCTGACCGAAGCCCATCTGGCGGCCGCCTTCCAGGTCGAGGTGCATGTGGACCTGGAAGCCTCGCCGCCCATCATCCTTCCCAAGTGAGGCAAGCCTGGCCTCGCCGCCGATCCCGCTGCAGCGACCCGATGATGCAATGTCTTCTTACGTGCTGACGCTGGTGGCGAACCAGCGGCGGGGCTTCGAGGCGCGCTAGTTCGTCAGCAGGCGCTATGACAGAAGCACCTGACGCGGCACGCGATAGACGAAGGACAGCAGCAGGCTGCCGGCGACCAGCAGCAACCCGGCCATGCCTTCCAGACCCAGCGGGCTGGCCAGGGCGGCGAACCAGGCGGGCAGGAGCACCCAGCACAGGCCGCGCAGCTGCTGACGGGCCAGGCAGGTCCAACGCTCATGTTCATGCGCCGGATCGAGCGGCGGATTGAGCGCCCACAGGGCGCGCTTGTAGCCCGGGAACACCTTCAGGGTCGGCACCAGTCCACACAGCCCGGCGATAAACAGCGGCATGGGCGGCAGTTGCGCCGCTTCCGGGACATTGGCCAGCACCAGCCAGGGCAGCACCCCGGCCAGCAGCAGCAACGACCAGCGCAGGTTCAGGCGGCGCCGCCAGGCCAGGCGATCCATCAGGCTTCCGACTCGTCCTGGTGCAGGTTGCCGAGCATATGGCCCAGCTTGCCAGCCTTGGTGCGCAGATAGTTGCGGTTGTGCGGGTTGAGGCCGGTGAGCAGCGGCTTGCGCTCGGCGATGCGGATGCCGAAGCCTTCCAGCGCATTCACCTTGCGTGGGTTATTGGTCATCAGCTTGAGCGAATGGATGCCCAGGTGGTCGAGCATCGGCAGGCAGATACTGTATTCGCGCTGGTCGGCGGCGAAGCCCAGACGCTCGTTGGCCTCCACGGTATCGGCGCCGGCGTCCTGCAGCTGGTAGGCGCGGATCTTGTTGAGCAGGCCGATGCCACGGCCTTCCTGGCGCAGGTAGAGCAGCACGCCGCGGCCTTCCTGGGCGATGGCCTTCAGTGCGGCTTCCAGCTGGTAGCCGCAGTCGCAGCGCTGGCTGAACAGGGCGTCGCCGGTCAGGCACTCGGAATGCACGCGGCCGAGCACCGGCTCACCATCCTCGAAGCTGCCCATGGTCAGCGCCACATGCTCCTTGCCGGTGGCCTCATCGAGGAATCCATGCATGGTGAACTCGCCAAAGGGCGTGGGCAGTTTGGATGCGGCGACGAAAACGACGGACACCGGAGAGGCTCCAGAAGCTGAGAAAGGGCGGGATTATAACTCCACTCGCGCGGCTTGCGGGCGACGCCTGGCCGGCTACAGGCGCGACTCCAGCACCAGCACACCCTGCTCCTCGCGCCAGCGCACGCGGTTGAGGAAGCTCATGCCCAGCAGCGCCTCGTCGAGGGCGTTGCCCTGCAGCACCACGGCTTCCACCCCGGGCACTTCCAGACCGCCGATATTGACCCGATCCAGACGCACGCGCCAACCGTGTGCCACGCCGTTGGCGGTGTTGGCGCGGACCGGCGCGCCCTTCTGATAGTCCAGCCCCATGCGACGGGCCTGCTGCTCGCTCATCGCCAGGCTGGTGGCGCCGGTATCCACCAGCAGCGGCAGCGAGAAACCGTTGACCGCGCCGATCACCCGGTAATGGCCGCCCTCGCCCCGGGCAATGGTCACCTGCCGGCGCACCGGCGCGCTGAAGCCGCCGGACAGTTCGCGGCCCAGCTCGATGCGCCGGGTCTGGCCGTCCACGCGGACCAGCGCCCCCTGGCCGTCCGCCGCCAGCAGCTCCACGCCGCCCGGCCCGGTCTCGCCGACGCGTACCAGCTTGCGCTCGCCGTCCACGGTGAGCACGGCGGCATTGGGAAACAGCCCGACCACCTGCACATGGGAC
>DATGNS010000201.1:0-2848 GCA_035306625.1 Pseudomonas sp. | reverse complement strand
CCCGACCGGCACCGGCGCCGGGAAACGCAGGCGGTCGGAGCCGTAGTTGACCACCGTCGAAAAGCCCTCGATGACGAAATCCAGGGGCAGCGCCAGCCGCGACTGCAGCACCTGCACCAGGGCGCCGTGGGCGATGGTGGTGCCGTAGGGGCTCTCCCTGGCGGCCCGCTCGGGGTCGGTATGGATCCAATAGTCATCGCCGGAGAGCTCGGCGAAGCGGTCCACCAGCGGCTGGTCGATCAACAGCGGAGCGCTCCAGTCGCTGAACGCGTCGCCGACCAGGCTGGCCACGGCCGTGGCGTCATCGAAGGGTACCCGGCGGCGACCCTGTTCATCTCTCTCCAGAACCGGCGTCTCGTCGCGCTCGCGCTCACCGCCCGGGCGGGTAAAGCGCAGCAGGGTGTCGCCGCGGGCGTTGACCCGGCAGAAGCTCGGCTGAAGGGCCATGCCCACCTCGATCTCCTCCTCGGCAAGGCCGACCAGGGTGGTGTTCATGCGCACCCCCTCGGCCAGCTCCACCACCGCCAGCGCCTGGGGCGACTCGTCGGCGAACTCGGGCAGGGTGGGAATGCGCGCCAGGGTGTAGCTGTAGAGGGTCGCCTCGCCTGACGCCTCCTTCCAGCTCAGCTCCGGCGAGAGGCAGTGGGTGCAGTGGCGGCGCGGGTAGAAGACCCAGGCGTGGCAGGCATCGCAGCTCTGCAGCAGCAGGCGCCCTTCCTTCAGCCCCTCCCAGAAGGGGCGGCTGATCTCGGTCGCCACGGGTAGCGGTTTGTAGTCCATGCTCTCAACTCCCCTGAAGAATCAGTGCGCCCTGCTCGCTCATCACGCCACCCGTTCCCGACACGAAGGCCTGGTCGCAGCGCGACAGCTGGCGCTCGCCGGCCCGGCCGGCAATCTGGGTGTAGGCCTCGATTACCTGGGACATGCCCCCCGCCGCCGCGGCCTGTCCGAAGCTGAGCTGGCCGCCGTGGGTATTGAGGGGGAAATCGCCCTTCCAGGTCAGGTCGTGCTCGCGCACGAAGGCCATCCCCTCCCCCTTGCCGCAGAAGCCCGCATCCTCGAGGCTCAGCAGCACCGTGATGGTGTAGCAGTCGTAGATCTGGGCCGCGTCCATGTCGCCTGGCCGGGTGCCGGACATGGCGAAGGCCTGGCGCGCGGCGTGGGCGATGGGGGTCTCGGTCATCTCCTCGGCGTAGGAGGGCGACTTGAAGGCGAGCCGCTCGCCGAAGCCGGTCACGAAGGCCGGGCGGTGCTTCGCCCGGGCGGCCAGCTCCTTGGAGGCGACGATCACCGCCGCCCCGCCGGCCACGGGCATGACGATCTCGAGCACGTGCAGCGGGTCGGCCACCTTGCGGCTGGCCAGGACATCCTCGACGCTGAGCGGCTGACCGTGGAAGATCGCCTCGGGGTTGGCCAGAGCGTTGGTGCGCTGGTCCACGGCGATCTTGGCCATGGCCCTGGGGTCATAGCCGTAGCGGGCCGCATAGCGCTGGGCGATCATGGCGTAGCCGGTGTTCTGACCCATGTGGCCGTAGGGCAGGTCAAACTCCGCCTCCGGCGCACCGAAGGCGGTGCTGTGGCCGCCGAAGCGCATGGCCCGGGCCATCCAGGCCGGGTCCTCGTCGGGTCCGAAGGGCGCCATGCGCGCCGGCAGCACGCAGAGCACCGCCTGGCACAGCCCCATCTCGATGGCCGCGGCGGCACGCCACACCATGCCGACCGGCGTGCAGCCGCCCAGGTCCACCACCTCGGCGAAGTTGACCTCGATGCCGAGATATTCGGCGGCCATGGCCGGCACGAAGACCGAGGCCTCGTGGAAGTGGGGGCCGTTGATCACCAGCCCGTCCAAATCCTCCCGACGCAGGCCGGCATCGCGCAGGGCGCGTCCGGCCAGGTCGGCGACCTGCTCCAGATGGAACATCTGCGGCGCGGTCTGATACTTTTCGGGCCGATACTGGGCGGCCCCCACGATGGCCGCCTTGCCTGACAGTCCCGTCATCATCTTTCCTCGTTGCGGTATTGGAGGGTAGCGCCCCCCTCAGGGGCGAAAGGCGGGGAGGCCCAGCTTCTCGAGCCGCGCTTCTGACCAGGGCACATAGCCCCCCTCGGTGTCGTCGCGCAGGTAGATCGGCTCACCGCACAGCTCGGGACAGTAGCCCTGGCGCTGCAGATCCACCTTGCGCAGCTTGAAGGTGCTGGTCATGTCGGCGCTGGCCGAGACGCGCACGAACTGCGGTGCGGCGTAGCCGGGCAGGCGCTCGGCGGTCAACGCATAGAAGGCCTCGGGATCGAACGTCTGCCCCGGCTGCATCACGATGGCGGCCATGCCCGCACGCCCCTCGAAGCCCGGCACCGTCACGCCGTAGATATTGAGCGACTCCATGCCGGGCAGGTCATCCAGGGCGTTGGCCACCTCCTGAGTGGAGACGTTCTCGCTCTTCCAGCGGAAGGTGTCACCGATGCGATCGACGAAGTAGAAGTAGCGATCCTCGTCATAGCGCAGCAGGTCACCGGAGCGCCAGAAGGCATCGCCATGCCGAAAGACGTTGCGCAGGATCTTCTGCTCGGTGGCCTCGGCCGAGGTGTAGCCCTCGAAGGGGGCCACCGGGGTGTTCTCGTCATACTGGATCATGCCCAGCCCCTCGCCCACCTCGCCGGGCTCGCAGAGGATGCAGAAGCCCTCCTCGTCGCGCAGGTGCCGCTCGGTCTCCACGTCGAAGCGCACCAGGCGGAAGTTGGTGCGGTTCCAGTCAGGCACCCGACCGCAGGAGCCCACCCGATTGTCGACGTTGATCAGGCTGGTGTTGGCTTCGGTGGAGCCCCACCCCTCCAGGATGCGCATCTCGCC
>DATGNS010000200.1:0-6673 GCA_035306625.1 Pseudomonas sp. | reverse complement strand
CAGCTCCATGAAGTTGTCGGTGACCGGCACGCCGAACTCGCGGGCCAGCACGATGCCCGGCATGGTCAGGTCCAGATCGGCCACGCCCACCACGGTGACGAAGGGGGAAGTCAGCAGCTGCTTGAGCAGCGGAGTGCCGGTTTCACCGGCGCCGATGACGGCGATACGAAAGCCTTGTTGCATGAGTGGTACAACCCTCGGTGAATGGTGCCATCACTCTGCCGCTATGCCCGCGGAGGCGGATTGATTTGCATCAAGCCCGCAACGCGGCCGCGCTGCGACCAAAGGACAGCCCCCGCAACCCTTGCAATCCACCGGTATGCACGAATATCAGCCGCGTCCCCGAGCGTATCGCACCCGCCTCCACCTGCTCGCGCAGCGCCAGCAGTGCCTTGGCGGTATACAGCGGTTCCAGGGGCAGGCCGGCGGCCTGTTCGACACCGGCCATGAAGGTCAGCAGCTGCTCATCCGTGCGGGCGAAACCGCCCCGACTGGCCGCATGCAGGCGGAAGTGCCCCGGCGCCACGCCCAGTTCCGCCAGCCGCCGCTCCACGCCATGGTCCTGGGGCACCGCCAGGGCGCCGTGCACCAGGCGCTGCCCCGCCTCGCCCATGACCAGTCCGGCCAGGGTGGTGCCGGTGCCCGCCGCCAGCCACCAGCCGTGATAGTCGTCCCAGCCCAGCCCGGGCAGTTGCCGGCGCGCCAGCTCCACCAGCTCGACACAGCCCAGCGCCCCCGGCCGGCCGCCGCCCCCTTCGGGCACCGGCTGCAGCTCGGGATAGCGGTCCAGCCAGGGCTGCCAGAAATCCGCGCGATGGCGGGCCCGGTAGCCGCCGTAACCCAGCCAGTGCAGCTGCATGCCGAAGGCCTGCAGGTCGCGCACCGTCGGCGTGTCGCAGGGCTCGCCGCGCAACAGGCCGACGGTGGCAAAGCCGAACCGCGCCCCGGCCGCCGCCACGGCGTGCAGATGGTTGGAATGGGCGCCGCCCAGGGTCATGACGCCGGCCCTGCCGGCCCGGGCCGCCAGTTCCAGATGTGGCCTGAGCTTGTACCACTTGTTGCCGGACAGTTCGGCATCGATCAGGTCCAGACGCAGCACCGCCAGCTCGACACCGGCCTCGGCCAGCCAGTCGAGGCGCAGCGTGTGCAGCGGCGGTGTCGGGGACCAGTCGGGAACCGTGAGCATGGGTGGATCCGCGGGGAACGAAACGGCGCAGCCTAGGGCGCTGCGCGATCGGCGTCCAGCCCGCTCAGGCCTGCCCCGCCGCGTGTGGACGGCCGGCCTGGTGTCTGGCGCAGCAGTCGCTCTGGCCGGGCACGAAGCGGCTGGGCGTCTCGATGCGATCCAGCGGAATGGCGCAGCGCTCGCCGCTGGACAGGCGGGCGGCGCAGGCCGGCTGCCGGTAGTGCTCCAGCCAGGCGCGGTAATGCTCCGGGGTCACCAGGCAGCGGGCGGCCACATAGGCTTCGGGGTCGCGCTGATAGCTGGCCACCTCGCCCGGTGGAATGGTCAGATGGCCGGTGCCCGGGTGGTAGGCCACGAACATCACGCCCAGCTCGGCGAGGCGCTCCACGGGACGCTCGGCGCGCTCGCGCAGGCGCTCGATCTCGTCCTGCATCTGCGCATCCAGCTCGTTGCGCCACTCCAGCTCGGCCCGCAGGCCGGCGATGTTCTGCTCGTACGAGGCGCGAACCGCCTCGAGGCGCTGCTGAACCTCCTGCTCCAGCTGGTTGCGCAGCAGCTCGCCGGCCAGCTGTCCGTCCTGCCGGGCCGCGCTCAGCTCGCGGGTGAAGGTCTCGCGGGCCTGGCGCAACTGCTCGGTCTGCCGCCGCACCTGCGCCTGCAGCACGTCGTTCTGGCGCCGCTGCTCCCGCAGATCCTCCTGCAGCGCTTCCAGCTCGGCCTGCAGCTGGCGCTCGCGCTGCTCCGCGTCCAGGCGCAGGCGGGCGAACTGCTCCTCGTACTGCTGGGTCAGGCCGTGCAGGCGCAGACGCTGCTGGCGGAGCAGCTGGGCGGTACGCTGGCGATGGCGCAGATCCACCTTGCGGGCCAGGTGCCTGGCCATGTCCTTGGCGGCCTCCGGCGCGACCCACTGCGTACCCTCGCCGGCCGGCGCCGCGTCCCCCTCGGCCAGGATGCCCAGGTGGTTGCGCCGCGCCGCGTCGCGCAATTGCACCAGCTCGTTGCGGCCGGGCTTCAGGCTCGGGTCCCACAGGTGCATCTGGTACCAGGCCACCGGGCAGCGGCTGCGGCAGGTCAGCCGGATGGGGCCGCCGCCCAGATCGGGCCCCGGCACGCCCTGCTCGGCCAGGTGGCGCAGGGGGATGTTCCAGCCGGTGTCGGCGCGACCGCTCTCGTCGAAATCGATCAGGAAGAAGGTGACGGCCAGGATGTGCAGACGGGGGGAAATCAGCGCGTAGGCCGCCTGGATCTGCTCGTCGGCAAAGTCGTGCAGGCTGACCACCCCGTCCAGCACCGCCTCGAACTCGGCCAGGTGCATCTCCTTGCAGATGGCACCGGCGCGGAAGAACATCACCGCTTCGACCAGCTGAGGCTTGGCCTGCAGACTCATTGCTTACCCCCTGAACAGACGAACCCCCGCAGGCAGCGGGGGTTCGCAGTCTAGGCAAAGCCTCGGGGCGGCTGCGTGACGCAGTTGGCAGGCCCTCGGCCGAGGCGTCGGGCCTCGACCAACGGCGCAGCCGAGCGCATCACAGTTCCGCGGCCAGGCGCGAGCCCTGGTTGATGGCGCGCTTGGCATCCAGCTCGGCAGCCACGTCGGCGCCACCGATCAGATGCACCTTCTGGCCGGCGGCCACCAGGCCGTCGTGCAGCTCGCGCAGCGGCTCCTGACCGGCACAGACGATCACCGTGTCCACCGGCAGCACCTGCGGCTCGCCTTCCGCCACGCGGATGTGCAGGCCGTCGTCGTCGATCTTCAGGTACTCCACCGCGTTGAGCATCTGCACCTGCTTGTTCTTCAAGCTGGTGCGATGGATCCAGCCGGTGGTCTTGCCCAGGCCGTCGCCCACCTTGGTCTTCTTGCGCTGCAGCAGGTACACCTCGCGGGCCGCCGCCTGGGGCTGCGGCTTGACCCCGGCGACGCCACCGCGGGCGGTCAGGCCCAGGTCGATGCCCCACTCCTTCCAGAAGGCTTCGCGGTCCAGGCTGGTGGACACACCGTCGTGGGTGATGAATTCCGACACGTCGAAACCGATGCCGCCGGCACCGATCACCGCCACGCGCTTGCCGACCGGCTTGCGCTCCAGCAGGGCGTCCAGGTAGCTGATGACCCTGGGATGCTCGATGCCAGCGATGTCCGGGGTGCGCGGCACGATGCCGGTGGCCAGGATGATTTCGTCATAGCCGCCCTGCGCCAGCTCCTCGACACCCACGCGGGTGTTCAGGCGCACGTCCACGCCGGTGGTTTCCAGGCGCTTGCGGAAGTAGCGCAGGGTTTCGTGGAACTCTTCCTTGCCCGGCACGCGCTTGGCCACGTTGAACTGGCCGCCGATCTCGCTGCCGGCCTCGAACAGGGTCACCCGATGGCCGCGCTCGGCCGCCACGCAGGCCGCCGCCAGACCGGCTGGGCCGGCACCGACCACGGCGATCTTCTTGCCCTGGGCGACCGGGATGTAGTTCAGCTCGGTCTCGTGGCAGGCGCGCGGGTTGACCAGGCAGCTGGTCAGCTTGCCGCCGAAGGTGTGGTCCAGGCAGGCCTGGTTGCAGCCGATGCAGGTATTGATCTCGTCGGCCCGGCCGGCGGCGGCCTTGTTGACGAATTCCGGGTCGGCCAGGAACGGACGCGCCATGGACACCATGTCGGCGTCACCCGCGGCCAGCACCTCTTCGGCCACTTCCGGGGTGTTGATGCGGTTGGTGGTGATCAGCGGAATCTTCACCTCGCCCCGGAGCTTGGCGGTGACCCCGGTGAAGGCCGCGCGCGGCACCATGGTGGCGATGGTCGGGATGCGCGCCTCATGCCAGCCGATGCCGGTGTTGATCAGGGTGGCGCCGGCCGCCTCGATGGCCCTGGCCAGCATGACGATCTCGTCCCAGGTGCTGCCGCCCTCGATCAGGTCCAGCATGGACAGGCGATAGATGATGATGAAGTTCGGCCCGACCGCCTCGCGCACGCGGCGGACGATCTCCACCGGCAGGCGCATGCGGTTCTCGTAGCTACCGCCCCAGCGGTCGGTGCGGTGGTTGGTGTGGGCCACGAGGAACTGGTTGATGAAGTAGCCTTCCGAGCCCATGATCTCGACCCCGTCGTACTCGGCCTGCTGGGCCAGACGGGCGCAGTTCACGAAGTCGTTGATCTGCTTCTGGATGCCTTCCTCGTCCAGCTCGCGCGGCTTGAACGGGTTGATCGGCGCCTGGATGGCGCTCGGCGCCACCAGCTTGGGGCTGTAGGCGTAGCGGCCGGCATGCAGGATCTGCATGCAGATCTTGCCGCCCGCCTCGTGCACGGCCTGGGTGACGATGCGGTGCTTTGCCGCCTCTTCCGGCGTGGTCAGCTTGGCGGCGCCGGCATACACCGCGCCCTCCTCGTTCGGGCCGATGCCGCCGGTCACCATCAGGCCGACGCCGCCACGGGCACGCTCGGCGAAATAGGCGGCCATGCGCTCGAAGCCGTTGGGCTTTTCCTCCAGGCCGGTGTGCATGGAGCCCATCAGGGTACGGTTGCGCAGGGTGGTGAAGCCCAGATCCAGCGGGGCGAGCAGATGCGGGTAGCGGGTGGTCATGACGATCCTTCCGACAGGTTCAGGGTGGGGGCCGCGGTCGTTGCCGCCGCCCTGTCATGGAGCCAGACGATAGTCAGCCGGCCGGGGAGTCTCAATGATCAAAAATGACAAGTTACTGATCAAAATGCACAGCAAGGCTTGGCAATCCCGCCAGCGCCACCTAGGCTCAGCGGCATGAAACGACTCCTGCTGATTGCCATCGCGCTGCTGGTGGCCGCGTTCGGCCTGGTCACCTTCCTCGACTGGGCCGGGGAACGCCCGCCCACCCACTACCTGTCCGACCTGCGCACCCAGGTGATCAGCGCGCGTCCGCCTGCCGTGCGCCACGGCAACCTGGTGACCATCCGCCCCCAGCTGTTCGCCATCGACTACCAGAGCCCGCGGCACCTGCGCCTGGTGCTGGCGGCCGCCTTGGACGCCGCGCGAGAGGCAGGTCTGATGCTTGCCGACACCCTGGTGGTGCTGCCCCACCATATCGGCACCTGGCTGCTGGCCACCGGGGAAAAGCCCCAGCTCTACCAGGCCCGCGATCGCCTGGAGGTGCGCAACTGGCTGCTGCTCGGCAATCCGCTCAAGGCTGCGAAGGTGCTGGCGCGCAACCTGGACGCCAACCGCCTCGACGAGACCCTGCTGCGCATGAAGGCCGAGCAGATGGCCAGGGACTACCAGGCGCTGTTCAGCGGCCTGGCCCGGGAATACGGCGTCACCCTGCAGGCCGGCACCATCCTGCTGCCGGAACCGCGGATTCACGACGGACAGTTGCAGGTGGGCACCGGCCCGCTGGAGAACCTCGGTCTGGTGTTCGGGCCGGACGGCGTCCTCCACGGCGAGCCCTTCCGCCAGGACTGGCCCTGGACCTCGGTGCACATCCCCACGCAGCAGATCCAGGTCGGCGATCAGCGCTATCTGATCGAGCGCGACTGGATGCCCGGCTGGCCCCAGAGCCGCGTGCAGCTGCCCAACGGCCGCACCAGTCCGCCGCTGTTCCTGCGTGGCAAGCTGAGCTGGCCGATCGGCGGTGCGCCGCGCGGCCTGTTCCTGACCCCACCCCAGGCACCTCAGCTCAGCAGCCTGCCGGGCACCCACCTGCTCAACCAGTGGATCGAGCCATGAAGCCGGCCCGCGTGCGTCTGGGGGACCTGTCGGTCGGCAGCGTGCTGAGCCTGGCCGCCGCCCTGCGCGAACGCGGCCATGACCCGCAGCCGCTGCTGGCCCAGTACGACCTGGACCCGGCACGCCTGGGCGAACCGCGGGCTCGACTGTCCATTCCCCGCTACATGCGCCTGGGCCATGCCGCCATGCAGCTGTGCGGGGACCCGTCGCTGGGCCTGGACATGGGCCGCCTCAGCCATATCGCCCAGGTGGGCCTGGCCGGCGTCACCGCCGCCCAGGCACCGACGGTGCGCGAGGCGGCACGCACGCTGATCCGCTTCGAACCGCTGTATGCCGCCAACTACCGGGGGCAGTCGCGCTTCGAGGAAGACGCCGACGGCGCCTGGCTGTGCTTCTATTCCATCAGCCCCTACAACGCCTACAACCGCTTCGTGGTGGACGCCCTGCTGGCCGGCTGGCTGTGCCAGCTCGGCGCGCTGGCCGGGCAACCGCTGCAGGCCCAGCGGGTGGAGATCGAGTTCCCCGCGCCCGAGTATGCCGAGCGCTACGCGCCCCTGTTCGGCTGCCCGGTGGAGTTCGCCGCCGAGACCAACCGCCTGCGCCTGGACCGGGACACCCTGGCGCTGCGCAACCCGGCCCACTGCCCGAGCACCTGGAATCATCTGCTGGCCCTGTGCGAGGCCGAGCTGGAACAGCTGACCCGCACCCGCAGCCTGCGCGAACGCATCACCCTGCTGCTCGGACCGCTGCTGCACGGCCGCGAGCCGGATCTGGAAGAAATCGCCCGCCGCCTGCAGATGCCCAGCTGGACCCT
>DATGNS010000199.1:0-2479 GCA_035306625.1 Pseudomonas sp. | reverse complement strand
TGTTCGAGGACGGCAAGATGTTCGACGGCTCGTCGATCAGCGGCTGGCGTGGCATCCACCAGTCCGACATGGTCCTGCTGCCCGATCCCGACACCGCCTTCCTCGACCCGTTCACCGCCGACCCGACGCTGGTGCTCACCTGCGACGTGCTCGACCCGACCACGATGCAGGCCTACAACCGCGACCCGCGCGGCATCGCGCGCCGCGCCGAGGCCTACCTGAAGTCCAGCGGCACGGCCGAGCAGGCGTTCTTCGGGCCGGAGCCCGAGTTCTTCATCTTCGACTCGGTGCGCTATGCCAACGACATGGGCCACACCTTCTTCCATGTCGATTCGGAAGAAGCCGCGTGGAACTCGGGGCGCGAGTACGAGGGTGGAAACACCGGTTACCGCCCGGGGGTGAAGGGTGGCTATTTCCCGGTCGCGCCGCTGGATTCGCTGCACGACATCCGCGCCGAGATGTGCAAGACCCTGGAAGCGGTCGCATCGAGGTCGAAGTGCACCACCACGAGGTCGCCAACGCCGGCCAGTGCGAGATCGGCACCCGCTTCAACTCGCTGGTCAAGAAGGCCGACGAGCTGCTGGCGATGAAGTACATCGTCAAGAACGTGGCCTTCCGCAACGGCAAGACCGCGACCTTCATGCCCAAGCCGCTGGTGGGCGACAACGGCAGCGGCATGCACGTGCACCAGTCGCTCGCCAAGGGCGGGACGAACCTGTTTTCCGGCGACGGCTACGGCGGCCTGAGCCAGACCGCGCTGTGGTACATCGGCGGCATCTTCAAGCACGCGCGCGCGATCAACGCCTTTGCCAACGCCACCACCAACAGCTACAAGCGCCTGGTGCCGGGCTTCGAGGCGCCGGTGATGCTGGCCTACTCGGCGCGCAACCGCTCGGCGAGCTGCCGCATCCCGTACGTGTCCAACCCCAAGGCGCGGCGGGTGGAGGTGCGCTTCCCGGACCCGATGCAGTCGGGCTACCTGACCTTCGCCGCGCTGATGATGGCGGGCCTGGACGGGATCCGGAACCAGATCGATCCGGGCGGGCCCAGCGACAAGGACCTCTACGACCTGCCGCCGGAGGAGGAGAAGCTGATCCCAACCGTGTGCGCCTCGCTCGACCAGGCATTGCAGGCGCTCGACGGCGACCGCGAGTTCCTCAAGGCCGGCGGCGTGTTTTCGGACGACTTCATCGACGCCTACATCCAGATGAAGATGAAGGAGGTCACCTCCTTCCGCGCCGCCACCCACCCGCTCGAGTACCAGATGTACTACGCCAACTGAGCCTGCGCCGGGCGCCCGCACTCGACCGCCTCGGGGTGGCCGAACAGATAGCCCTGGCCGAACCCGCAGCCGAGCGCCACCAGCGCCGCGCGCTGCGCTTCGGCCTCGATCCCCTCGGCCACCACCTCGATCCGCAGGGCGCGGGCCAGGGCCAGCACCGCGGAGATCACCGCCGCGGCGTTGTCCTTCCGGTCCAGGGCGGCCAGGAAGGTGCGGTCGATCTTCAGCATCCGCAGCGGGAAGGTGTGCAGGTAGCTCAGCGATGAATAGCCGGTACCGAAGTCATCCAGTGCCACCCCGACCCCGTGCTCCTGCAGTTCCTGCAGGATTCCGCGCGCCTTCTCCGGATCGTTCAGCAGCGTGCCTTCGGTGACCTCGATCCGCAGCCGCGAGGGATCCAGCCCGGTGCGGCCAAGCAGCTTCAGCAGGCGGGCGCCGAAGTCGTCGTGCAGCAGGTGCCGCGGCGACACGTTGATCGACAGGTAGGTGTCGCCGCCGCGACATGCCGCCAGGGTGCAGGCGCGCTTGAAGATGCGCCAGTCGATCGCCTCGATGATGCCGCTGTCCTCGGCCACTTCCAGGAAGTCGCCGGGCCGCAGCAGCCCGCGCTGCGGGTGCTTCCAGCGCATCAGCGCCTCGTGGCCGACCACGGTGCCGTCGGCCAGGTTGACGATGGGCTGGAAGTGCGGCTCGAGCTCATCGCGCTTGAGCGCCAGCCGCAGCTCGGCCTCCACGGTCAGCTCGTCCACGGCGGTGCGCTGCAGGGAGTGGTCGAACAGCTCCCAGCGGCGGCCGCCCTGCGCCTTGGCGCGGTACAGCGCCGTGTCCGCATCGCGCACCAGGTCGTCGGTCTGGCGGTAGCGCCTGTCCGCCACGGCGATGCCGATGCTCGCCGACGGCTCCAGCGTGCGCCCGGCCAGGGCCAGCGGTTCGGTGAGCAGGGCAAGCACGCGCCGGGCGACCGCGATCGCCGCCGTCGGCCGCCCCGACTCGTCCAGCGCCACGTCTTCCAGCAGGATCACGAATTCGTCGCCCGACAGCCGTGCCACCAGGTCGGGCTTGCGCACGCAGGCCTGCAGGCGCCTGGCGACCTCGCGCAGGAATTCATCGCCGGCCAGGTGGCCAAGGATGTCGTTGATGACCTTGCACCGGTCGACATCCAGGTAAAGCAGCGCGCACAGGTGACCGTTCCGGCCA
>DATGNS010000198.1:0-38754 GCA_035306625.1 Pseudomonas sp. | reverse complement strand
TTACGACGACGGCAACGAGATGGGCCCCGCCCAGCTGTTCCAGTTCGGCCTGGCCGCCGAGGACGAGGCACAGTCGGCCGCCCGCCGCGCCTGGCACGATGGCATGCGCCGCGCGGTAGCGCTGGTCCCCCGCGGCGAGTGGGGCGATCGGGTGCTGGCGGCCTTCAACCGCGCCTGGCAGCAACAGGGCGGTACCCTGCTGGCGGCACGCCGCATCGATCAGCCGGTACAACTGGCCCGCCAGATCGCCGACCTGTTCCAGCTGCGCCAGAGCGAGGCCCGCGCACAGCGTCTGAAGGAGGTCCTGGGCATCGAGCTGGCCGCCGATCCCGCGCGCCGCGCGGATGTGGACTTCATCTTCCTGGCCGCCACGCCGCTGCAGGCCCAGCAGATTCGTCCCACCCTGACCTTCCAGTACGCCGGCGACGTCCCCGTGTACGCCACCTCGCACCTGTACACCGGCGCCCGCGAAGGCGCCCAGTTGCAGGACCTCAACGGCATCCGTTTCAGCGAGACACCCTGGCTGCTCGACGAACGCAATCCGCTGCGCGACCAGGTGTCCCGCCAGTGGCCGCAGGCCAGCGGCAGCCTTGGCCGGTTGTATGCGATGGGTATCGATGCGTACCTGCTGGCGCCGCGTCTGTCCCAGCTCAAGGCCCTGCCGGAAACCCGCATCCACGGGCAGACCGGCATTCTCGGCATGACCGAGCAGCAGCGCATCGAGCGGGAGCTGCCCTGGGCGATCATCCAGAACGGCCGAGTTCGCCGCCTGCCCGACTACGTGTACTGATGGATGCAGGCGACTCGGCGCAGCAACGTGGGCGGCAGGCAGAAGATCTGGCCTGCCGCCATCTGCAGCGGCAGGGGCTGCGCCTGATCAGCCGCAACTGGCGCTGTCGGCGCGGGGAGCTCGATCTGGTTATGCTGGACGGCGATACAGTAGTATTCGTCGAAGTCCGCTACCGTCGTCACAATGGCTGGGGCGGCGCGATCGAGAGCATCGACTGGCGCAAGCGCCAGCGTCTGGCGATTGCCGCGCAACTGTTCCTCCAGTCCGAAACGCGTTGGGCGAGCAAACCCTGCCGCTTCGATGTGGTCACATTGGGCCACGGCCGGTCAGACTGGATCCGCAACGCGTTCGAAATCTGAAATCAAGACACCTGAAGGTCACCCGATGGACATGCATGCCCGTATTCGCCAGCACTTCCTCGCCAGCATCGAAACCAAGCA
This sequence comes from Pseudomonas sp., assembly GCA_035306625.1. Taxonomy (GTDB): domain Bacteria; phylum Pseudomonadota; class Gammaproteobacteria; order Pseudomonadales; family Pseudomonadaceae; genus Serpens. Next base: position 37,524 of record DATGNS010000198.1, on the reverse strand, counting down.
GCGCGCCATGGAAGTGCTGATCCCCCACATCGAGCAGGCCAGTCAGGCCATGGTCCGGGCCCTGCTCAACGAGGGCAAGATCCTCTCCTGCGGCAACGGAGGATCAGCGGGCGACGCCCAGCACTTCTCCTCCGAGCTGCTCAACCGCTTCGAGCGGGAACGCCCCAGCCTGCCTGCCATGGCCCTGACCACGGATAGCTCCACCCTCACTTCCATCGCCAACGACTACAGTTACAACGAGGTGTTCTCCAAGCAGATCCGCGCCCTCGGCCAGCCGGGCGACGTGCTGCTGGCCATTTCCACCAGCGGCAACTCGGCCAACGTGATCCAGGCCATTCAGGCTGCCCACGACCGGGAAATGACCGTGGTCGCCCTGACCGGTCGCGACGGCGGCGGCATGGCTTCCCTGCTGCTGCCGGAGGATGTGGAGATCCGCGTGCCGGCCAAGGTCACGGCACGCATCCAGGAAGTCCATCTGCTGGTGATCCATTGCCTGTGCGATCAGATCGATACGCAACTGTTCGGGAGTGAAGAATGACCCGCAACCCGCTGATTCTCGTCTTGTTGGGCCTGGCGCTGGTATTGTCCGGGTGCGGCAACCGCAGCATCGGCAACAAGATCGACGACCAGTTCCTGGAGCCCAAGGTGCTCTCCCAGGTACTCAAGGCCCATCCGGACCTGGCCCAGCCTACCTCGCGCGTGGTGGTCACCGCCTACAACGGCGTCATCCTGCTCGCCGGCCAGACCCCTCGCGCCGAGCTGCGCGATCAGGCCGAACAGGCGGCGCGCCTGGTGGTCGGCGTCAAGAAGGTGCACAACGAGCTGCAGATCCAGCAGCCGATCTCCGCGCTGGTGCGCAGCAATGACGCCCTGCTGACCAGCCGGATCAAGAGCAGCATGCTGTTTGCACCCGGCCTGCCCAGCAGCCATGTGAAGGTGGTGACCGAGAACGGCGTCGTCTACCTGATGGGCATCGTCAGCCGCGAGCAGGCCAACCAGGCCACCAGGGCGGCCGAAGGGGTTTCCGGCGTGCAGCGCATCGTGCGGCTGTTCCAGTACACCGACTGAGGTTTCCGGCACGGCAGATGGAAAAAAAGGGCGCCTTGCGGCGCCCTTTTTCATTTCACGACCTTCAGACTCGGCCGCCCCGACGGACGTGGCGGCTCCGGTGGCGTGTCGTCGCCGTCCGGTATCGCCTCCTCGCTCGGCTCTTCCATTTCGAACACCATCCCCTGGCCGTTCTCGCGCGCATAGATGGCCATGATCGAGCCCGTGGGCAGATAGAGGCTGTGCGCTACCCCGCCGAAACGGCTCTCGAAGCTGATGCCATCGTTATCCATGTGCAGGTGGCGCACCGCCGACGGGGAGACGTTGAGCACGATCTGCCCGTCCTGGGCGTAACCGGCGGGAACCTGGACTCGGGGATATTCCGCATCCACCAGCAGATGGGGCGTGCAGTCGTTGTCCACGATCCATTCGTAGAGCGCTCGCAGCAGATAAGGGCGACTGGAATTCATGCAATGCTCCTCAGCGCATGGCTCGCTCGTGGGAAGAAAGACTGGCCTGGAAGGCCGGCCGCGCAAAGGCCCTTTCCATATAGTCAAGCAGCGGCTTGGCCGAACGCGGCAGTTCGATGCCCAGCGCCGGCAGGCGCCAGAGCAGCGGCAGCAGGCAGCAGTCAGCCAGGGTGGCCTCATCGCTGAGGAAGAAGGCCTTGCCGGCAAACACCGGCGCGGTATCGCTCAGGCTGCGTGCCAGCGCCTGACGCATCTGCTCGCGCACCGCTTCATCCTCCCGGAAGTCGGCGATCCGGTCGGCCCTGGCACACCAGTCCCGCTGGATGCGATGCATCAGCAGGCGAATGTTGGCGCGCGCCAGGGGGTAGCTGGGCAGCAGCGGGGGATGAGGATAGCGCTCCTCCAGGTATTCGAGCAGAACCGTCGGCTCGAACAGGGCCAGATCGCGGTCGGCAAGCGCCGGCACCTCCCCGTAGGGATTGGTCTCCAGCAGCTCGGCGGACGGTTCGCCGGCGAGCACGTCGACGATCTGGGCGGTCACGTTCTTTTCGGCCAGCACCAGGCGAACCCGGTGGCTGTACTGATCGGCGGGATCGGAAAAGCAGACCAGACGATTCACGGCCATGGTGCCCCTCCTGAATTTGGAAACTCGATAAACGGAAAAAGCGCGCGCGCCCGGGGGCGCGCGCGCTTCAGGTCAGATCAGCAGCTGATCAGTGGACGTCCTTCCAGTACTCGCGCTTGAGCAGGTAGGCCACCACGAAGAAGAAGGCCAGGAACAGCAGCACGTAGGTGCCGATGCGCTGGCTTTCCAGCTTGACCGGGTTGGCCGAGTAGGCCAGGAAGGTCACCAGGTTCTTCACGGTTTCGTCGAACTCGGCTTCGGTCTGCTTGCCGGTGCCGGGCACGATGGTCAGCTGATCGCAGGCTTCCTCGGTCACCGGGGTGCCGGTCAGCGGATCGAAGACCTTCTTGCCATTCTCGACCACCTGGACCTGCTTGCAGCCCATCACCTGGCGACCCTGCAGGTCGGACAGCACGTTGGGCATGCCCACGTTCGGGAAGACCAGGTTGTTGGCGCCCAGCGGGCGGCTCGGGTCTTCGTAGAAGGTGCGCAGGTAGGTGTACAGCCAGTCGGTGCCACGCACGCGGGCCACCAGGGTCAGATCCGGCGGTGCGGCGCCGAACCAGACCTTGGCGTCGGCCGGCTGCATGCCGATCTTCATGTGATCGCCGATCTTGGCATCGGTGAAGACGATGTTTTCCATCATGACTTCTTCCGGAATGCCCAGGTCGTTGGCGACACGCTCATAGCGCTGGAACTTGGCGCTGTGGCAGCCCATGCAGTAGTTGGTGAAGGTTTTCAGACCGTCCTGCATCGCCGCCTTGTCGGTCAGGTCGATATCCACCTTGTCCAGGGGAATCGCCGGCCCGGCCGCCATGGCGGTCAGCGGCAGTACGGAAAACATCAGTGCAGCGAAGAGCTTTTTCATCAGCCAGTCACCCTTTCCGGAACGGGTTTGGTCTTCTCCATGCGCGTGTAGAACGGCATCAGGAGGAAGTAGGCGAAGTACAGGATGGTGCAGATACGCGCCAGCAGGGTGCGGCCGTCGGTGGGCTGCAGAACACCCAGTACGCCCAGGATCACGAAGCTGATGCAGAAGATCACCAGCCAGATGCGGCTCAGCCAGCCCTTGTAGCGCATGGACTTGACCGGGCTACGGTCCAGCCAAGGCAGCACGAACAGCACGGCAATGGCGGCACCCATGGCGATCACGCCCAGCAGCTTGTCCGGAACGGCACGCAGGATGGCGTAGAACGGGGTGAAGTACCAGACCGGCGCGATGTGCTCGGGGGTCTTCAGCGGGTTGGCTTCTTCGAAGTTGGGCTTCTCCAGGAAGTAGCCGCCCATTTCCGGGAAGAAGAACACCACGGCGCAGAACACGAACAGGAACACCACCACACCCACGATGTCCTTGACGGTGTAGTACGGGTGGAACGGGATGCCGTCCAGCGGAACGCCGTTTTCGTCCTTGTTCTTCTTGATCTCGATGCCGTCGGGGTTGTTGGAACCCACTTCGTGCAGGGCCAGGATGTGCAGCACGACCAGACCCAGCAGGACGATCGGCAGGGCGATCACGTGCAGGGCGAAGAAGCGGTTCAGGGTGATGCCGGAGATCAGGTAGTCACCGCGGATCCACTCGGTCAGATCAGCACCGATCACCGGGATGGCACCGAACAGCGAGATGATCACCTGCGCACCCCAGTAGGACATCTGGCCCCAGGGCAGCAGGTAGCCCATGAAGGCCTCGGCCATCAGCGCCAGGTAGATCAGCATGCCGAAGATCCACACCAGCTCGCGGGGCTTCTGGTAGGAGCCGTAGAGCAGGCCGCGGAACATGTGCAGGTACACCACGATGAAGAACGCGGAAGCACCGGTGGAATGCAGGTAGCGCAGGATCCAGCCGTACTCCACGTCGCGCATGATGTACTCGACGGAAGCGAAGGCGCCTTCGGCGGACGGCTCGAAGCTCATGGTCAGCCAGATGCCGGTCAGCAGCTGGTTGACCAGCACCAGCAGCGCCAGGGAGCCGAAGAAGTAGAAGAAGTTGAAGTTCTTCGGGGCATAGTACTTGGACAGATGGTCTTCCCACATCTTGGTCGCGGGGAAGCGTGCATCGATCCATTCCATGAATTTGCTCATCAGGCGTTCTCCTGGTCCACACCGATGACGATGACGTCATCCGACTCGTACGAATGCGGCGGCACCGGCAGGTTCAAGGGAGCGGGCTGCGCCTTGAAGACGCGACCGGCCAGGTCGTACCTGGAGCCGTGGCAGGGACAGAAGTAGCCGCCCTTCCAGTCGGGGCCCAGGTCGGCGGGAGCCACTTCGGGACGGAAGGACGGAGCACAGCCCAGGTGGGTGCACAGTCCGACCACAACCAGGATTTCCGGCTTGATTGCGCGGTGCTTCGAATCCACGTAGGCCGGCTGTTCGGAGGCCTGGGAGTCCGGGTCGGCCACGGTGCCTTCCAGACCAGCCAGGTTTTTCAGGGTTTCCTCGGTGCGACGCAGGATGAACACGGGCTGGCCGCGCCATTCGGCGACCATCTGCTGACCCGGTTCGATCTTGCTGATATTCACCTTCACCGGTGCACCTGCGGCCTTGGCCTTGGCGCTCGGGAACCACGATCCCACGAACGGGACCGCCGCCCCCACCGCTCCAGCCGCACCCACCACGGAGGTGGCTGCGACGAGGAAGCGACGCCGGCCAGCATTCACGCCGTCATTGCTCATTCAGTCGTCTCCCATCAGCTTTGCGACCCGGTTGAACCCGGGTCTTGAAGTAAATTTTCAAGGTTGAGGCCAAAAAAATTTGCTGAATGTTAAAGAAAACCCCCCCTGCTGGCAAGGTAACAGCCCGTCCCCGACCGTGGCAGAGCCCTTGAGCCACGGGGCTTTCCGCTCTGTGTCACGTTGTCGCACCCAAACTTTCGGCGCATAAAAAAACGCCCGGGCCATACGGCTCGGGCGTTCTCTTCGAAGCGGTAACGCGAGTTAGCGCTTGGAGTACTGCGGACGCTTGCGCGCCTTGCGCAGACCGACCTTCTTGCGCTCCACTTCACGGGCGTCGCGAGTCACGAAGCCGGCCTTGCGCAGCGGGCTGCGCAGGGTTTCGTCGTAGGAGATCAGCGCACGGGTGATGCCGTGGCGAATGGCGCCTGCCTGACCGCTGACACCACCACCCAGGACGGTGACGTACACGTCGAACTTCTCGGTGTTCTCGGTCAGCTCCAGCGGCTGGCGAACCACCATGCGGGCGGTTTCACGACCGAAGAAGTTTTCCAGGGTGCGGTTGTTGATGGTGATCTTGCCAGTACCCGGACGCAGGAAGACGCGAGCGGTAGCAGTCTTGCGACGGCCAGTGCCGTAATTTTGAGTCGCCGACATAATGAGCTATTCCCGTTAAAACTTCAGTTCTTGAGGCTGCTGAGCGGCGTGCGGGTGCACGGAACCCTTGTACACCTTCAGCTTGCGATACATGTCGCGACCCAGCGGGTTCTTCGGCAGCATGCCCTTGACCGCGGTCTCGATCACACGCTCGGGAGCCTTGGCGATCAGCTTCTCGAAATTGATTTCCTTGATGCCACCCGGGAAGCCGGAGTGCGAGTAGTACTTCTTGTCGGCGGCCTTGTTGCCGGTGACACGTACCTGCTCGGCATTGATCACGACGATGTAGTCGCCGGTATCAACGTGCGGGGTGTACTCGGGCTTGTGCTTGCCACGCAGACGGCTCGCGATCTCGGTGGCCAGACGACCCAGGGTCTGACCGGCAGCGTCGACGACGTACCAGTCGCGCTTTACGGTTTCCGGTTTAGCAGAAAAAGTTTTCATTCTTTATAAGCCTCAGGGGCCGCCCTGAAAATAAGACGGCGAATCTTACTGAATAGTACGCACCCTGGCAAGGCCAGGGCGGGAGCCACTGCAGACGCTTTCGGGGGCTCGGGTCTTCGCGTCCGCGTTTGGCAGAACAAGGAGTAGCGCGGCGGTCTAGGCATCACCGCCTGTTTCCCGTGGAGCTAGGCGGTCCCCGCAGGAAAGTCGCGGGATTATGCCGCAGCGCCGAAAAATTGCAACTAGCGCATCCCCGGTGCCCGTCGCGATGCCAGCCTGTCGGCCAGACGCGTAGGCTCCGGCAGGCGGTAGCGTGTGACGTAGCGCAGCACCAGTTCGGGGGCGGCCAGCAGGCTCACCCGATGCCCGGGCGAGACGACCAGCGGTCGCACGCCATCCTTGCTGCGCAGCAGCCAGCCGATCTGCTCTTCGCCATCGAGCAGCGGGGTTCGCTCCCCGCGCCTTGGCCCGGGCGCCTCGCCGGCGCCCACCAGCAGCGTCTTGGCCACGCCGATGCTGGGCAGGTCCGCCACCACGCCCAGATGAGCAGCAATGCCCAGGCGCCGGGGATGGGCGATGCCCTGGCCGTCGACGAACAGCAGATCGGGGCGTCCCGGCAGCTCGCTCAGCGCCTGCAGCAGGGCCGGCAGTTCGCGAAAGGACAGCAGGCCCGGAATATAGGGCATGCTGGTGGCGCGCCGCACCACCACCTCGCCGAGCGCCTCGCCTGTTCTGCCGTCCAGCAGCACCGCCACCGCCCGGGTGATGCGGCCGCGCTCCTCGAAGCCCACATCCAGCCCGGCGATCAGGCGCAGCGGCAGGGGAAACTCGTCCCGCAGCCGCACCTGGGCCGCCAGCGCCTGTTGCAGGCGCCGTGCCCCGGCGACAGTGCCATCCCAGCCGGGAAAGCAGTGCGGATCGACGGCATATCGGGCGACCATGGCATGTGCCGCGCGGCTCAGAGCGACCGCGCGATGATCTCCTTCATGATTTCGTTGGTTCCCGCATAGATGCGCTGCACCCGGGCATCCGCCCAGGCCCGCGCCACCGGGTACTCCCACATGTAACCGTAGCCGCCGTGCAGCTGTACGCACTCATCCAGCACCCGACACTGCAGCTCGGTGGCCCAGTACTTGAGCATGGCCGCGGTGGGCACGTCCAGCTTGCCCTGCAGGTGCAGTTCCAGGCAGCGATCGGTGAACACCCGGCCCACCTGGATCTCCGCGGCCATCTCGGCCAGCTTGAAGCGGGTATTCTGGAAGTCCGCCACCGCCTTGCCGAAGGCCTTGCGCTCACGGGTGTAGTCCAGGGTCCAGCCCAGCGCGGCTTCGGCCGAGGCCAGCGCCGCGACGCCGACGGTCAGGCGCTCCTGGGGCAGCTCCTGCATCAGGTAGGCGAAGCCCATGCCCGCCTGGCCCAGCAGGTTCTCCCTGGGCACCCGCACGTCCTGGAAGAACAGCTCCGAGGTGTCCTGGGCCTTCATGCCGACCTTCTCCAGGCGTCGCCCGCGGCTGAAGCCCGGCGTGCCGGTCTCCACCAGGAACAGGCTGGTACCGCGCGCGCCCGCCTGCGGGTCGGTCTTGGCCACCACCACGACCAGATCGGCCAGCCAGCCGTTGGTGATGAAGGTCTTGGAACCGTTGATCACATACTCATCGCCATCCAGCACGGCGGTGGTGCGCACGCCCTGCAGGTCGGAACCGGCTCCCGGCTCGGTCATGGCGATCGCGCCGATCAGCTCGCCGCTGGCCATGCGCGGCAGGTAGCGGCGCCTCTGTTCCTCCGAGCCGTAATGCAGCAGGTAGGGCGCCACGATGTCCGAATGCAGGGAGAAGCCGATGCCGGTAAGGCCTAGCCGGGCGATCTCCTCGATCACCACTGCGCTGTACAGGAAGTCGGCTTCCGCGCCGCCGTAGGCCTCGGGGAGATGGGAACACAGCAGGCCCGCCTCGCCCGCCTTGTACCAGAGAGCCCGATCCACATGTCCGTTCTTTTCCCACTGGGCATGGAAGGGCACGGCATGCTGTTCGAGGAACTTGCGGACCGAATCGCGGAACAGCTCGTGGTCAGCGCTGAACAGGGTTCTTGGAATCATTGTTGTCACCTGATGGCTGCATGGGTCTGCCTGACTCTAGGCGAGCAGCGCCCAGCTTCACACTGGACAGTTTCGCCAAAAAAACAGACGATTCGGCCATCTACTGGCTGAATCACCACAAGAACAATGAACGAGCCAATCACTCCACTGCGACGGGTCAGCATCCTTGCCTGTGAAGGCGTGCTGGCCTCCACCCTGATGCAGGCCTGCGACCTCTTCCACATGGCCAGCCTGCGCCTCGGCATCCGTCAGGGCCTGGGCAGCCGTCCCGCCTTCGAGACGCGCCTGGTCAGCCCCGACGGCCGGCCGGCCCGCAGCTTCAGCGGCGTGCAGCTACCGGTCGAAGGCGCCCTCGATACCGCCGACATCCTCGTGCTGCCCGCCTTCTGGGGCGACTTCGACGCCCTGCGCCAGCGCCACCCCCAGGTCCTCGACCGGCTGCGGGAGAGCCATCGCGCCGGCAGCACCCTGTGCGCGGAAGCCAGCGGCGTGTTCTGGCTGGCCGAGGCCGGCCTTCTGGACGGCAAGGAAGCCACCACCTACTGGCGGTTCTTCGACGAGTTCGTCCGACGCTTCCCCCAGGTGCAGCTCAACCGCGACAAGCACCAGACCGATGCCGGCCGCCTGTACTGCGCCGCCAGCAGCACCTCGGCCTGCGACTTCTACCTGCACCTGATCGAGCGCTTCTGCGGACTGGAGATCGCCCAGACGGTGGCGCGCGACGTGCTGCACGAGGTGCAGCGCAGCTACACTCCCGGGCGCATCGGCTTCGGCGGACAGAAACTGCATCGTGACATGGCCATCCTGCAGATCCAGCACTGGATGGAGGAGCACTACACGGAGAAGTTTCGCCTGGAGGACATCGCCCGCCACCACGGCATGAGCATTCGCAACTTCATGCGCCGCTTCCAGGCCGCCACCGGGGACAAGCCTCTGCACTACCTGCAGCGCCTGCGCATCGAAACCGCGAAGAACCTGCTGATTTCCTCGCGCAAGAGCATCAAGACCATCAGCTACGAGGTGGGTTACGACGATGCCAGTTTCTTCGCCCGACTGTTTCGTCAGCACACAGGAGTGTCACCGAACCAGTATCGGCAGCAGGCCAACCCCAGGGAAACCCTCTCCTAGTCGGACGCACAGAACCTAGGATGGGCTTTCCTGCCCGGCGGCATGGCTAAGCTGGCGGACCACCACAACAAAAACAGGGTCCCACCGCCATGCGCATCTTCCTCCTCGTGCTCGCCCTGCTCAGCTTCGGCGTGCAGGCCAATCCCGACTGGAAAGCCTTCCCGTTCGACCAGAGCGCCTTCGACTACAGCGGCGACAAGCTGCGCCAGGCCTGGCCCAGGCTGACCCTGGGTTTTGGCGACTACCCCTTCCCTGACGCCGACTGGGTGCGCCGCATGGCCGAGCAATATCCCGAGGCCCTGCAGCGCACCACCAGCGAGACCGCCTTCACCGGCGCGCCCGAGGAAGCCGAGGCCTATGCCGCCGAGCTGCAGGAAGTCTGGCGCCTGCTGTTCCGCGGTGATTTCGCCGAAGCCAAGGCCCGCGGCCTGGCCCTTGGCGTTGGCGGCCAGGTGCCGGCCATGTACGCCCAGGTGATCTACGCCATGTTCCTGGCAGACGACCAGGACGAGAAGCACCGCCTGCTGGAAGAGGTCATCGCCTACAACGAAAAGGCCGGCGACCTGATCAAGGCCGATTCGGTCGCCATGTTCGGCGGCGTCTACGCCAAGGCGCGCCTGGGCGAGGAGCTGTCGGTGCCGGTGGTGCTCAAGCGGGGCTACACCTCGCAGATCCCCGACCAGCTCGACGAGCTGCTCAAGCAGCATCCGAAACATCCCTATGCGCTGGCCCTGTACGGCGGCTACCACGCCGGGGTGATCCGCAAGGTGGGCAAGATGGTCGGCCGCATGACCTATGGCGTCAGCCCGGACAAGATGGAGCACTACTTCCAGCGCTCTTTCCAGCAGGCCGATACCCTGCCCATCGGCCACTACGAATATGCCAATGCCCTGAACTACGTATATGGCAAGAAGGAACGCGCCAAGGCGCTGGAGCACCTGGAGATGGCGGTTTCCATTCAGCCGGCCAACGCCATGGAAGCCCTGGAAGTGGCCCATGCCCGCAAGCTGCTGAATGCCGAACAGGTCGCCGGCAAGTAGGACGAGCGCCCGGCAGCGAAAAAAGGCCCGCCGAAATGGCGGGCCTTTTGCGTTGCGGCGCGGCGGATCAGATGAAGGCGCGGCTGCGCAGCAGATCCACCACCTGCTGCACGCACTCATCCACCGAGTGGGACTGGGTGTTGACCACCAGGTCGGCATCCAGCGGCACGTCATAGGGGAAGGACTCGCCGGGGATGTTGTCCTCGCCGGCGGCGTACAGCCCCTGCGGGTCGCGCTCGCGGCAGACCAGCGGCGAGGCCTGCACGTAGACGGTGACCAGGCGCTCGGCACCGATGATGGCCTTGGCCTGTTCGCGACCTTCCGCACTGGGCGCCACGAAGGCGGCCAGGGTCAGCAGGCCCGCCTCGTTGAACTGGCGCGCCACCAGCGCGGCGCGGCGCCAGTTCTCGGTCCGACCGGCCCGGTCCTGCGGCAGCCCCTTGTTGATGTCGTGACGCAGGTTCTGACCATCCAGCACGAACACCGCGCGGCCCATGTTGAACAGCTTGCGCTCCAGGGCATAGGCCAGGGTGCTCTTGCCCGCGCCGGACAGGCCGGAGAACAGCACCGTGGCCGGCTGCTGGCCGAAGCGTTCGGCGCGCTCCTCGCGGCTCACATGACCACTGCGGGCACTGTGTCCATGGGTGCTGGCCGGCGCGATGATCATGCCGGCGCCCACGGTCACGTTGGTCAGCCGATCGATGACGATGAACGAGCCGGTGGTGCGGTTTTCCGCGTAGCCATCCAGGGCAATGGGGGCGTCGAGGCTGACGGCCACCCGGGCGATGCCGTTCAGCGGCAGGTTGCTGGCGGCGCTCTGCTCCAGGGTATTCACGTCGACCTGGTACTGGATCGCGGGAATCGAGCCCGGCACGTAGCTGGTCGCGCGCTTGAAGTCGTACTTGCGACCCGGCTGCATGGGCTCCTCGCCCAGCCAGACCAGCATGGCCTCGAAGTTCTCGCTCACCTGGGGCAGATTGTCGGCATGCACCAGCATGTCGCCGCGCGACACGTCGATCTCGTCTTCCAGCGTCAGGGTAATGGCCTGGCCGGGGCCGGCCTGCTCCAGCTCGCCCTCGTAGGTGACGATGGACTTGATGCGGGTGGATTTGCCCGAGGGCAGGGCCACCACCGGATCCCCCTTGCGCACCACGCCGGAGGCCAGGGTGCCGGCGAAGCCACGGAAGTTCAGGTTGGGGCGGTTCACGTACTGCACCGGGAAGCGCATGTCCTCAAGATTGCGATCGGCGGCGATCTCCACCGTCTCGAGGATTTCCATCAGCGGCTTGCCCGTGTACCAGGGCGCGCGCTCGGAGCGGTTGACCACGTTGTCGCCCTTGAGCGCCGAGAGGGGCACGAAGTGCAGCGAACTGGCCTGACGGTCCAGGCCGATGCGCTCGGCGAAGTCCAGATAGTCGGCGCGGATGCGCTCGAACACCGCCTGATCGAAGCCCACCAGGTCCATCTTGTTGATGGCCACCACGATGTGACGGATGCCCAGCAGCGAGGCGATGTAGCTGTGCCGGCGGGTCTGGGTCTGCACGCCATGACGGGCGTCGACCAGGATGATGGCCAGATCGCAGGTGGAGGCGCCGGTGGCCATGTTGCGGGTGTACTGCTCGTGGCCAGGGGTATCGGCGATGATGAACTTGCGCCTGGCGGTGCTGAAGTAGCGGTAGGCCACGTCGATGGTGATGCCCTGCTCGCGCTCGGCCTGCAGGCCGTCCACCAGCAGCGCCAGGTCGACGTCATCACCGGTGGTGCCGACCTTCCTGGAGTCGCGGGTGATGGCTTCCAGGTGATCCTCGTAGATCATCTTGGAATCGTGCAGCAGACGGCCGATCAACGTGCTCTTGCCGTCGTCGACGTTGCCGCAGGTGAGGAAGCGCAGCAGTTCCTTGCGCTCGTGCTGGGCCAGGTAGGCGAGGATGTCCTCGCTGATCAGTTCGGATTGATGCGACATGAAGCGAGTCCTCAGAAATAGCCCTGACGTTTCTTTTCTTCCATCGAGCCGGCCTGGTCATGGTCGATCACCCGACCCTGGCGCTCGGAGGTCCGCGTCAGCAGCATCTCCTGGATGATTTCCGGCAGCGTGGTGGCGGTCGATTCCACCGCACCGGTTAGCGGGTAGCAGCCCAGGGTGCGGAAGCGCACCATCTTCTTCTGGATGCCGGCCTTCTGCTCGGGAGTGAGGTGCTCGAGGATGCGCTCGTCGTCGATCATGATCAGCGCGCCGTTGAGCTCCACCACTTCGCGCTCGGCGGCGAAGTACAGCGGCACGATCGGGATCTGCTCGAGATAGATGTATTGCCAGATGTCCAGCTCGGTCCAGTTGGACAGCGGGAAAACGCGGATGGACTCGCCCTTCTTCACCTTGCCGTTGTAGATGTTCCACAGCTCGGGGCGCTGGTTCTTCGGGTCCCAGCGGTGCTTGCTGTCGCGGAAGGAATACACGCGCTCCTTGGCGCGCGACTTTTCCTCGTCGCGACGGGCGCCACCGAAGGCGGCATCGAAGCCGTACTTGTCCAGCGCCTGCTTCAGACCCTCGGTCTTCATCACGTCGGTGTGCTTGGCGCTGCCATGGGTGAAGGGGTTGATGCCCTGGGCGATGCCTTCCGGGTTGGTGTGGGTGATCAGTTCCAGACCCATTTCCTCGACCATGCGGTCACGGAAGCGATACATGTCCTGGAACTTCCACTGGGTGTCCACATGCATCACCGGAAACGGCAGCTTGCCGGGATAGAAGGCCTTGCGGGCCAGGTGAAGCATGACTGCCGAGTCCTTGCCGATGGAATACAGCATCACGGGGTTGTCGAACTCGGCGGCCACTTCACGAATGATGTGGATGCTTTCCGCCTCCAGCTGTTTCAGGTGCGTCAGTTTCTCGACCATGACTACTCACACGTGCGGGGGGATTACGGCCTACGGGCCGTGGGCGAGCGCGCACGATAGCACCCGGGGTTTCTTCTAAGAATCCCGACCACTAGAACAAAGTTTCATATGCATATAGCGATCAAACGGGGTTGTCGCAGTCGATGAAGCGATGCTCGATGCCGAAGCGCTGCGCCAGATGCTCGCCCAGCGCCTTCACTCCGTAGCGCTCGGTGGCATGGTGACCGGCGGCGATGAAGGCGATGCCGTTCTCCCGCGCGCTGTGAAAGGTCTGCTCGGAGGCTTCGCCGGTCAGATACAGATCCACCCCGGCGGCAATCGCCTGGTCGATGTAGCCCTGACCGCCCCCCGTGCACCAGCCGACCCGCCGCACCGGGCGGTCACTGTCTACCAGCAGCGGCTCGCGGTTCAGCGCCGTAGCCACGCGGCGGGCGAAGTCCGCGGCGCTCATTGGCTCCGCCAGATGCCCCAGCAGGACCACGCTGCGCGGATTGTCGGCTTCCAGCGGACCGTCCACCTGCAGGCCAAGCAGGCGCGCCAGCTGCACGTTGTTGCCCACTTCCGGATGCACATCCAGCGGCAGGTGATAGGCCACCAGGCTGATGTCATGGTTGAGCAGCGTCTTCAGGCGCCGCTGCTTCATGCCGACCACACGGGGATCCTCGTTCCTCCAGAAATAGCCGTGGTGCACCAGCACCAGATCGGCGTTGTCGGCCACGGCGGCATCTAGCAGGGCCTGGCTGGCGGTGACCCCGGAGACGATCCGGCGAACCCGGGGGCGCCCCTGCACCTGCAGGCCGTTGGGGCAGTAGTCGGCAATCTGCCCGGCAGCCAGGTAGCGGTCGGTTTCGAAAACCAAGGTAGACAGGTCTATACCCATGGGGAGTTCCTTTTGGCAGCCGGACGGCTGCTTATCCGCAAGGCGCGTCCGTATAATGTCGCGACTTCATCGAGGGGTCGCTCGTGTCGAGAAAGCGAATCTTACCGTTGCTGCGGGCCTTGAACAGTCTCCCGCTCCTGCGTGCCCGGGCCGAGGGTGGCGGCTGGCGCCGCCGCATGGGCCGCACCCTGCCACGCTGGTTCGCCGCCAGCGTCCCCGACGGCCAGCGGCTGCGCGAGCGCGTGCGCTACTTCGGCTGGCCGCTGCTGGCCGGGCTGCTGCTGGCCCTGCTGCTGATCGAGCGGCACCCCGAATGGGTCGGGCTCTCCGGGACACAGGCGCCCGCGTTCACCCTGCCCGGCATCGAGGGACCGGTGTCCTATGCCCGCGCCGTGGACCGCGCGGCCCCCGCGGTGGCGAACCTGTATACCACCAAGGTGGTCAGCAAGCCCGATCACCCGCTTTACCAGGATCCGCTGTTCCGCCACTTCTTCGGTGACAGCCTGCCGCGCCAGCGCCGCCTGGAATCCAGTCTCGGCTCGGCGGTGATCATGACCGACGACGGCTACCTGCTGACCAACAACCACGTGACCACCGGCGCCGACCAGATCGTGGTGGCGCTGAAGGACGGTCGCGAGACCCTGGCCCGGGTGATCGGCAGCGACCCGGAGACCGACCTGGCGGTGCTCAAGATCGACCTGCCCAACCTGCCGTCGATCCCGCTCGGGCGCTCCGACGGCATCCGCATCGGCGACGTGACCCTGGCCATCGGCAACCCGTTCGGCGTTGGCCAGACGGTGACCATGGGCATCATCAGCGCCACCGGGCGCAACCAGCTGGGCCTGAACACCTACGAGGACTTCATCCAGACCGACGCGGCCATCAACCCGGGCAACTCGGGCGGCGCGCTCGTGGATGCCCACGGCAATCTGATCGGCATCAACACCGCCATCTTCTCCAAGTCCGGTGGCTCCCAGGGCATCGGCTTCGCCATTCCGGTCAAGCTGGCCCTTGAGGTGATGCAGTCGATCATCGAGCACGGCCAGGTGATTCGCGGCTGGCTGGGGATCGAGGTCCAGGCGCTGACCCCCGAACTGGCCGAATCCTTCGGCCTGGGCGTGCGCAGCGGCGTGATCGTCGCCGGCGTCTATCGCGACGGCCCCGCGCAGCGCGCCGGCCTGCAGCCCGGGGACCTGATCCTGCGCATGGATCAGCAAGCCATCGCCGATGGTCGCACCGCCATGAACCAGGTGGCCCGCACCCGCCCCGGCCAGCAGATCAGTATCGAGATCCTGCGCAACGGCAAGCCGCTGACCCTGACGGCGGAAGTGGGCCTGCGCCCGCCGGTGGCGTCCAGCACGGAACGGCCCTGACGCCCGAAAAAACCGGACGACGGGCTGTAGGAGCGACTTTAGCCGCGATCGGGGAACATCGGCGGCTGAAGCCGCTCCTGCAGAAAAGCGGTAGCCGCCAGCCGCGTTCTGTCTATCTCAAGCACACAGGTCACGCAGCGCCGCGATCAGCGCCTGGTTCTGCGCCGGCGCGCCTACCGTGATGCGCAGGAACTGGGCGATGCGCGGCTGCCTGAAGTGACGCACGATCACGCCCTGCTCGCGCAGGGCGGCTGCCAGCTCACCCGCGTCGCGCGCCGGATGACGGGCGAACACGAAGTTGGCCGCCGAGGGGAGTACCTCGAAGCCCAACCCGCTCAGCTCGGCCGCCAGCTCCTCGCGGCTGTCGATGACCTTGCGGCAGCAGGCCTCGAAGTACTCGCGGTCCTCGAAGGCGGCCGCGGCACCGGCGATGGCCAGGCGGTCCAGCGGGTAGGAGTTGAAGCTGTTCTTGATGCGCTCCAGCGCCTCGATCAGCTCCGCATGCCCCACCGCCAGGCCAACCCGCAGCCCGGCCAGGGAACGGGACTTGGACAGCGTCTGGGTGACCAGCAGGTTCGGATAACGGTCGACCAGGGCGATGGCGCTCTGGCCGCCGAAGTCCACGTAGGCCTCGTCGATCACCACCACGCTGTCGGGGCTGGCCTTGAGCAGCTGCTCGATCTCGGCCAGGGACAGCAGCCGGCCGGTGGGCGCGTTCGGGTTGGGAAAGATGATGCCGCCGTTGGGACGGGCATAGTCCTCGACGCGGATGCGGAACTCCTCATCCAGCGCCACGGTTTCAAAGTCGATGCCGTACAGGCCGCAATACACCGGATAGAAGCTGTAGGTCACGTCCGGGAACAGTACCGGCTGCTCGTGCTGGAACAGGCCGTGGAAGATGTGCGCCAGCACCTCGTCGGAACCGTTGCCGACAAACACCTGCTCGGTCCGCACGCCATGGTAGTCGGCCACCGCCTGTTTCAGGCGCTCGCCGTTCGGGTCGGGATACAGTCGCAGTCCATCGCCCAGCTCGGCCTGCATGGCGGCCAGGGCCTTCGGCGAGGGCCCGTAGGGGTTCTCGTTGGTGTTGAGCTTGACCAGCCGGCTCAGCTTGGGCTGCTCACCTGGCACGTAGGGCACCAGGTCCTTGACGAAAGGGCTCCAGAATCGGCTCATCGCCCTTCTCTCCTCGAATCGGTTCGGTTTGGCCGGGGTGGCCAGGGCCACCCGGCGACTTCAGTTCTTGATGCGGTATTCGGCGCTGCGCGCGTGGGCGGTCAGCGACTCGCCGCGCGCCAGCACCGAGGCCACCTTGCCCAGCTCCGAGGCGCCCTCGGCCGAGCAGTGGATGATCGAGGAGCGCTTCTGGAAGTCATACACGCCCAGCGGCGAGGAGAAGCGCGCGGTGCCGGAGGTGGGCAGCACGTGGTTCGGGCCTGCACAGTAGTCGCCCAGCGCCTCGGCGGTATAGCGACCCATGAAGATGGCGCCGGCGTGGCGGATCAGCGGCAGGTACTGGTCGGGATTCTCTACCGACAGCTCCAGGTGCTCGGGGGCGATGCGGTTGGCCACTTCGATGGCCTGTGCCATGTCGGCCACCTGGATCAGCGCGCCACGGCCCTGGATCGAGGTGCGGGCGATCGCCTCGCGCTCCAGGGTCGGCAGCAGCTTCTCGATGCTGGCCGCCACGCGATCCAGGAAGTCGGCGTCCGGGCTGACCAGGATGGCCTGGGCGTCCTCGTCGTGCTCGGCCTGGGAGAACAGGTCCATGGCGATCCAGTCCGGATCGGTCTGGCCGTCGCAGACCACAAGGATTTCCGACGGGCCGGCGATCATGTCGATGCCGACCTTGCCGAACACGTGACGCTTGGCGGTGGCCACGTAGATGTTGCCGGGGCCGACGATCTTGTCCACCGGCGGCACGCTCTCGGTGCCATAGGCCAGCGCGGCCACGGCCTGGGCGCCACCGATGGTGAACACGCGGTCCACGCCGGCGATGGCGGCGGCGGCCAGCACGATTTCATTGAGTTCGCCACGCGGGGTCGGCACCACCATGACCACCTCGGGCACGCCGGCAACCTTGGCGGGAATGGCGTTCATCAGCACCGAGGAGGGGTAGGCCGCCTTGCCGCCCGGCACGTACAGGCCGGCGCGGTCCAGCGGGGTGACCTTCTGGCCCAGCACGGTACCGTCGGCCTCGGTGTAGGTCCAGGATTCCTGACGCTGCTTCTCGTGGTAGCTGCGGATGCGCGCCGCGGCGGTCTCCAGCGCCTGGCGCTGCTCCGGAGTGATGCGCTCCAGCGCTTGTTCCAGACGCGCGCGGGGCAGGATCAGTTCAGGCATGGAGGTGGCTTCGACACCATCGAAACGCCGGGTGTATTCCACCAGCGCGGCATCGCCACGGCTGCGCACGTTGGCGATGATCTCCAGCACGCGCTGATTGACCGTATCGTCGGAAACGCTTTCCCAGCTCAGCAGGTGATCCAGGTGTCGGGCGAAGTCCGGATCAGCGGCGTTGAGTCGACGCAGGGAAAGATCAGCGGTCATGGCAGGCCTCATCAATTGGCTATGGCTCGGGCGTCGCTAGACTATCAAGCCTACTGCGGAGACGCCCGAGAAAAAGGCTATGAGGCGCATAGGCTGGGCTTTCGGCCGGCGTGGGACAACGCCGGCCGGTCGGTTAGCCGTGGTGTCGCTCGACCGCCTCGCGCAGGGTCTCGATCAGCGCCTGGATGCGGGCGTGTTTCATCTTCATGGACGCCTTGTTGACGATCAGCCGCGAGCTGATGGTGGCGATCAGTTCCTGGGGCTCCAGGCCGTTGGCGCGCAGGGTGTTGCCGGTGTCGACCACGTCGATGATCTTGTCGGCCAGGCCCACCAGCGGCGCCAGCTCCATGGAGCCGTACAGCTTGATGATGTCCACCTGGCGGCCCTGTTCGGCGTAGTAGCGCTTGGCCACATTGACGAACTTGGTGGCCACCTTCAGGCGCCCCCTGGGCTCGGACGCGCCGACCTTGCCGGCGGTCATCAGCTTGCAGTTGGCGATCTTCAGGTCCAGCGGCTCGTACAGGCCCTGCCCGCCGAACTCCATCAGCACGTCCTTGCCGGCCACCCCCAGATCGGCGGCGCCCTGCTCCACGTAGGTGGGCACGTCGGTGGCACGCACGATCAGCAGGCGTACGTCCTCCAGAGAGGTGGGGATGATCAGCTTGCGGCTCTTGTCCGGGTTCTCGGTGGGCACGATGCCGGCCTCGGCCAGCAGCGGCAGGGTATCGTCGAGAATACGGCCCTTGGACAGCGCGATGGTGAGCATGGTGGGTCCCTGCAAGGATTAGTTGGGCACGCGACGGATCTTGGCGCCCAGCAGCTGGAGCTTTTCCTCGATGCACTCGTAACCACGGTCGATGTGGTAGATGCGGTCGATCAGCGTCTCGCCCTCGGCCACCAGCGCGGCGATCACCAGGCTCGCCGAGGCGCGCAGGTCGGTGGCCATTACCGGAGCGGCCTTCAGGTGCGGCACACCGGTGACGATGGCGGTGTTGCCCTCCACCAGAATCTGCGCGCCCATGCGGTTCATTTCGTACACGTGCATGAAGCGGTTTTCGAACACGGTTTCCACCACGGTGCCCACGCCCTCGGCCACCGCATTCATGGCGATGAACTGGGCCTGCATGTCGGTGGGGAACGCCGGATAGGGGGCGGTGCGCACGTTGACCGCCTTCGGACGGTTGCCCTTCATGTCCAGCTCGATCCAGTCGGCACCGGTACTGATATGGGCGCCGGCTTCCTCCAGCTTGAGCAGTACCGCCTCGAGAATGGTCGGATCGGTGTCCTTGAGCTTGACGCGACCCTGGGTGGCGGCGGCGGCCACCAGATAGGTGCCGGTCTCGATGCGGTCGGGCATGACGCTGTAGCGGCCACCGCCCAGGCGCTTCACGCCGTCGATGGTGATGGTGTCAGTGCCGGCGCCCTGCACCTGCGCGCCCATGGCGTTCAGGAAGTTGGCCAGGTCGACCACCTCCGGTTCGCGCGCGGCGTTTTCCAGCACGGTGCGACCGTTGGCCAGCGCGGCGGCCATCATGATGTTCTCGGTACCGGTGACACTGACCACGTCGAAGAAGAAGCGCCCGCCACGCAGACCGCCGGCCGGCGCCTTGGCCTTGATGTAGCCGCCTTCCACCTCGATTTCGGCACCCAGGGCCTCCAGGCCGCGGATGTGCAGGTCCACCGGGCGCGAACCGATGGCGCAGCCGCCGGGCAGCGCCACCTCGGCCTGGCCGAAGCGGGCCACCATCGGGCCGAGTACCAGGATCGAGGCGCGCATGGTCTTGACCAGTTCGTAGGGCGCCACCAGGGTCTGGATGCTGCTGGCGTCCACCTCGACGCTGAGCTTCTCGTCGATGACCGGCTGCACGCCCATGCGGCCGAACAGCTCGAGCATGGTGGTGATGTCATGCAGGTGCGGCAGGTTGCACACGGTGACCGGAGTGTCGGCCAGCAGGGTGGCGGCCAGAATCGGCAGGGCAGAGTTCTTCGCCCCGGAAATGCGGATTTCGCCGTCGAGGCGCTTGCCGCCGGTGATGATCAGTTTGTCCATAGGTCTCTCGGCGCGGTCGCCTCAGGAGCGCTCGGCCCATTGGGCGCGGCTGTAGAATTTCATGGTCACGGCATGGATGCTGCCGTCGGCGATCCAGGGATTGAGATGGGCATAGATCTGCTGCTGGCGCTTCACCGGACTGAGCGCGGCCAGGGCATCATCGATCAGGTTGAGCTGGAAGTTGCACCCGACACCTTCCACTTCGACCTGCACCCCCGGCATTCGCTCCTCGAGAAACTTCTTTACGTCCTGTGCCTGCATGCTCAACCTCGCTCGGCGCATTGGATGGTATGAAGCCGGGCATCATACAAAAAAAGCCGTGACGCCGCGACTTACGCGGCGCCGTTCAGCGGAAGCAGATCCAGCAACTGGCAGACCTCGGCGATCTGGCGCATGTCCTCGGGCAGGGCCTGGATCCGCAGGGCCTTGCCCGCCGCCTCGGCGTCGCGCAGGAAGGCCAGCAGCAGGGCCAGCCCGACGCTGCTGGACTTGTCGACGCCGGACAGGTCCAGGCGCAGCGCGCTGGCCTGACTGTTCCGGATCAGCGCCCGCCCCTGCTCGCGAAGGCCGGGACCGGTGCGCGCGTCCAGCACACCGGCCAGGCACAGGCAATCCCCATCGACCTGAATGCTGGCGGTCATTGCCCGCCCGCCTTCTGGGCTTCGGCGCTGTCCTTGGCCTGCTCGACCACCTGCACCCAGCCGTCGATGGTCTTGTCCAGGTCGTTGCCGTTGCGCTGCATGGCCTCGGCGAACTGGTCGCGGAACAGCTTGCCGATGTTGATGCCGTTGATGATCACGTTGCGCAGCAGCCAGGCATCTCCCTGCTTGACCATGGTATAGGAGACCGGGTAGACCGCACCGTTCTGGCCGATGACCTCCATGCCGACGCTGGCGCGATCCACCTCGGCCTGCCGCGCCGGCAGGATGCGGATGCCCTGGTTGTCGTATTCCAGCAGGGCATTGCCGTAGAACTGCATCAGGCTGCGCTTGAAGTTGTCCTCGAAGCGTGCCATCTGCTCCTCGCTGGCCAGGCGCGAATACTTGACGGTCATGATGCTGCGGGAAATGCCGCGCACATCCACCACCGGGCCGAGGATGTCATTCAGGGACTGGTAGAACGCCTCGCGATCCGTGCGGTAACGCTCCTTGTTGGCTTTCAGGTCGGCCAGCAAGCGTTCGACGCTTTGCTCCACCACCTGCTGCGCGGAGGGTGCTGCGCTGGCCAGCAGCGGCAGGCCGAGCAGCAGCATCAGAAGGGAACGCCGTACGGCGGTCAGCAACACAGTCATCATTGGCCCTCTTTGTTCACGGTATTGAGCAGGAACTTGCCGATCAGCTCTTCCAGCACCAGCGCCGACTGGGTGTCGCGGATCTCGCCGCCCTCACGCAGCACCTCCTCCTCGCCACCCACGCTGATGCCGATGTACTTTTCGCCCAGCAGGCCGGCGGTGAGGATCGAGGCGGTGGAATCGATGGGCAGGTTGTCCACGGCGCTGTCCACCTCCAGGGTCACCCGGCCGGTGTAGCGGTCCTTGTCCAGGTCGACGGCCACCACCTTGCCGATGGTCACGCCGGCCATCGTCACCTTGGCGCGCGGCGCCAGGCCGGCCACGTTGTCGAAGTGCGCATACAACCGGTAGACATCGCCCGAACCGACCGCCGACAGGCCGCTGACCCGCAGGGCCAGCAGCAGAAGGGCCAGCAGACCGGCGAGCAGGAACAGACCCACGCCGATTTCCAGAGTGCGGCTTTGCATCAGAAGTCTCCAAACATCAGGGCAGTCAGAATGAAATCCAGGCCGAGCACGGCCAGCGAGGCATAGACGACGGTACGGGTGGTGGCGCGGCTGATGCCTTCGGAGGTGGGCTCGCAGTCGTAGCCCTGGAACACGGCGATCCAGGTCACCACGAAGGCGAACACCACCGACTTGATCACGCCGTTCACGACGTCCTCCATGAAGCGCACGCTGTTCTGCATGTTGCCCCAGTAGGAACCGTCGTAGACGCCCAGCCAGTCCACCGCCACCATGGCGCCGCCCCAGATGCCGACCACGCTGAAGATGGCAGCCAGCAGCGGCATGGAGATGAAGCCGGCCCACAGCCGCGGCAGGATCACGTACTTGAGCGGATCGACGCCGATCATCTCCAGGCTGGACAGCTGCTCGGTGGACTTCATGTTGCCGATCTCGGCGGTCAGCGCCGAACCGGCGCGCCCGGCGAACAGCAGCGCGGTGACCACCGGACCCAGCTCGCGCAGCAGGGTCAGCGCCACCATCTGGCCAACCGCCTGCTCGGAACCGAAGTCACTGAGGATATTGAAGCCCTGCAGCGCCAGCACCATGCCGATGAAGATGCCGGACACCACGATGATCGGCAGCGACAGCACGCCGACGAAGTACAGCTGCCGGATCAGCAGTTGCAGGCCGTTGCCCAGCCCGCTGCGACCGGCCAGCACGTGGAACAGGAAGATGCTCGAGCGCCCCAGGGCCTGACAGACATCCAGGCCGGCCTTGCCCAGCAGGCGAATGCGCTCCAGGGAAGAAGTCTTGCTCATCAGCCACGCCCCAGCAGGTCGGCGCGATAGTCCCGCGCCGGATAATGGAAAGGCACCGGACCGTCCGGAATGCCCTGCATGAACTGGCGCACCCGGGGGTCGTCGGAGTTCATCAGCTCGTCGGGAGTTCCCCGGCCCAGCACCTTGCCGTCCCCCACCACATACAGGTAGTCGGCAATACTGGCGGTCTCCGCCAGGTCGTGGGACACCACGATGCTGGTGATGCCCAGCGCATCGTTGAGCAGGCGGATCAGACGCACCAGTACACCCATGGCGATCGGATCCTGACCGACGAAGGGTTCGTCGTAGAGCAGGATCTGCGGATCCAGGGCGATGGCCCGGGCCAGCGCCACGCGGCGCTTCATGCCGCCGGACAGCTCGTCGGGCATCAGTTCCACTGCGCCGCGCAGGCCGACCGCCTGCAGCTTCATGAGCACGATGTCACGCACCATCTCCTCGGGCAGCTCGGTATGCACCCGCAGCGGGAAGGCGACGTTCTCGAACACGTTGAGGTCGGTGAACAGCGCGCCGCTCTGGAACAGCACGCCGAACTGCTTGCGCATGTCGAACAGCGCGCTGCGCCCCAGGGTCGGCAGGTTGACGCCATTGACCCATACCTCGCCCCGTTCCGGACGCAGCTGGGCGGCGATGAGGCGCAGCAGGGTGGTCTTGCCGCAACCGGAAGGTCCCATGATGCCGGTGACCTTGCCGCGTGGAAACGCCAGATCCACGTTGTCGAAAATGGTCCGCGTGCCGCGCCTGAAGGTTAAGCCCTTCAGCTCGACCGCATGCTCATGGCCTGTCATCGAACCTCCTGCAGTGCACCGAGCCCCCTGGGCTCAGCACCAAAAAAGGCGCGCACTATAGCATCTTCACTCAAACATCCATCATTGTACGTAAGAACAATACCCGACAGAATCACTCAACTGCCCGACCCTCCCCTCCGACAGATGAGCCGAGCGGCCTTTTCCCGTTATAATCGCCGCCTTTTCCAGTCAGCGACTCCCCCGCGCCATGAGCCAGACCAGTAACCCCATCCAGTCCGCCCAGCGCACCATTCGCCTGGAGCTCGAAGCCATCCAGACCCTGCTGCAGCGCATCAATGGCGATTTTGTGCGCGCCTGTGAACTGATCCTTGCCTGCAAGGGACGCGTCGTGGTGGTCGGCATGGGCAAGTCGGGCCATATCGGTCGCAAGATCGCCGCCACCCTGGCCAGCACCGGCACGGCAGCCTTCTTCGTGCACCCGGGAGAAGCCAGCCATGGCGACATGGGCATGATCACCCGCGATGACGTGGTACTGGCCCTGTCCAACTCCGGCACCACCAGCGAGATCGTCACCCTGCTGCCGCTGATCAAGCGCCTGGGCATCACCCTGATCAGCATGACCGGCAATCCCGATTCCCCGCTGGCCAGGGCCGCGGCCGTCAATCTGGACGCGGGCGTCAGCCAGGAAGCCTGCCCGCTGAATCTGGCGCCCACCTCCTCCACCACGGTTTCGCTGGTGCTGGGCGACGCGCTGGCCATCGCCCTGCTGGAAGCCCGTGGCTTCACCGCCGAGGACTTCGCCTTCTCCCACCCCGGCGGCGCACTGGGCCGGCGACTGCTGCTGAAGGTGGAGAACATCATGCACCAGGGCGCCGAATTGCCTCTGGTCAAGCGCGGCACCTCCCTGCGTGAGGCACTGCTGGAGATGACCCGCAAGGGTCTGGGCATGACGGTGATCGCCGAGGCCGATGGCCGGCTGGCCGGTGTGTTCACCGACGGCGACCTGCGCCGCGCCCTGGACCGCGGCGTCGATGTACGCGACGCCGGCATCGACGAACTGATGACCGTCCCGGGCAAGACCATCCGCGCCGACGCCCTGGCCGCCGAAGCGCTCAAGCTTATGGAGGACCACAAGATCAGCGCGCTGGTGGTGCTCGACGACAACCATACGCCGATCGGTGCATTGAACATGCACGACCTGCTGCGCGCCGGAGTGATGTGATGACCGAGCTGATGCAACGCGCCCGCCAGATTCGCCTGGCGATCTTCGACGTGGACGGCGTGCTCACCGACGGCCGTCTGTACTTCCTGGCCGACGGCAGCGAGTTCAAGACCTTCAACACCCTGGACGGACACGGCATCAAGATGCTGATGCGCTCCGGCGTGCGTACCGGCATCATTTCCGGCCGCAAGACCCCGGTGGTGGAGAGGCGCGCTCGCGACCTGGGCATCCAGCACCTGTACCAGGGCCGTGAAGACAAGCTGGTGGTGCTCGATGAACTGCTCGCCGAGCTGGGACTCCATTATGAGCAGGTCGCCTATCTGGGCGACGACTTGCCCGACCTGCCGGTGATCCGCCGCGTCGGCCTGGGGATGGCCGTCGCCAGCGCCGATCCCTTCGTGCGCCAGCACGCCCACGGCGTGACTCAGGCGCGGGGTGGCGAAGGCGCGGCACGGGAGTTCTGCGAGCTGATCCTGCGCGCCCAGGGCAATCTTGAAGCCGCCCAGTCCGCCTATCTCTGACGGGAACTCCGCCATGCTCGGCAAACTGCGCACTTTCCTGCCGCTGATCATCATCGCCCTGGTGGTGGCCGCCGTCGGCTACTGGAACATTTCTCCGGAGCGTTTCCTCGATCAGGAAGAGGCCGTCCAGCCGCCGCCCTCGGTGGACTTCTTCGTGGAAAACGCCCGCTCGCATCAGTTCGAGGCCGATGGCAGCCTGCGTCATCAGCTGACGGCCGAGCGCGTCGAGCATATGCAGGACACCGATACCAGCCTGCTGTTCCAGCCGGACCTGCTGATCTACCGCGGCGAGGATCAGCCCTGGCAGGTGCGCAGCCTGCGTGGCGAAGTCGGCCCCGAAGGCCGGCAGGTGGAGCTGATCGAGCAGGTGGAGATCGAGCAGACCATCGCTCCGGATCGTTTCAGCCGCCTGACCACCAGCCGCCTGACCGTCTTTCCCGACCGCGAATACGCCGAAACAGCCCAGCCGGTACGCATCGAGAATGCCGACGGCGTGACCACCGCCATCGGCATGCAAGCCCATGTCAAGGAAGGCCGGGTGCTGTTGCTCTCCAATGTAAGAGGCCAACATGAAGTTCGCTAACCCGCTTGTGCTGCTGTGTACCCTGGTTGTCGCCACCAGCGCCTGGGCATTGCCCACGGACCGTGATCAGCCGATTCACGTACAGGCCGACAGCGCCGAACTGGATGACCGCCAGGGCAAGGCGGTGTATCGCGGCGATGTGATCATCACCCAGGGCACCCTCAAGATCACCGGCAACGTTGTTACCGTGACCCGCAATGCCCAGGGCGACATCGACACCTTCACCGCCGAGGGGCGCCCGGCCTATTACGAGCAACAGCCGGAAGCCGGCGAGTCGCTCGTACATGCCTACGGGCGCACCATCCAGTACTTTGCCGGCGACGAGCGCATCGTGCTTACCGGCCAGGCCAGGGTGGTGCGCGACGGCAACACCTTCGAGGGCGAACGCATCGTCTACGAAACCCGCACCCAGGTGGTCAACGCCGGGCGCGTCGACGGGTCCGGCACGTCCCGCTCGCGCGTCGACATGGTCATCCAGCCACGCAAGAAACCCGCGGAGTCCAGCGAATAATGGCCACCCTCATTGCCCGCCACCTGGCCAAGAGCTACAAGAAGCGTCAGGTGGTTCGCGACGTCAGCCTGCGCATCGAGAGCGGTCAGATCGTCGGTCTGCTCGGCCCCAACGGCGCCGGCAAGACCACCACCTTCTACATGGTGGTCGGACTGGTACGCGCCGACCAGGGCCAGGTGCTGATCGACGAGCTGGACGTGAGCCACCAGCCCATGCACGGCCGCGCCCGCGCCGGCATCGGTTACCTGCCGCAGGAAGCCTCCATCTTCCGCAAGCTCACCGTCACCGACAACATCATGGCCATCCTCGAGACCCGCAAGGACCTGGACGCCACGGGTCGCCGGGAGGCTCTGGAAGGCCTGCTCGAGGAATTCCACATCACCCACATCCGCAACAGCCTGGGCATGAGCCTGTCCGGTGGCGAGCGACGCCGGGTGGAGATCGCTCGCGCCCTGGCCAGCGCGCCGAAATTCATCCTGCTGGACGAACCCTTCGCCGGGGTCGATCCTATCTCGGTAGGCGATATCAAGCAGATCATCCAGCACCTTAAATCCAAGGGCATCGGCGTGCTGATCACCGATCACAACGTGCGCGAGACCCTGGACATCTGCGAAACCGCCTACATCGTCAGCGAAGGCCGGCTGATCGCCGAAGGCAGCGCCGAGGCCATCCTCGCCAACCAGTTGGTCAAGGAAGTGTATCTGGGACACGAATTCCGCCTGTAGGGCGACTGGCGGACACCCTAACGGGATATACAATTGGTCGCCGGGCATATAAATTGCTTGCGATCGGCGCCCCGGCGCGCCGCAGGGAAAGGCGAACACCCGCCGGAACACAAGGTCTGCCATGAAACCATCGCTTGTTCTGAAGATGGGCCAGCAGCTGACGATGACGCCGCAGCTGCAACAGGCCATTCGCTTGCTGCAACTTTCCACCCTGGACCTGCAGCAGGAAATCCAGGAAGCCCTCGAGTCCAATCCCATGCTGGAACGGCAGGAGGACGGCGAGGACTTCGACACCAATGATCCGCTCGCCGACAACGAGGAAATTGCCAGTTCCGCCCCGGTGGACACCAGCTACCAGGAGCCCCAGAACAGCGTCGAGCAACTCGAAGACGTCAGCGACTGGAACGAACGCATCCCCAATGAGCTGCCCGTGGATACCGCCTGGGAGGATGTCTACCAGACCAGCGCCAGCAGCCTGCCCAGCAGTGACGACGACGAATGGGACTTCACCGCCCGCACCAGTGGCGGCGAAAGCCTGCAGAGCCACCTGCTCTGGCAACTCAACCTGGCGCCCATGTCGGACACCGACCGGCTGATCGCCACCACCCTGATCGACTGCATCAATGATCAGGGTTACCTGGAAGAGACACTGGAGGAAGTTCTCGAGTCCTTCGACCCGGAGCTGGGTATCGAGCTGGATGAGATCGAGGCCGTGCTGCGCCGCCTGCAGCATTTCGAGCCGGTCGGCGTGGGCGCCCGGGATCTGCGCGAATGCCTGCTGCTGCAGTTGCGCCAGCTGCCCGAGAACACTCCCTGGCTCGCCGAGGCGCAGCGTCTGGTGAGCGACTTCCTCGACCTGCTGGGCAACCGTGACTATTCACAGCTGATGCGCCGCCTGAAGCTCAAGGAAGACGAATTGCGACAGGTCATCGAGCTGATCCAGCGCCTCAATCCGCGCCCCGGCTCGCAGATCGAGTCCAGCGAGCCCGAGTACATTGTCCCTGACGTGATCGTGCGCAAGGACAAGGACCGCTGGGTGGTGGAGCTCAATCAGGAGGCGTTGCCGCGCCTGCGCGTCAACCCGCAGTACGCGGGCCTGGTGCGCCGCGCCGACACCAGCGCCGACAACACCTTCCTGCGCAACCAGCTGCAGGAGGCGCGCTGGTTCATCAAGAGCCTGCAGAGCCGCAACGAGACGCTGATGAAGGTTGCCAGCCAGATCGTCGAGCACCAGCGCGGCTTCCTCGAATACGGCGAAGAGGCCATGAAACCGCTGGTCCTGCATGACATCGCCGAGGCGGTGGGCATGCACGAGTCGACCATTTCGCGGGTCACCACCCAGAAGTACATGCACACGCCGCGCGGCATCTTCGAGCTGAAGTACTTCTTCTCCAGCCATGTCAGCACCGCTGAGGGCGGCGAATGCTCCTCCACGGCCATCCGCGCCATCATCAAGAAGCTGGTGGCTGCGGAAAATCCGCGCAAGCCGCTGAGCGACAGCAAGATCGCCAGCCTGCTGGAAGAACAGGGCATCCAGGTGGCGCGCCGCACCGTGGCCAAGTACCGGGAGTCCCTCGGCATCGCACCATCCAGCGAGCGTAAGCGACTGATGTGAAACGCGCCAGGCTTGTTTAACGACGCGGGAATGATTAGGGTCAATGCCAAGGAAACCTTGGAAACTCAAAGTGATCCGCAGCCTCACCGCAGGGGTCGGGGCGCTCTCAACGGCAAGAAGGAGAACAGGGTATGCAAGTCAACATCAGTGGTGACCAGCTGGATGTGACTGAAGCCATGCGCAGCTACGTCGAGGACAAGTTTGCTCGACTGGAGCGGCACTTCGACCGTATCACCAATGTCCAGGTGATCATGCAGGTTGAAAAGCTGCAGCAGAAAGTCGACGCTACCCTGCATATTGCCGGTGGCGAGGTGGTTGCCAGCGCGGAGCACGAGGACATGTACGCCGCCATCGATCTGCTGGTGGACAAGCTCGACCGCCAGCTGATCAAGGCCAAGGAAAAACGCCTGAACCGCGAACAGGGCGCAACCGTCCGCTGAACCCATACCATGATCCGACTCGAAAGCATCCTGACCCCCGGGCGTTCCCAGGTGAACGTCCCGGGCGGCAGCAAGAAGCGCGTACTGGAATTCATCGCCAACCTGATTGCCCGCGAGCAGCCCGGCCTGGACGCCGGAGAACTGTTCGAAGCCCTGATTGCCCGCGAGCGTCTGGGCTCCACCGGATTCGGCAACGGCATCGCCATTCCCCACTGCCGTCTGCCCAACTGCAACGCACCGATCAGTGCCGTGCTGCGCCTGGAAACCCCCGTCGACTTTGACGCGGTGGATGGCGCTCCGGTCGACCTGCTGTTCGTGCTGGTGGTGCCCCCGGCGGCCACCGACGAACACCTGGAACTGCTCCGCCAGATCGCCAGTCTGCTGGAGAATGAGGAAATTCGCCAACGGCTGCGCCAGGCCGACAGCAGTGAATCGCTCTACCAGACCGTCGTGGACGAATTGAGCTGACATGCGCCTGATCATCGTCAGCGGTCGCTCCGGGTCGGGCAAGAGCACCGCTCTGGATGTCCTCGAGGACAACGGCTTCTATTGCATCGACAACCTGCCCGCCGGCCTTTTGCCGGAGCTGGCCGAGCGCGCCCTGGTGCACACCGAGCTGTTGCATCCACAGGTGGCCGTGTCCATCGACGCGCGCAACCTGCCCAGCCACCTGCAGCGCTTCCCGGAGCTGCTGGAGGAGGTGCGCGCCCGACATATCCACTGCGATGTGCTGTATCTGGACGCCGATGACGAGACCCTGCTCAAGCGCTTCTCGGAGACTCGGCGGCGCCATCCGCTGACCAATGACACCCGCTCGCTGGCCGAGGCGATCCAGGACGAGCACCTGCTGTTGGGCCCGATCAGCGACCTGGCCGACCTGAAGATCGACACCACCAACCTGAACCTCTACCAGTTGCGCGATACCCTCAAGCTGCGCCTGCTCAACAAGCCCGAGCCCGGCACCGCCTTCCTGGTGGAATCCTTCGGCTTCAAGCGCGGCATGCCGGTGGACGCCGACCTGGTGTTCGATGTGCGCTGCCTGCCCAACCCCTACTGGAAGCCGGAGCTACGGGACTTCAGCGGGCTGGATGCGCCGGTGATCGAGTACCTGGCAGCCCAGCCGGAGGCTGAGGAGATGTTCCAGGACATCGCCGCCTACCTGCAGAAATGGCTGCCGCGCTTTGCCGCCAGCAATCGCTCCTATGTCACCATCGCCGTGGGCTGCACCGGCGGCCAGCACCGCTCGGTATACCTGGCCGAACGCCTGGGGGCGACGCTGAAGGCCCAATTCAAGAACGTCCAGGTTCGCCATCGCGACCTGCGCTAGCCCCGGACCTGCCACCCATGCCCGTCAGCCAAGTCACCATCATCAACAAGCTCGGCCTGCATGCCCGTGCCGCCGCCAAGTTCGTGGCCACTGCCGGGCGCTATCCGTGCCGCGTGCAGCTCGGGCACACGCCCGACTCCCTGGTGGATGGCAAGAGCATCATGGCAGTCATGATGCTGGCCGCCGGTCAGGGCACCTC
Organism: Pseudomonas sp.; assembly: GCA_035306625.1. GTDB lineage: Bacteria > Pseudomonadota > Gammaproteobacteria > Pseudomonadales > Pseudomonadaceae > Serpens. Next base: position 7,142 of record DATGNS010000198.1, on the reverse strand, counting down.
GCTGCACCTGCGCACCGAAGGCGATCAGGAGCAGGAGGCGCTGGATGCCCTGGTGGCACTGATCAACGACCGTTTCGGCGAAGGCGAGTAACCCGCCTCCCTCATCGCCCCGCGACCGTCATCCTCTCGATCAGCACCGAGCCGGTTCGGATGGTGCCGCGCGTTTCCAGGTCACTGCCTATGGCCACTATCTGCCGGAACATGTCCCGCAGGTTGCCGGCGATGGTCACTTCCTGCACCGGGAACTGGATCTCGCCGTTTTCCACCCAGTAGCCGCCGGCGCCCCGGGAATAGTCGCCGGTGACCAGATTCAACCCCTGCCCCATCAGCTCGGTGACCAGCAGGCCGCGACCCATGCGCCGCAGCAGCGCGGCCTGATCCTCGTCGCCGTGGGTGACGAACAGGTTGTGCACCCCGCCGGCATTGGCGGTGCTCGGCATGCCCAGCTTGCGGCCCGAGTAGGTGCCCAGCAAGTAGGAAACCAGCTCGCCGTCCTGGACGAAGGGCTTGGCATAGGTGGCCAGGCCGTCGCCGTCGAACGCCGCGCTGCCCAGCGCGCGGGGAATGTGCGGGCGCTCGTCGATGGTCAGCCACTCCGGGAACAGCCGCTGACCCAGCGCGCCCTCCAGGAACGATGCCTTGCGGTACAGGTTGCCGCCGGCGATGGCGCCCAGGAAATGATTGAACAATCCGGTGGCCAGCTCGGGGGAAAAGAGTACCGGCACCTCGCAGGTCGGTATCGCCCGCGCGCCGAGGCGACGCACCGCCCGCTCCGCTGCCCGCTGACCGATGAGCCGGGCGTCGGCCAGCTCGCTGCCGATCCGGCTGGCGTCGTACCAGTAGTCGCGCTGCATCTGGCCTTCGCCCTCGGCGATCATCACGCAGCTCAGGCTGTGGCGGCTACTGGCATAGCCGCCGACGAACCCGTGGCTGTTGCCGTATACCCGGCAGCCCAGGTAGCTGCTCAGGCCGGTGCCGTCCGCGTTGCGGATGCGCGGGTCATGCTCGAAGGCGGCCGCCTCGCAGCGCAGCGCCAGCTCGATGGCCTCCTCCGGCTCGATGTCCCAGGGATGATAGAGATCCAGGTCGGGCAGGTCCCGGGCCATCAGCTCGGCGTCGGCCAGTCCCGCGCAATCATCTTCCGAGGCATGGCGGGCGATGGCCAGGGCGGCGGCCACCGTCTCGCGGATGGCGCCCTCCTCGACCGCCGAGGTGCTGGCGGAGCCCTTGCGCTGGCCGAGGAAAACGGTGATGCCGAACCCCTGGTCGCGGTTGAACTCGACCGTTTCCACCTCCCCCTGGCGCACCGTGGTGCTCAGCCCCTGCCCGGCACTGACCGACACCTCGCAGTCGCTCGCGCCCTGGCGCCGGGCTTCGGCGATGATCCGTTCGACCTTGTCCTTGAGGGCCGGCAGCATCTGCGGCCCCACCTTCTCGATGTCATTCATCTCGCTTCTCCGGCCGCGATCCGGGCCACGACCCCTCATCCGCCCCGCCTGGCGACAGGCTGCCGGAGCGGGCTGCTGTTATCATGACGGCATTATCCACCGGATGTGCCCCATGTCTGAATTTCACGACGACTTCCCCGAAGAGAAGAGCAAGTCCCAGGTCAAGCGCGAACTGCACGCCCTGCAGGAACTGGGACAGCGCCTGGCGGGCCTCAAGCCCGAACTGCAGGATCGCCTGCCGCTCACCGAACCCCTGCGCCGCGCGCTGGCCGACGCCCCCAAGCACACCGCCAACGCGGCGAAGAAGCGCCACGTGCAGTACATCGGCAAGCTGATGCGCGATCAGGACATTCCGGCGATTCTCGCCTTGGTCGACCAGCTCGACGCCTCGACCCGGGAATACAACGAGCGATTCCATGCCCTGGAGCGCTGGCGTGACCGCCTGCTGGCCGGTGGCGACGCGGATTTCGAGGCCTTCCTGGCCAGCTACCCGGACACCGATCGCCAGCACCTGCGCGGCCTGCTGCGTCAAGCCCAGCACGAAGCGGCCCACAACAAGCCGCCGGCCGCGGCGCGCAAGGTGTTCAAGTACCTGCGCGAGCTGGACGAGCGGCAACGCGGCCTGCGCTGACATGGCAGGCCTCAGGCGCCCGTCCCGCCCACGGTGATGGCGTCGATCCTGAGCGTCGGCTGGCCGACGCCGACCGGCACCGACTGGCCTTCCTTGCCACAGGTGCCCACGCCGCTGTCCAGAGCCAGGTCGTTGCCGACCATGGACACTCGGGTCATCACTTCCGGCCCGTTGCCGATCAGGGTCGCCCCCTTCACCGGGGCGGTGATCCGCCCGTCCTCGATCAGGTAGGCCTCGCTGGTGGAGAACACGAACTTGCCGCTGGTGATGTCCACCTGGCCGCCGCCCAGGCTGGCGCAGAACAGGCCACGCTTCACCGAACGGATGATCTCCTCCGGCTCGCTCTGCCCGGCCAGCATGTAGGTGTTGGTCATGCGCGGCAGGGTCAGGTGCGCATAGGACTCGCGCCGCCCGTTGCCGGTCGAGGCTGTACCCATCAGGCGCGCATTCAGCTTGTCCTGCATGTAGCCCTTGAGCACGCCGTTCTCGATCAGCGTGGTGCAGCGGGTCGGCGTGCCCTCGTCGTCCACGCTGAGCGAGCCGCGCCGCCCTTCCAGGGTGCCGTCGTCGACGATGGTGCACAGCGGCGAGGCCACCTTCTCGCCGATCCGCCCGCTGTAGGCCGAGCTGCCCTTGCGGTTGAAGTCGCCTTCCAGGCCATGGCCCACCGCCTCGTGGAGCAGCACGCCGGACCAGCCGGGACCGAGCACCACCGGCAGGGTACCGGCCGGCGCCGGAATCGCTTCCAGATTCACCAGCGCCTGGCGCAGGGCCTCCCGGGCATAACCCATGGCTCGGTCTTCGTGCTCGCCCAACTGCTCCAGGAAGTAGCGATAGTCGGTGCGTCCGCCACCGCCATGGCTGCCGCGCTCGCGGCGACCGTTCTGCTCGACGATGACGCTGACGTTGAAGCGCACCAGCGGGCGGATATCGGCGCTCAGGCTGCCGTCGCTGGCGGCGACCAGCACCTGGTCCCAGACGCCGGCCAGGCTGACGGTCACCTGCTGGATGCGCGGATCCAGCGCGCGGGTGGCCCGGTCGATGCGCTTGAGCAGCTCCACCTTGGCGGTGCGTTCCAGCACATCGAGGGGATTCTCATGGGCGTACAGATGCCGGACCTCGGGCGCTGCAAAGGCCTGCACCCGACCCTGCTGGCCGGCGCGGGCAATCGAGCGCGCGGCACGGCAGGCTGCACTCAGCGCCTGCTCGTTGATGGCATTGCTGTAGGCGAAGCCGGTCTTCTCGCCGGACTGGGCCCGCACGCCCACACCCTGATCGAGATGGAAGCTGCCTTCCTTGACGATGCCGTCCTCCAGTACCCAGGACTCGGATACCAGCGCCTGGAAGAACAGGTCGGCGGCATCGATGCCCGGACCCGCCAGTTCGCCCAGCAGACTCGGCAACTGCTCGATGCTCAGGCCTCCCGGTACCAGCAGCCGTTCGCTCACAGGCCGTACAAGATCGTTCATGGTCACTCCGGTTGCTGCGTACGCGTTGCCGCGAACGCCACTGAAAAGCGCCGGTGCGCATGCACCGGCATGTTCTGGCGAATGCCGGCCTGGGCCTGCGGGTCGCGCCGCACCAGGCATACCCCCTCGCCACGCGGCGGTCCGGCATGCAGGACGCCCCACGGGTCGACGATGGCCGAATGGCCATGGGTCTCCCGGGGCCCGGGGTGCTCGCCTCCCTGACCGGCGGCCAGCAGGTAACACTGGGTCTCGATGGCCCGGGCGCGAATCAGCACCTCCCAGTGCGCGGCGCCGGTCACCGCGGTAAAGGCGGCCGGCACGCTGATCACTTCCGCACCGCGCTGACGCAGGGCCGTATACAGCTCGGGAAAGCGCAGATCGTAACAGACCGTAAGCCCCAGGCACCCGACCGGCGTCTCGGCCACCACCAGATGTTCGCCGTGATCATAGTCCGCCGACTCGCGATAGCTGCCCCGGGCATCGCCCACCTGCACATCGAACAGGTGCAGCTTGTCATAGCGGGCCACCCGCTCACCGCGGTCATCGATCAGCAGGGAGCAGGCCCGGGGCCTGGCCAGCGGCGCGCCATCCGGCGGCAGGGGCAGGGTGCCGGCGACGATCCAAAGCCCCAGATCACGGGCGGTACGCGCCAGCCAGGGCAGCACCGGACCCTGGCCATGGGCTTCCAGGAGGGCCAGGGACAGCGGATCCCCATGTCCCATGGCGGCGAAGTTCTCCGGCAGCACGGCCAGTCGCGCGCCACCCTCGGCGGCCTGCTCGAGCAGTCGCCGGGCGGCGCGCAGGTTGGTCGGCACGTCAGCACCGCTGACCATCTGGATGGCGGCCAGGATCATGGCTTCATTCCTTCGCTTTTCCGGGGGTGATGCGTGGCGAGGCCAGCGGGCCACTGATCGAATATTCGACGGCGGCAAAGCGCAGCATCTGACCGCCGAGCAGCTTGTCCACCAGGTAGAGCGCGCCGCCTACCACCGGCGCCCCGGCAATCAGCGCGGCCAGGCTCAGGTTATTGGTCAACGGCAGAGTGACCAGCATCCGCACATTCACCTGCTCCTGCACCAGGTCCAACCGGCCGGTCAGTTCGAGGTTGGCCGAGGGACCGGTCAGGGTGGTTGGTGTCATATTGCTATAGACCCCATCCCGGGCCAGCAGTTTGCCTCGCACCCGATCATAGCTGAGGCCGCTGCCGAACAGGTCCCGGAAGTCCAGACGCAGACGACGCCCGATGGCATCGAAGTTCAACAGCCCGAAGACGCGCACCGCGGAGGCGGAGCCCTGCAGTTCCGACAGCTGCCCGTTGCGCAGGTCGGCGTCGAGAGTCCCGGAGAAGTTGGCCAGGCGCAGGGCGATCGGCGACCCGGGCCAGCTGCCGTCCAGGTCCAGGCGAAAGCGCTCGCTGGTGGCGGTGGGCGCAAAGCCCCAGGCCTGCAACACCTTGCCCAGATCATCGCCATATACGCGACCGCGGAACCAACTGCCATCTTTGCCGTTATTTCGCGTCCAGCCGCCGTCGCCGGCGATCTGCAGCCCCTTGAGGTCCATGGCCAGCTCGCTCACCCCCCAGCCCGTGCCGCTGGGCCGCGCGCGGAACGACCACTTGCCCAGCAGCTCGTCACCCAGCAGCACACGCTCGATCTGCAGATCCACCGGCGGCAGGGTGGTCGGATCAATGCTGGCCAGGGCATCACCTGGCGTTCCACCCGGAGTCGGCGCCGGCAGGTGCAGATGTTCCAGCTGCACACGGATCGGCTGCCGTTCCCCATCGGGAACCAGAAGCTCGCCGGCGATCACCCGGCTGTCCAGCTCCACGGCCCAGCCCTGGCCGGCGCGTCTGAGCACCAGCAGCAGGTCTTCGGGATCGATGCCCACCCCGACCAGGCGACCGACATGCAGCCGCGCCTCGCGCAGCGGGAAGGGCTCCGTGCTCTCCCCGGCGGATCGGGGATAGCGCGCCAGGAATTGGCGCCAGGCGCCCACGTCCAGATCGGCAAGCTGACCCCGCAGGCGCAGCCCGGGCGCGCTGGGCGGAGGCGCCAGTCCCAGGCCCAGCCGGACCTCGCCGCGCACCCGCTGCCAGTCCTTGTCCGGCAGGCTCAGCACCAGACTGAGAAACTCACCGTAATCGAGCCAGTGGCGCTGCTCACCGCCCAGACTCATGCGCCAGTCCGCGTAGCGGGCCTCAGCAGCACGCTTGCCAAAGGGGGCCGGCATGTCGATGGCCACGCCCTGCAGACTGGAATCGACGCGCAGCTGACTGTCCCGACCATCCAGGCGCAGGCGCAGCCGATAAGGCAGCCGGCCGCTGGCCGGCAGCGGTCCGCGATAGTCCAGCCACTGGGCCAGACGATCCACCGGCATGCGCCCCTGGACATCCACCAGGGTACGCTGACGATCGGCCAGGATTTCGGTATCGATACGTCCTTGCAGGGTCTCCTCGAGGAAGCGCGCCTTCAGCCCCCGCGCACTGAAACCACGAGCGGTATCGAAGCGGAAGTCGCCCTGCACGGCCTCGATGTCCAGCCCCGGCATGTAGGGCAGGCTGAGTCGGGCCCCATTGGCGCTGAAACGCACATCGGCACGCGGCACATGACCCGCGGCCAGGGGGATGTCCAGTTGCAGCCGGGTCTCCAGCGCTCCTTCCCCCGACCAGGCCGCGAAGGTCTCGGCAGTGGGCAGCGGGCTGTCCTGCAGGATGCGCAGGCCGTCAGCCACCGAGCTCTGCAGTCGCGCATCCACCAACAGATGAGCGGGTTCATCGGCTGCAGCGCGCGGCACCCGGATGTCCGCCTCGCGGATGCGACTGTCCAGCAGGCGCCCGCCGCTCAGGGCGACCCGCAAGCCGCCATTCTCCATGAACAGTTCGCCGCGCCCTTCGCGCAGCGCGGGCCAGCCCGGCTGGTAGTCCAGCTCGGCCTCGCGCAGCCGGAAGTACAGAGCCATGCTGCGTGCTTCCCGGGAAGCGTCGGCGTTCAGGGCGCCCTGGTACTGGAAGAAGCCCTCGTCCACCGTCCCCGCCCGGATGGCGCGTCGCAGCCAGTCGTCCAGCGCCGGGCTGATGACCGTGGGCAGGTACTTGTCGGTAAAACGCGCATCGCCATCCTGCAGGGCGATGCGCAGGTCCATGTAGTCTTCGTCCTCCGGCGCGCGGGCCAGATTCAGCAGGAAATCGCCGGTCAGGCGTCCCTCTTCCCCCTCCAGCTGCAGGTAGGGCGCCCACAGACGCAGGCCCGCATCATTCCAGTTCCAGTCCAGGCGACCGCGAGCGCGACGATAGTGCCAGGCCTCGGCGAACAGCCGGGGCAGATGCAGACTCAGATCGTGACTGTCGAGGCGCAGCACGCCCGCCTGCAGGGTGCCTTCCAGGCTGCCCGACACGCCTGCGGCGGCAGGGACGCCACCGTGGGCGGAGAAGCGCACCTGATCCAGGTTCAGCGAGTAGCTCAGACGCTCCAAGGGCACCGCCCCCGGTGCATAGCTGAGCAGGATGTTGCGCAGCTGCCCCTCCGGCTGCAGCCCCTGCAGCCAGGCGCGGGCCTCGTCCGGCAAGGGTGCCAGCGCCTGGACCAGGGGCATCAG
>DATGNS010000197.1:0-4416 GCA_035306625.1 Pseudomonas sp. | reverse complement strand
CACTATGCCGACGGCCTGGCCCACAAGACGCTGCTGCAGGTGTTCGATCTGCTGGGCAACGAGGATCCGCTGGTGACCAACTACCGCCGCCGCCTGTATCAGGCCCTGTACTGAGCCGGCGCGCGCCCGTTCTGGCGAAATGCTGGCGCGGGCGCGCGGTTAAGGTTATAAGGTAACAAACTCATCCGCGCGAACTTCCATCGTTCATCCCTGGGAGCTCATATGCATTACCTTCTGCCCCCACTCCTGCTGCTGCTCGGCGGCATGGCCCATGCCCATGACCACCGCAGCCACGAACACGACCCCCTGCAGGCCCACGTACACGGCGAGGCACGCCTGGACGTGGCCCTGGAAGGCAGGCTGCTGGAGCTGGAGCTGCATGGCCCGGCAGTGAACTTCCTCGGTTTCGAGCGCGCGCCGGCCAATGCCCGGGAACAGGCACGCCTGAATGCCGTGCGCGACTACCTGGCCCAGCCGGAAAAGGCCTTCGCCCTTCAGCCCGCCGACGCCGGTTGCACCCTCGAGCGCGAGGCCGTGACCAGCGACCTGTTCAGCGCCGCGAGCGTGGACGAGGACCACCTGGCCCTGCATGACGAGGAGGCCGAAGCCGCTCCGGCCGATCCGCACCATGACATTCACGCCTACTACCAGTTCGCCTGCGCGCGCCCCCAGGTCCTGCGTTCCCTGGACCTGCGCAACCTGTTTCGCCAGTATCCGGGCCTGCAGGTAATCGAGGTACAACTGATCGGCCCACAGGGGCAGAAGGGCCAGACCCTCAATCCTCGTGCCCCCGTCCTGCATTTCTGATCCGTTGCCGTGACCGACCCTCTGCTTGAAATCCATCAGCTCGGCTTCGCCTGGCCCGGCCAACCCGAGCTGCTCGACATCCCTGCCTTCCAGCTCCTGCGTGGCGAGTCCCTGTTCCTGCGCGGCCCGTCCGGCAGCGGCAATACCACCCTGCTCGGTCTGCTGGGCGGTGTCCAGGTACCCCAGCGCGGCCAGGTGCGCCTGCTGGGTCAGGACCTGGCGCGCCTGGGCTCCGCCGAACGGGACCGCTTCCGGGTCGACCACACCGGCTACGTCTTCCAGCAGTTCAACCTGCTGCCTTTCCTCTCCGTGGCCGAGAACGTCGCCCTGCCCTGCCGCTTCTCGTCCCTGCGCCGTCAGCGGGCCGTGGCGCGACAGGGTGGCGTGGGCCAGGCGGTTGCCAGCCTGCTGGAGGGCCTGGGCCTGCCCGCCGCGCTGCATCACCGGCCGGCCGCGGCGCTGTCCATCGGCCAGCAGCAGCGGGTAGCCGCCGCCCGCGCCCTGATCGGCCAGCCCGAGCTGATCATCGCCGACGAGCCCACTTCCGCCCTGGATGCGGACAATCGCGAGGCCTTCCTGCAACTGCTGTTTGCCGAGTGCCGCGCGGCGGGCGCCAGCCTGCTGTTCGTCAGCCACGATCAGGGACTGGCCCCGCTGTTCGACCGCGCGCTGTCACTGCCCGAGCTGAATCGCGCCGGGCAGCGTCCGGAGATCTGACATGCCATTGCTACGCCTGGCGCTGGCCAGCCTGGCCAATCGCCGTTTCACGGTTCTGCTGACCCTGTTCGCCGTTGCCCTGTCGGTCTGCCTGCTGCTGGCCGTGGAGCGTACGCGCACGGAGGTGCGCGGCAGCTTCGCCAGCACAGTCAGCGGTACCGACCTGATCGTCGGTGCCCGCTCCGGCGCGGTGAACCTGCTGCTGTACTCGGTGTTCCGCATCGGCAACGCCACCAACAACATCCGCTGGGCAAGCTATCAGCGCTTCGCCGAGCACCCACGGGTGAAATGGGCGATCCCGCTGTCGCTGGGCGACTCCCACCGGGGCTACCGGGTGGTGGGCACCAGCACGGACTACTTCGAGCACCTGCGTTACGGGCGCCAGCAGCGCCTGCAGCTGGCGGCCGGCCGCGCCTTTGCCGAGGATCCCTTCGAGGTGGTGCTCGGCGCCGAGGTGGCGGCCAGCCTGGGTTACCGGCTGGAGCAGGAAATCATCCTGGCCCATGGCGTGGCGCGGGTCAGCCTGACCCACCACGACGACAAGCCGTTCCGCATCGTCGGCATCCTCAAGCGTACCGGCACCCCCGTGGACCGCACCCTGCACATTCCCCTGCAGGGAATGGAGGCGCTGCATGTGGACTGGCGCAACGGGATGCCGGCGCGCGGCGCCGCACGGATCGACGCGGAGCGGGCGCGCACCCTGGACCTGCAGCCGAAGCAGATCACCGCCTTCATGGTCGGCCTGCACAGCCGTGCGGGCACTTTTGCCCTGCAGCGGGAAATCAACCAGTACGGTGGTGAGCCCCTGCTGGCCATCCTGCCCGGGGTCGCCCTGCAGGAGCTGTGGAGCCTGATGGGCGTCGCCGAACAGGCCCTGTTCGTGGTGTCCCTGTTCGTGGTGCTCATCGGCCTGATCGGCATGCTGACCGCCATCCTGTCCAGCCTCAACGAACGGCGCCGGGAAATGGCAATCCTGCGTTCGGTCGGTGCGCGACCCTGGCATATCGCCGGCTTGCTGATCCTGGAAGCCGGTGCCCTGACGCTGGCCGGCATCCTGCTCGGCCTGGCGCTGCTCTATCTGGGACTGCTGGCCGCGCAGGCGCCGCTGCAGAGCCATTTCGGCCTCAACCTGCCGCTGAGCGCGCCGAGTCTGCACGAGTGGGGACTGCTGGGCGCCATCTTCCTCGCCGGCCTGCTGATGGGTACCCTGCCGGCCTGGCGCGCCTACCGCCAATCCCTGGCCGACGGCCTGTCGATCCGCCTCTGAGGTAGTCACATGCTGCGTATCCTGCTTGCCCTGCTGCTGACCCTGAGCCTGCCACTGCATGCCGCCCAGGTACGCCAGCTGACCTGGGATGATCTGGTGCCGGCCGACGCTCCGCCACCGGTCTACCCGGAAATGCCGCTGCATGATCTGGCCGAACTGGGCGACGTCCTGCTGGGCGATGCCGAGGGGATCACCAGCATGCCCCAGGCCACCGGCCAGCCGGTGGTACAGGCGCTGGACGGGCAGCGGGTGCGCCTGCCGGGCTATATCGTGCCCCTGGACATGGACGAGCGCGGTCGGGTCATCGAGTTCCTGCTGGTGCCCTTCTATGGCGCCTGCATCCATGTGCCGCCACCGCCGTCGAACCAGATCGTGCACGCGGTCAGCCCGCTGGGGGTGCCCATCCAGGAGCTGTGGCAGCCGTTCTGGATCGAGGGTGCGATGAAGGTGGGAGAGATCAGCAGCGAACTGGCCGAGGCGGGCTATCACATCCGCGCCGAGAAGATCCTGCCCTACGAGGAAGGTGACCTGTAAAGGCACATTGGCAGCAGGGACAAGCTGTCGCAGCTACGACCTTGGTACCATTGAGCCAGATCAAAAATGGCGAATAACCACAGGCGCACCATGGGTTACACCAACACGACAACCATGGAGTAACCCCATGCGCAAGACTCTGTTTGCTGCTTCCGCTCTGGCCCTGGCCATTGCCGCTCCGCTTGCCCACGCCCACCAGGCGGGGGACATCATCGTTCGAGCGGGTGCGGTAATGGTGGATCCGAATGGGGACAGTGGTGCACTCAAAGTGGATGGAACCGCTTTGACCGGCACCGAGGCCACCGTGGACAGCAACACCCAGCTGGGTTTGAACTTCGCGTACATGCTGACCGACAAGGTCGGTGTCGAGCTGCTGGCCGCCACTCCCTTCACCCATGACGTGCATGTGAAGGGTCTGAATAAGGTTCTTAATGAAACCGGCCTGGATGGCAAGCTGGGCGAAGTCACTCACCTGCCGCCGACCCTGAGCGTGGTGTACTACCCGCTGGACAGCAAGGCCGCCTTTCAGCCCTACGTGGGCGTGGGCCTTAACTACACCGTGTTCTTCGACGAAAAGCTGACCGCCAATCGCAAGGCCCAGCAGTTCAGCGATCTGAGCCTCGACAGCTCCTTCGGCCTGGCCTTCCAGGTCGGCGCCGACTACATGCTGAATGACAAGCTGATGATCAACGCACAGATCCGCTATATCGATATCGGCACCGACGCCACCGTGAAAGGGCCGGGAGCCCTGAACGTTCAAAAGACCACTGTCAGCGTCGACGTCGACCCGTTGGTCTACATGGTCGGCCTAGGCTACAAGTTCTAAGCGTTTAGCCATCCAGGAACGCCCCGCACTGCGGGGCGTTTTTCGTTTGCGGGCCCAGACACGACTGGAGCGCTGCATTGCGGGCCAGGTTTGTTTCAGCCGACCCCACAAGACCTCCCGAAGGCCTCAGTTCGCCCCCTGCCGGAAATAGCGATCCAGCAGCGCCGGCAACCCCGCGCGCCAGGCGCGCGGCTTGATGCCGTAGGTGTTGAGGATCTTCCTGCAGGCCAGCACGCCGTGCTGCGGTTCCACGGCAGCATCGGCG
>DATGNS010000196.1:0-7821 GCA_035306625.1 Pseudomonas sp. | reverse complement strand
TCGCGGGTCACGCGGCCCATGGCCACCTTCGGGTCGTGGGTGAACACCAGGCGACCGCGGTTGATCAGCATGCGCTCCAGGAGCATTTCCTTCTCTTCGATCAGGCCTTCCGGGAAGCGGTCGTAACCCATGGTGATCGGCAGGTGCACCCAGGGCGCGCCGGGGATCAGGTCGGCGGGGTAGAGCACCGGCCCATCGGGCATGGCGATCTCCGGCAGCATCTGACCGGGGGTGTGCCCGTCGCTCCAGTGCAGGCGCCAGCCGTCGCCGAGCAGCGCGCAGTCGGGGGTTTCGTCGAGCAGCTCCAGGCGTCCGCTTTCCTCCAGCAGCACCAGCAGTTCGGGAATGTACGAGGCGCGATCGCGCGGGTGCGGATGCTGGGCGCGCTTCCACTGGCGGCGACCGACCAGGAAGCGAGCGTTGGGGAACAGCAGGCGCGACGGCTGGCCTTCCTCCCAGGCGGCGAGCAGGCCGCCGGCGTGGTCGAAGTGCAGGTGGGTCAGCACCACCAGGTCGATGTCTTCATGCGTGAGGCCGACGGCCGCCAGGTTGTCGAGCAGGACGTGGTGGTCTTCCTGGACGCCGTAGCGCTGCTTGAGATCCGGGGCGAAGAAGGCGCCGATGCCGGATTCGACGAGGATGTTGCGCCCGGGCTCGCGCACCAGCAGGGCGCGGCACCCCAGGTCGATGCGATTCTGCTCGTCGGGCTGCATCCAGCGTTCCCACATGGCCTTGGGGGCGTTGCCGAACATGGCGCCGCCATCGAGCTTCTGGCTGTTGCCCAGAAGAGTGGTCAGGGTTCTCATAGTAGTTCTCTACGCCATGCGCCGCCCGGCCAGGCCGGGTGGCGGAATAAAAAAGCGCGACGCTGAAGCGAGGGGTGCGCCGCGCAAGTGCGGGAAATGGTGGGTGTTTCCGCATGCCGGGGCTATCAGCCATTGGTAGCGAACTGCGCCGCGTCCAGCCGGTACAGCACCTCACCGCCGGCGCGGATGCTCGCCTCCAGCGCCAGGGTGCGCGGCAGCAGACGGCGGAAGAAGAATTCCGCGGTGGCGCGCTTGCCGGCATAGAAATCCGGCTCCTCGGCGTGGCGCTGCTCGGCCAACTGGTCCATGCGTGCCCACAGCCAGGCGTAGGCGGTATAGCCGAACAGGTGCAGGTAGTCGACCGAAGCGGCACCGATCTCGGTCGGGTTGTGGCGGGCCTGTTCCAGCAGCCAGCCGCTGGTCGCCTCCAGACGCTCGATGGCGCTGCGCAGCTCCTCGGCATACGGGCCGGTGGTGGCGGACTCGCGCATCAGGGCGCAGAAGTGGCGCAGGTTGGCGCCGCCATCGGCGACCACCTTGCGGCCGAGCAGGTCCAGCGCCTGGATGCCGTTGGTACCTTCGTAGATCTGCGCGATGCGCACGTCGCGCACCCGCTGTTCCTGGCCCCATTCGCGGATATAGCCGTGGCCGCCGAGGACCTGCTGGCCGAGCACGCAGCTTTCCAGTCCGCTGTCGGTGAAGAAGGCCTTGGCCACCGGGGTGAGCAGCGCCACCAGCGCCTCGGCGTCGCGGCGTTCGTCGGCGTCCTCGGCGTGGCGGGCCAGGTCGAGCTGCTGGCCGACGAAGCAGGCGAAGGCGCGGCCGCCCTCGGTCATGGCCTTCATGGTCAGCAGCATGCGGCGCACGTCCGGGTGCACGATGATCGGGTCGGCGGCCCTGTCGGCACTGACCGGGCCACTGGCGGCGCGGCCCTGCAGGCGATCGCAGGCGTAGGCCACGGCATTCTGGAAGGAGGCTTCGGCGCAGCCGATGCCCTGGATGCCGATGGACAGACGCTCGTAGTTCATCATGGTGAACATCGCCGCCAGGCCGCGGTTGGGTTCGCCGATCAGCCAGCCGGTGGCGCCGTCGAAGTTCATCACGCAGGTCGCCGAGGCCTTGATGCCCATCTTGTGCTCGATGGAGCCGCAGCTCACCGCGTTGCGCGCGCCCAGCGAGCCGTCGGCGTTGACCAGCACCTTGGGCACCAGGAACAGCGAGATGCCCTTCGGCCCGGCGGGGGCGTCGGGCAGGCGCGCCAGCACCAGATGGATGATGTTCTCGGTGAGGTCCTGTTCGCCGCCGGTGATGAAGATCTTGCTGCCGCTGATGGCGTAGCTGCCGTCGGCCCGTGGTTCGGCGCGGGTGCGGATCAGCCCCAGGTCGCTGCCGGCATGGGCCTCGGTCAGGCACATGGAGCCGGCCCAGCGGCCTTCGTACATGGGCGGCAGGTAGGTGTTGCGCAGTTGCTCGTCGGCGTGGGCGTCGATGGCCAGGCAGGCGCCGGCGGTCAGCGCGGAATAGAGGGAGAAGCTGGAATCGGCGCCATAGAGCATCTCCTCGAAGGCGATGCCGAGCATCTTGGGCATGCCCATGCCGCCGTACTGGGGATTGCCGCTCAGGCCGACCCAGCCGCCCTGCACGTAGGTCGCCCAGGCCTCGCGGAAGCCCTCCGGCGTGCTCACCGCGCCATCCTGCCACCGGGCACCCTGCTCGTCGCCGTCACGGCTGAGCGGGGCGATCAGTTGGCCGGTGACCTTGGCGGCCTCCTCGAGAATGGCGTCGGCGGTGTCGCGGTCCACCTGGCCGGCGAGGGCCGGCAGGCGCGCCCAGAGCTCGGCGGCCTGAAACAGTTCATGGAGGACGAAACGCATGTCGCGCAGGGGAGCGGTGTAGTCGGTCATCACGGGGTCCTCGATGGCGCGCCGCGGGACGAGCCCGCGGCGTCAGGGGAATAAAAAGGGGCCGGCGTGGAGAGCGGCGCCGGCCCAAGGGTCAGTCGGCCTGCTTGGGGGAGCCGCTGACAGGGTCCTTCACACTGGTGAACTTCAGCAGATGGGTACGTTCAACCAGGATGTACAGCACCGCGCCGGCGGCCAGGCCCCAGCCCGCGCCGTAGACCGCGAGCACCACGCCCATGGTGCCGGCGATGCCGCGCTCGGTATTGTTGTTGAGCTGCTCGAAGCCGACCATCAGGCAGATATAGCCGGTGAGGATGAGGGTGAGGGACAGGGCGATCGGCAGCACCGGCTGGAAGAAGCTCACCAGCGGCAGGATGAACAGCGCGATGAACCCGGTGATCCAGAAGGTGCCGGCGCCGCTGTAGATGGAATCCATCGCCTTGCGGCCGTACTTGTAGCGCTCGGCCATGGTGGCGGCCACCGCGGTCCACAGCGGCCCGGCCAGACCCGGGTACGGCGCGAAGAAGGCATGCAGGGCGTTGCGGATGGCGGTCACCAGGTGGATGCGGTCGACGTTGTTGTCGATCTGCTCATCGGTGCGCAGCTCATCGGCGCGCTGCATCAGCGACTGGCCGACGATGATGTCGCCGAAGGCGATCACGTAGGCGATCACCGCGGTGGGCACGGCCAGCAGGAACACCTGGGCGTCCGGGAAGCCGACGCTGAACGGCAGGTAGTTCCACATTTCGCCGAAGGCCGGTGCGGTGATGCCCCATTTCACGTCCGGCATGGGGTATTCGCCGACCGCGATCCCGATGAAGATGGCCACCAGCATGCCCGGCACCATGCCGTAGTTGACGATCTTGCGGGCGAACGGCAGGCGTTCGGTGAGGCCCTTGAAGGACACCGAGAACATAAGGTACAGACAGATCAGGCTGCCCAGCACCAGGGAAACCGGCGTGTTGGCCAGGCGGCCGCCGGCGTCGATCTCGCCGATCAGCGCGGCGATGCCGGCGCCGATGATGATGCCGCCCTTCATGGAGTTGGGGATCAGCCGCACCAGCACGCTGCCGAGGCGGGTCACGCCGAGCACCAGGAAGATCAGGAACACCAGGAACTGCAGGGCGAACAGCGCCTGGATGGCCTGCGGGCCGGGCTCGAAGTTACCCAGGAACAGCAGCACCACGGGAATGCCGGGGGTGATCCAGCCGGGCACCAGCGGCACGCCGAGCAGGGCCGGCAGCATGAAGCCGATGCCGCATACCACCACGTAGGCCAGGGCGACGTCGTAGGGCAGGCCGAGGTATTTCTCCAGCAGCGGGATCATGCCCAGGCTGACCACGAACATGATCAGGGCCTGGAGCATCTCCGCGGTTTCCCAGCGGTAGTGAACGAAGGGCAGGCGAACCTTGAACGGGCCGAAGGCCCAGAACGGCTGCTCGGCGCCGTCCTTGCGATGAATCATCTGCATGAGAGTCTCCGTCGGCCGGGCACGGGGCGCGGCCGTCTTGTTGTTGTTGTGAAACGGGTTGAGGCCGGGCAACCCTCGCGGTTGCCCGGGTCACGCACTACAGGGCCTTGGCCATATCGCGCAGCACGTACTTCTGGATCTTCCCGGTGCTGGTCTTGGGCAGCTGGGTGAAGACCACGGTGCGCGGCACCTTGAAGGCCGCCAGGTGTTCGCGGCAGAACTCGATGATCTGCTGCTCGCTGGCTTGATGGCCGGCCTTGAGAGTGATGAAGGCGCAGGGCGTCTCGCCCCACTTTTCGTCGGGGCGGGCCACCACGGCGGCCTCCAGCACATCCGGGTGGCGGTACAGCACGCCCTCCACCTCGATGGTGGAGATGTTCTCGCCGCCGGAAATGATGATGTCCTTGAGGCGGTCCCGGATTTCCACGTAGCCGTCCGGGTGCCACACGGCCAGGTCGCCGGTGTGGAGCCAGCCGCCGTGGAAGGCTTCCCGGGTGGCGGTGGGGTTCTTCAGGTAGCCCTTCATCACCGTGTTGCCGCGCATGAAGATCTCGCCGATGGTCTCGCCATCGCGCGGCACCGGCTCGAGGGTCTTCGGGTCGGCGACCATCACCCCTTCCAGGGTCGGGTAGCGCACGCCCTGGCGGGCCTTGATGCGCGCGCGCTCGTCCAGGCTCAGCGCGTCCCATTCCTCGTGCCAGGCGCACACGGTGACCGGGCCGTACACCTCGGTGAGGCCGTACACGTGGGTGACCCTGATGCCCATTTCCTCCACGGCGCCGATCACCTTGGCCGGCGGCGCGGCGCCGGCGACCATGGCATGCACCGGATGATCGATGGCCCCCTTGGCCTCCGGCGGCATGTTGACCAGCGCGTTGAGCACGATGGGCGCCCCACACAGGTGGGTGACCTGCTCGTCGCGGATCAGGTT
This sequence comes from Pseudomonas sp., assembly GCA_035306625.1. GTDB lineage: Bacteria > Pseudomonadota > Gammaproteobacteria > Pseudomonadales > Pseudomonadaceae > Serpens. Next base: position 2,712 of record DATGNS010000196.1, on the reverse strand, counting down.
GAGGATCTTCTGCGGATCGACGCGGCGCAGGCACACGTGCACCCCGGCCAGCGCGGTGACGGTCCAGGGGTAGCACCAGCCGTTGCAGTGGAACATCGGCAGGGTCCACAGGTAGACCGGGTGCATGCCCATCGACCAGGTCATCTGGTTGCCCAGGGCGTTCAGGTAGGCGCCGCGGTGGTGGTAGACCACGCCCTTGGGGTTGCCGGTGGTGCCGGAGGTGTAGTTGAGGCTGATGGCCTGCCATTCATCGTCCGGCCACTGCCAGGCGAACTCCGGATCGCCTTCGGTGAGGAAGGCCTCGTAGTCCAGGTCGCTGACCGCTTCGCCCTCGCCGTATTCGGGATCGTCCACGTCGATCACCAGGATCGGCCGGCCAAGCATGCCCACGGCGGCGTGGATCACCTCGTGGAACTCGCGGTCGGTGATCAGCGCCTTGGCCTCGCCGTGCTGCAGCATGAAGGCGATGGCTTCGGCGTCCAGGCGCACGTTCAGGGTGTTGAGCACCGCGCCGATCATGGGTACGCCGAAGTGTGCCTCGAGCATGGCGGGGATGTTGGGCAGCATGACCGCCACCGTGTCGCCCTTGCCGATGCCGCGACCGGCCAGCGCCGAGGCCAGGCGTCGGCAGCGTGCGTAGGTTTCCGCCCAGTTGCGGCGAATGGAGCCGTGGACAACCGCCGGGTAATGCGGGTAGATGGCGGCCGTGCGCTCGATGAAGCTCAGCGGGGAAAGGGCGATGTGGTTGACGGGGGAGCGGGCCAGGCCCTGTTCGTAGATCGACATGCACGTTACCTGCGGCTGATTGTTTGCTCTGGTTATGACTGCCGGGGACGGACCCGCTCTGGATGAGACAGCGTGGGCCCGTGCCTTTCTGCAAGCTGGGTTTACTTATAGAGAGTGCTAGGGTGGATTGGTATATGAACCAAGGTTTTATAGTGTTTCTACTAGATAAAGTCGGAAGCAAATGAAGGCGCTGGAATTGCAGGCGCAGTTGCTGCAGCGCCTGGTGCGTGAACAGCGGCCGCTGGCCGAGTGTGCAGTGGTCCTGTGCGAGCTGCTGCGTGGCTGTCCGGCCGTGCGCGGGGCCTGGTATCTGGCCTGGCAGGCCGCCAGCGGGAGCTACCTGCCTGTGGGCGGCGGGCACCTGCCGCCGGCCGCGGATGATCCGCTGAGTCTCGGTGACCAGCCGCTGTTCGAGCGGCTGCGGGAGGGCGACGAGCTGTCGCTGGCCGAGCTGCGACAGGTGCCCTGCTGGCTGGCCGGCCGCCTGCGTCGCGCCGGCGTCGAGCAGGGACTGGCATGGCCCCTGGCGCTGCTGCCGGGGCAGCCGGGCCTGCTGCTGGTGCAGGGGCGCGACGGGGACGATGCCGGCGCCCTGGAACTGGCGCTGGCCCTGCTGCGCAGCCTGCTGACCGGCGCGACCGGCCAGCCGGCGAGCGCGCCCTGGCTGGACGCCGATCCGCAGCCGGCCTTGCTGCTGGATGGCGCCGCCCGGCCGCTGGCCCACAACAGCGCCTGGCAGCGCCTGCAGACCGGTCGGGACGCCGAGCGCCTGTTGCCGGTGAATCATGCGCAACTGGTACGCGCCTGCCTGACGCAGGGGCGGCCGATCGAGGGCGTCGAGGCCGACAGCGGCCAGCGCATCCTGCTGTGGAGCTACGTGCCCGATCCGGGCGCCGGGCGCGTGCTGGCGCGCTGCCGCGATGCCAGCGCCGAGGTGCGCGCCGGACGCGAGGCGGCGCGGGCGCGGCGGCTGTACCGGCTGATCACCGAGAACACCACCGATCTGATCTCGCGGCATACCCTGGACGGCCGCTTTCTCGACGCCTCGCCGGCCAGCTGGACGCTGCTCGGCTACTGGCCGGAGGAGCTGCGCGGTTCGCTGGCCCGCGAGCTGTTCCATGCCCAGGACCTGGCCCAGCTGATGGCGCGCGCGCGCAGCGCCCTGGAGCAGGACGGCTACCACACCATGACCTTCCGCGCCCGGCACCGCGACGGTCGCTACCTGTGGTTCGAGACCGCCTGCCGGGCGATCCGCGAGACCTACACCGGGGAGGTGGTGGAGGTGGTGGCCGTGTCCCGCGACATCACCGCCCGGGTACAGGCGGAGGAAAACCGCCGACGCCTGGCCGAGGTGGTGGAGGTGAACACCGATCTGGTGGCCTTCGTCGATCCCGGGGCCCGCCTGACCTACCTGAACCCGGCGGCGCGGCGCGCCCTGCGGATCGCGGGCGACGAGCTGCCGCCGCTGGAGACGCTGCTTCCCGCCGAGGACCTGCAGCGCCTGCGCGGCGAGGGCCGCAAGTGCGCCGAACAGCGTGGCGTGTGGAGCGGCGAGGCGCGCCTGCAACCCCGGGGCGGCGGCCCGTCGCTGCCGGTGTCGCTGGTGCTGCTGGCCCACCGCCCCCCCAGTGGCGAGCGCTACTACTCGCTGGTGGCCCGCGACATGACCGAGCGCGAACTGCGCGAGGCCCAGCAGCGCCGCCACCAGGATGAGCTGGCGCACACCGCGCGGCTCATCACCCTGGGCGAGCTGGCCTCGGGCATCGCCCACGAGATCAATCAGCCGCTGGCCGCGGTGGTCAACTACGCCGGGGCCAGCCAGCGCTACCTGCAATCCCTGGACAGCAACCCGCAGGCCGTCGAGCGCGTCGCCCAGGGGCTGGCGCGCATCACCGAGCAGGCCAACCACGCCTCCGAGGTGATCCG
>DATGNS010000195.1:0-4026 GCA_035306625.1 Pseudomonas sp. | reverse complement strand
CCGATCTTCCAGGCGCGACGCAATGCCGTGGGGCTGCTGAATCCCCCCTACCGCCGCTGGCTGCTCAGGCTGCTGGGGCTCTAGCCGGAGGCGTCGCCAGCCAAGAACCCAAGGTAATAAAACTACAAAAATCCCGAGAATCCGGCTAGGATGGCGAGGAATCCGGATATAATTTTGGTAAACTTACCAAATACGCCACAAGAGACCGAGGTGCCCCATGGCCACGCCGACCCCCGAACTGAACGCCACCGTCGCCGATGTTACCCGACGCATCCGCGAGCGCTCCGCCGAGCGCCGCGCCCTCTACGAGGCGCGCATGGCCGACCAGCATCGGCGCGGCGTACATCGCGGCGAGCTCTCCTGCGGCAACCTGGCCCACGGCTTCGCCGCCTGCGGCGCGGAGGACAAGGGCCGCCTCAAGCTGATGAACAGCGCCAACCTGGGGGTCGTCTCCTCCTACAACGACATGCTCTCCGCCCACCAGCCGCTGGAGGACTACCCGGCGATCCTCAAGGAGGCCGCCCGGGCCATGGGCTCCACCGCCCAGTTCGCCGGCGGCGTGCCGGCCATGTGCGACGGGGTGACCCAGGGCCAGCCCGGAATGGAGCTGTCGCTCTTCTCCCGGGAGGTGATCGCCATGGCCACCGCCGTGGCGCTCTCCCACAACATGTTCGACGCCGCCCTCTACCTGGGGGTCTGCGACAAGATCGTTCCTGGCCTGTTCATCGGCGCGGCGCGCTTCGGCCACCTGCCGGCGCTGTTCGTGCCTGCCGGCCCCATGGAGAGCGGCCTGCCCAACAAGGAGAAGGCGCGCATCCGTCAGCTCTACGCCGAGGGCAAGGTGGGCCGCGACGAGCTGCTCGAGGCGGAGTCCGCCTCCTACCACAGCCCCGGCACCTGCACCTTCTACGGCACCGCCAACTCCAACCAGCTGATGATGGAGATCATGGGCCTGCACCTGCCCGGCGCCTCCTTCGTCAACCCGGGCACGCCGCTGCGCGAGGCGCTGACCCGCTACGCCGCCGAGCAGGCGATCCGCAACACCGAGGTCGGCGGCGACTACCGTCCCTTCTACCAGCAGATCGACGAGCGCGCCATCGTCAACGCCATGGTCGGCCTGCTGGCCTCCGGCGGCTCCACCAACCACACCCTGCACCTGGTGGCCATGGCCGCCTCGGCGGGCCTCACCATCACCTGGGACGACTTCACCGCCCTCTCCGCGGTGACCCCCAGCCTGACCCGCATCTACCCCAACGGCCAGGCCGACGTGAACCATTTCCAGGCCGCGGGCGGCATGAGCCTGCTGATTCGCGAGCTGCTCGGCGCCGGGCTGATCCATGGCGACATCCCCACGGTGTTCGGCAGCGACCTCGCCGCCTACACCCGGGAGCCCTTCCTCGAGGACGGGCAGCTGACCTGGCGCGAGGGCCCCACCGAGAGCCTCGACCGGGACGTGCTGCGCGGCGTGGCCGCCCCCTTCGCCCCCACCGGCGGCCTCACCGTGCTGGACGGCAACCTGGGCCGAGGGGTGATCAAGGTCTCGGCAGTGGCCGAGGAGCACCGGAGTGTCGAGGCCCCGGCGCGGATCTTCGAGGACCAGAACGAGCTCAAGGCGGCCTTCGAGGCCGGCGAGCTGGATCGCGACGTGGTAGTGGTGGTGCGCTACCAGGGCCCCAAGGCCAACGGCATGCCGGAGCTGCACAAGCTCACCCCCTATCTCGGCGTGCTCCAGGACCGCGGCTTCCAGGTGGCGCTGGTCACCGACGGGCGCATGTCCGGGGCCTCAGGCAAGGTGCCGGCGGCCATCCACATGACCCCTGAGGCCCTGGACGGCGGCCCCCTGGCGAGGCTGCGCGATGGCGATATCGTCCGCCTGGACGCCAATGCCGGCACCCTCGAGGTCAAGGTGGACGCCCACGCCTGGGCCGAACGCGAGGTCGGCGAGCCGCATCTCGACCACTACCACGTGGGCCTGGGCCGCGAGCTGTTCGCCGGCTTCCGCCACCTGGCCAGCGGCTCCGAGCAGGGCGCCTCGGTGTTCGGCGGCTTCGAGGCCGACGACCTGGCCCGCCAGGCCGGCCAGATCCACGACGAGGATGCCTGAGGGCCCACGGCAATGACACGACCCGCACTTATCGGGGACATCGGCGGCACCAACGCACGCTTCGCCCTGGTGACCCCGGGCGGCTTCGCGCCCCACGACATCCTGAGCCTACCCTGCGCCGACTACCCCGGCCTGGTGGAGGCGGTACGCGACTACCTGGCACGGGTCGGCGCCACCGGCGACGGGGCCCCGCGCGAGGCCTGCCTGGCCTTCGCCTGCCCGATCCGCGGCGACCGGGTCACCATGACCAACAACCCCTGGTCCTTCTCCCGGGCCGAGGTCCAACAGGCGCTTGGTCTCTCGCTCTTCAAGGTGATCAACGACTTCACCGCCCAGGCGCTGGGCGTACCCCACCTGGGTGAGGAAGACCTGGTCGAGGTGCAGCCCGGTGAGGCGATCCCCCACGCGGCCCGGCTGGTGATCGGCCCCGGCACGGGGCTCGGCGTCGCCGGCCTCTTCCCCGGCCGCCACGCCTGGATCCCGCTGCCCACCGAGGGGGGCCACGTCACCTTCGCCCCCACCGACGAGCGCGAGCAGAACCTCCTGCGCCACTTCCGCAACCGCTACGGCCGGGTCAGCGTGGAGCGCCTGCTGTGCGGCCAGGGGCTGCTGGACCTCTACCTCGCCCACTGCTCGCTCAAGGGCGCCAACCCCGTGCACACCACCCCCGCCGAGGTCACCGCGGCGGCCGACAGCGACCCGCTGGCCCGTGATACCCTGCTGCGTTTTCTCAAGATCCTCGGCGACGTCTGCGGTGACGCCGCCCTGATGCTGGGCGCCCGCGGCGGGGTCACCCTGTGCGGAGGCATCCTGCCACGGCTGCGCGACTGGCTGCCGCGAAGCCGCTTTCGCGAGGCCTTCGCCGCCAAGGGACGCATGGACGCCTACACGGCGACGATCCCCGTGCACCTGGTGACCGCCCCCTGGACGGGACTGCTGGGCGCCGCCGAGGCCCTTTACAATCCAGAAGTCGACTAACGCGATGGAAGAGGTCGAATGATGATTCCGCAAAGCCTGCGCACCCTGCTCGACGAGACCCGCGGCCAGCGCCGCGCCCACTGGGCCGGCCGCGAGCTGTGGCTGGCCAACGAGGCCTGGGGCGAGCTGGCCCTCTCCCTGCAGGGGGGGCAACTTCTCCACTTCCTACCGGCCGGTGACGGCAGCGAAGGCTGGCTGTGGGTGACGCCCACGCCCCAGGATCTCCCCGGTGCGATTCGCGGCGGCATCCCGCTCTGCTGGCCCTGGTTCGCCGACGATCGCTACGCCGACGAGTCCGAGGATCACAGCGGCCCCTTCCACGGCACCGCACGCCTCGCCGACTGGCGGCTGGACGCCGTGGACGAGCACGAGGAGGGGGTGGAGCTGCACCTCTCGCCCGAGACGCGCCTGCACAGCCAGCTCACGGCGCGCCTGGTGGTCCAGGCCAACGCCCGGCGCCTGCACGTGGAGCTGATCACCGAGCACGTCGGCGAGACCCCGGTGAAGATCAGCGGCGCCCTGCACAGCTACCTGGCGGTGCGCGACGCCTTCGCCTGCCGCGTCGAGGGGCTGGCCGGCGCCCGCTACCTGGACAAGCTGGCCGGCTTCGCCGACCGCGAGCAGCAGGGCGAGCTCGGCGTACGCGGCGGGCTCGACCGCATCTATCACAGCAACGCCGAGTTGACCCTGGACGACGGCGCTCGCCGCCTGCGCATCGCCCGCCAGGGCAGCGACTCCGCCGTGGTCTGGCACCCCGGCGAGGCGTTGCTCGAGGACACCCCCACCGAGGCCGGCCACCGCTTCCTCTGCGTGGAGTCCGCCAACACCCGCCTCGACCCGGTGTGGCTGGTGCCCGGCGCCCAGCACCTGCTGGGCACCACCCTCAGCCTGGCGCTGCCCGCATGATCCCGGTGATCGCCTTCGGCGAGGCCCTGGTCGACATG
>DATGNS010000194.1:0-9583 GCA_035306625.1 Pseudomonas sp. | reverse complement strand
CGGTTTCCGGCAGGAGGCGGCTGTCATCGGTGGCGAACACCGGCACGGCGACGATCTGCTGGCCGTACTTGAGCACGTTGCTCGAAAAGCGTGCCTTGATGGCTGCGCCGGCTTCCGAGTACTCGTCCTCGGCGCGGCCGTCCGAGCCAACCGGCAGCAGACCGGTGCCGGCCCGGCTGGGGCTGCTGTCCAGCTTGATGCCCAGCATGCCGTAGGCATCGAAGCCGAAGCCGACGATACCCGGCGTGAAGCCGGATTCGAAGGTGGCCGTGATGCCGTGAGCCCATTCTTCCAGCTTGCTTTGGCCGCCGGTGTTGTTCTGGAAATCGCGGTTGAAGTAGAGGTTGCGGTTGAAGATATCGAAGCTGCTGTCTTCCATCAGGCCCCTGGCTTCCGACTGGGCATTGGCCATGGCCAGCTGCGAGGCGCCTGCTGTGACTGCCAGGGCGATTGCGCTCAACTTCATCACGTGCATGTGACTGCTCCTTTTGATCGAGGATGAGGCGCCGCCCAGATACTGCGTGGTCGGTTCCTCGTCAGGCTTGCTCGCTACCCGTCTGGGGCGGGCATTGGTGCTGGATGGGTTGGCTGTTCCGACAGCGAAAAAATCCGGTCATGCCGCTCCGCTCACCTGTTAGAAGGCATAGCAATAAATGCCGGCAAGTCAAAAACACAGCGGCGGTGACAGCGGTGAAAAACCCGGAGCCAGGCGCTATCCTGCCGGCAGGCGCCAGAAGCGCCCGCACCCCTAGGAGGACCATGATGTTCGTGCTGGCCGAGCAACTTGAAAAAGACACCCTGACCATTGGCGACTTTCCGCTGTGCCGCCTGCTGCTGATGAACGACAGGCAATACCCCTGGTTCATCCTGGTGCCGCGCCGCGAGGACGTCAGCGAGCTGTTCCAGCTGGATGAGGCGGATCAGCGTCAGCTGTGGAAGGAAACTACCCAGCTGGCGGAGATCCTCAAGGACACCTTCGCGGCGGACAAGATGAACGTTGCCGCCCTGGGCAACATGGTCAGCCAGCTGCACATGCACGTGATCGTCCGGCGCAAGGGGGATCCCGCCTGGCCGGCACCGGTCTGGGGCAAGCATCCTGCCCAGGCCTACACCAGGGAGGAGGTGCAGGGCATCAGGGCCAAGCTGGGCCTGGTGCTGACCGAAGACTTCCGTTTCGAGGAGGGCGAGGCATGACCAACGTAGAAGAACGCATTGCCGAGCTGGAGAGCCGCCTGGCTTTCCAGGACGACACCCTGCAGGCGCTGAATGATGAGCTGGTGCGCCAGCAGCGAGACATCGAACGGCTGCAGCTGCTGGTCAATGCACTGTCGCAGCGTCAGGAGGAATTGCAGACACAGATCGGCACCGAAGCCGACGACGAGGTGCCACCCCACTACTGAAGCCCTATCGGCTCGCCCGGGCTGGCGCTCCGGGCGAGCCTTTCAGCGACCTCAGGCCTGGCGGCGCTCCACGGCCAGGCAAGCGGCGGCGGTGAACAGCACGTCGGTAGAGGAGTTGAGGGCGGTTTCGGTGGAATCCTGCAGGATGCCGATCACAAAGCCGATGGCCACCACCTGCATGGCCACGTCATTGGGAATGCCGAACAGGCTGCAGGCCAGCGGGATCAGCAGCAGCGAGCCGCCGGCCACACCCGAGGCGCCGCAGGCGCTGAGTGCCGATACCACACAGAGCAGCAGGGCAGTGGGCAGGTCCACGCTGATACCCAGGGTATGCACGGCGGCCAGGGTCAGTACGCTGATGGTCACGGCCGCGCCAGCCATGTTGATGGTGGCACCCAGCGGAATGGAGATGGCGTAGGTGTCCTGGTGCAGGCCCAGACGCTCGCACAGCTGCATGTTGACCGGCACGTTGGCCGCCGAGCTGCGGGTGAAGAAGGCGGTCAGGCCGCTTTCGCGCAGGCACATGAACACCAGCGGGTAGGGATTGCGGCGAATCTTCCACCAGACGATGACCGGGTTGATGACCAGGGCCACGAACAGCATGCAGCCGATCAGCACCAGCAACAGTTGGGCGTAACCGAGCAGGGCGTGCAGGCCGGTGTCCACCAGGGTGGTGGCCACCAGCGCGAATACCCCGAACGGCGCGAAGTGAATCACCACCTTGACGATCAGGGTGACGCCTCGGGCCAGGTCCGTGAAGGTTTCCCGGGTCGCCTCGCTGCCCTGCCGGATCGCCAGGCCCAGACCGATGGCCCAGGCCAGGATGCCGATGTAATTGGCTTCCAGCAGGGCGCTGACCGGGTTGCTGGTGATGTTGAAGAGCAGGGTCTTGAGCACCTCGCCGATGCCGCCGGGCGGGTTGGTGCCGGTCGCGGCCTCGGCCAGCGGCAGGGTGGTGGGCCACAGGCTGCTGGCGATCACCGCGACGATGGCGGCGCACAGGGTGCCCACCAGGTAGAGCACCAGCACCGGGCGAATGTGGGTCGGCTGTCCCTGTTGATGGCGAGCGATGGCGGAGATGACCAGCAGAAAGACCAGCACGGGGGCCACTGCCTTGAGTGCGGCAATGAACAGATCGCCGAGCAGGGCGACGTGCGGGACGGCCTGCGGCAGAAGCAGGGCAAGCAGAACGCCGGCCACCAGCCCGACGAAGATCTGGACGACCAGGCTGGTACGGGTGAACAGCTGCAGGAGGGGACGTTGAATCATGTTGGAATCCTGTGGCGTGCGCATGCCGGCTCATGCGACGAACAAAGCGGTCATTGGGGTCATGTAAGAGAAAAGCCGAGGCGGCTGTTGTCGTACAGAACCGATGTTGAGGATGGCTGCGGCTTGTGTCCCTGCGTTTGCCGGTCCGGTCCCTGGCGCGGTGCGCGGGCGATTCTAAAGGGAAAACGCCGGATTGGGCGGAGATTCTTCCGGTCGGTTGGCCGGAAATGAGAACGCCGCGCCAGGAATGCTGGCGCGGCGTTCTCAGGAGCGCTGACCCTTAGCGGCGGTCGGTGGTGACCACGTCCTCGGCCTGCAGGCCCTTGTCGCGCTGCATCACCGAGAACTCCACGCGCTGCCCCTCCACCAGGACGCGGTGACCTTCGCCGCGAATGGCGCGGAAGTGCACGAAGATGTCGTCGCCCGAATCCCGGGAGATGAAGCCGAAGCCCTTGGTAGTGTTGAACCACTTCACCGTGCCGGTCTCGCGGTTCTCCGCCAGCGGCGCGGAGCGCTTGGCGGCGGCGGGCCTACGCGAACTGCGCTGCGGCTGCCAGTTGAGGATCAGCTTCAGCAGCACGGCCAGCGCGGCCAGCGGCAGGCTGGCGGCGATGCCCGGCCAGCCGGAGATGAAGGTCATGGGCACCAGCAGGACGATGGCCTGCACGGCGGTGGCAAGCAGCAGCAGGGCGCCAGCCAGCAGGTGCAGGGGACGGCGGTTGGTGGAGTGGGCTTCGCCCGGGTGAGCAGCGAAAGCAAGGTTGATCAGTCCGAACAGGGCCAGGTAGATCGCGTCGGACTGCAGCGGATAGGGCAGCGAGGCGCCGCCCAGGCTGGGGATGAAGGACAGCAGGAGGGCGACAACGCCCGTGAGGAGTTGAACGATTTTGGGCATGGAGATGGACTCGCAAATGGCATGTGCAGGGGAAGAGCCAGCCAGGCGCATGGAATGAAGTGCGCTGCAGGTGGCCTATGCCAAGTATGGAATGTGGCACGGCGGGTATTTAACAGCAAAGCGCGGGGGCGCTCAAATCGGGGCGCCGCAAGTGAGGAAAGGGTCGCGCAGACGGGCGGCAGGCGCCGCCCGGCGAGGGATCAGGCCAGCAGGCTGCGCAGCATCCAGGCGGTCTTCTCGTGAACCTGCATGCGCTGGGTCAGCAGGTCGGCGGTGGGTTCATCATTGGCCTTGTCCGCCAGCGGGAGAATGCCCCGCGCGGTGCGCACCACGGCCTCCTGGCCCTGCACCAGCAGGCGGATCATTTCCTCGGCGCTGGGCACGCCTTCCTCTTCCTTGATGGAGGACAGCCGCGCATAGGCGGCATAGGTGCCCGGTGCCGGGAAACCGAGGGTACGGATGCGTTCGGCGATCTCGTCCACCGCCAGCGCCAGTTCGTTGTACTGCGTCTCGAACATGGTGTGCAGGGTGTTGAACATCGGCCCGGTGACGTTCCAATGGAAGTTGTGAGTCTTCAGGTAGAGGGTGTAGGTGTCGGCCAGCAGGCGGGACAGGCCTTCGGCGATGGCCGCCCGGTCCGACTGGGAAATGCCGATGTCGATATCCATGGTGACTCCTCCGAGCTTGTGGGTGGGATGTATCAGCCTAACAGGGCCTGGCGAATGCGGGCATGGATCTGGATCAAGCGCCGGCGTGCCATATGGCCACGGCTGCGCGGCGGGGATTTACCCTATATAATCTCGCGCTTTGCCACGCTGGCCCGGTCCGCGGGTGCCAGGGGTGGCCGGTCACGATGAAAACCAGACTCCCAGAGAGAAGCGAACACACCATGATGCGCAGCCACTATTGCGGCCAGTTGAACGAGGCCCTCGACGGCCAGGAAGTCACTCTTTGCGGCTGGGTCCACCGCCGTCGCGATCACGGTGGCGTCATCTTCCTCGATATCCGCGACCGTGAAGGCCTGGCCCAGGTGGTCTTCGATCCGGACCGCGCGGAAACCTTCGCCAAGGCCGACCGCGTACGCAGCGAGTACGTGGTGAAGGTCACCGGCCGGGTGCGCATGCGCCCCGAAGGTGCACGCAACCCCAACATGGCCAGCGGCGCCATCGAGGTGCTGGGCTACGAGCTGGACGTGCTGAACCAGGCCGAAACGCCGCCGTTCCCGCTGGACGAATACTCCGACGTGGGCGAGGAAACCCGCCTGCGCTATCGCTTCATCGACCTGCGCCGTCCGGAGATGGCCGCCAAGCTGAAGCTGCGTTCGCGCATCACTTCCAGTATCCGCCGCTATCTCGACGAAAACGGCTTCCTGGATGTGGAAACGCCGATCCTGACCCGTGCCACCCCCGAGGGTGCACGCGACTACCTGGTGCCCAGTCGTACCCATGCCGGCAGCTTCTTCGCCCTGCCGCAGTCCCCGCAACTGTTCAAGCAGCTGCTGATGGTGGCCGGCTTCGACCGCTACTACCAGATCGCCAAGTGCTTCCGCGACGAGGACCTGCGTGCCGACCGTCAGCCGGAATTCACCCAGATCGACATCGAGACCAGCTTCCTCGACGAACAGGACATCATGGGCATCACCGAAACCATGATCCGCAACCTTTTCAAGGAAGTGCTGGACGTGGAGTTCGGCGAGTTCCCGCACATGCCTTTTGAAGAAGCCATGCGCCGCTACGGTTCCGACAAGCCTGACCTGCGCATTCCGCTGGAGCTGGTTGACGTGGCCGATCAGCTCAAGGACGTGGAGTTCAAGGTGTTCTCCGGTCCGGCCAACGATCCGAAGGGCCGCGTCGCCGCCCTGCGCGTGCCGGGCGCTGCCTCCATGCCGCGCAGCCAGATCGACGACTACACCCGGTTCGTCGGCAACTACGGCGCCAAGGGCCTGGCCTATATCAAGGTCAACGAGCGCGCCAAGGGTGTCGAGGGCCTGCAGTCGCCCATCGTCAAGTTCATCCCCGAGGCCAACCTCAACGTCATCCTCGACCGCGTCGGCGCGGTGGACGGCGACATCGTGTTCTTCGGCGCCGACAAGGCCAAGATCGTCTGCGACGCCCTGGGCGCGCTGCGCATCAAGGTCGGCCATGACCTGAACCTGCTGACCTGCCAGTGGGCGCCCCTGTGGGTGGTGGACTTCCCGATGTTCGAAGAGAACGACGACGGTTCGCTGTCCGCGCTGCACCATCCCTTTACCGCGCCCAAGTGCACCCCCGAGGAGCTGGAGGCCAACCCGGCCGCCGCCCTGTCGCGCGCCTACGACATGGTGCTCAACGGCACCGAGCTGGGCGGCGGCTCGATCCGTATCCATGACAGGAAGATGCAGCAGGCCGTGTTCCGCGTGCTGGGCATCAGCGAAGAGGAGCAGCAGGAGAAGTTCGGCTTCCTGCTCGATGCCCTGAAGTTCGGCGCACCGCCGCACGGCGGCCTGGCCTTCGGTCTGGATCGCCTGGTCATGCTGATGACCGGCGCATCCTCCATCCGCGAGGTGATCGCCTTCCCGAAAACCCAGAGTGCGGCCTGTGTCATGACCCAGGCGCCGGGTGCCGTGGACAGCAAGGCGCTTCGCGAACTGCATATCCGCCTGCGCGAACAGCCCAAGGCGGAGTAACAGCCCCTGCGAAGCCCGGTGAAAGCCGGGCTTCGCCGTTCGGGGCGCGCATCGGCAGCGAACGGCAGCGGCCGTCCGCACACGTGCCACACTGGACTGGCGGGCCGGGAGCGGCTCGCTCGAGAATTCGTAAACGAGATGGAGTGAGTTATGGCTGGTCATTCCAAATGGGCCAACATCAAGCACCGCAAGGGTCGTCAGGATGCCAAGCGCGGCAAGATCTTCACCAAGCTGATTCGCGAGCTGACCGTGGCGGCCAAGAGCGGCGCCGTGCCGGCGGACAACCCGCGTCTGCGCCTGGCCGTGGACAAGGCGCTGACCGCCAACATGTCTCGCGACGTGATCGACCGCGCCATTGCTCGCGGTGCCGGCAACAACGAGGCCGACAACGTCATCGAGCTCACCTACGAAGGTTATGCGCCCAGCGGCGTGGCGCTGATCGTCGAAGCCATGACCGACAACCGCAACCGTACTGCCGCCGAAGTGCGGCATGCCTTCAGCAAGTGCGGTGGCAACCTGGGCACTGACGGCTCCGTGGCCTACATGTTCGAGCGCAAGGGCCAGATCAGCTACGCGCCCGGTGTGGACGAGGAAGCACTCATGGAGGCCGCCCTGGAGGCCGGTGCCGACGACGTGGAAATGGGCGACGACGGTTCCGCCGTGGTCTCCACCAGCTTCAGCGACTTCCATGCGGTCAACGAGGCGCTGACGGCGGCCGGCTTCAAGGCCGACGAGGCGGAGATCGCCATGATCCCGTCCATCACCGCGCCGATCACCGACCTGGAAACTGCCCAGAAGGTCATGAAGCTGATCGACATGCTGGAGGATCTGGACGACGTGCAGAACGTCTACCACAACGCCGAGATCCCCGACGAGATCATGGAGCAGCTGGGCTGATCCGCGGTGCGGTGCGCGAAGGGGCAGCGTGGCGACGCTGCCCTTTTTCATTTCGGAGGGAGCGCGTTCGCTCGGGTGACGGCAGGCAGGCCCTTCCGTATACTTCCGCGCTGGATATATAGACAGTGATGGCAGGCATGACGCTGATCCTGGGAATCGACCCGGGCTCGCGAATCACCGGATTCGGGGTGGTGCGCGACACCGGCAGAGGGTGCGAGTACGTGGCCTCGGGCTGCATCCGCACCGGCAGCGGCTCGCTGCCGGAACGCCTGCAGGCGGTCTATCGGGGTGTGGGCGAGGTGATCCGCCAGTATGGTCCGGTCACCATGGGCATCGAACAGGTGTTCATGGCGCGCAATGCCGATTCGGCGCTCAAGCTGGGCCAGGCGCGTGGTGCGGCCATCGTCGCCTGTGCCGAGTCGGGTCTGGAAATCGCCGAGTACACCGCCACCCAGGTCAAGCAGGCGGTGGTCGGCTCCGGTGGCGCCGACAAGCAGCAGGTGCAGATGATGGTCATGCACCTGCTCAGGCTGCTGGAGAAGCCGCAGATCGACGCCTCCGACGCCCTGGCCATCGCCCTCTGCCATGCCCATCATCGGCAGAGCCTCATTCCCCACGGACTGGCCCAGGCCCGGCGGCGCGGTGGCCGGCTGCGTCTGTAGCTCATTTGCCTGTTGAGAGAGGTCTGGACGCATGATCGGTCGCTTGCGCGGCACCCTGGCGGAGAAGCAGCCGCCTTTTTTGCTGCTGGATGTGAATGGCGTCGGTTACGAGCTGGAAGTGCCGATGACGACCCTTTATCGTTTACCGCCGGTCGGTGAAGCCCTGACGCTGCATACCCATCTGGTGGTCAGAGAGGATGCGCAGCTGCTCTACGGCTTTGCCGAGAAGCGCGAGCGGGAGCTGTTCCGCGAGCTGATCCGCCTCAACGGCGTGGGCCCCAAGCTGGCCCTGGCCCTGATGTCGGGTCTGGAAGTGGATGAACTGGTACGCTGCGTGCAGGCGCAGGACACCGCCGCGCTGACCAAGATTCCCGGCGTCGGCAAGAAGACCGCCGAACGCCTGCTGGTGGAACTGAAGGACCGCTTCAAGGCATGGGAGGCGATGCCAGGTATTGCGCCCCTGGTTCTGGAACCTTCCGCGCCGGCTGCGGTCTCATCGGCCGAATCTGACGCCGTGAGCGCGCTGATCGCTCTGGGCTTCAAGCCTCAGGAAGCCAGTCGCGCTGTGGCCGCGGTGCAGGAGGACGGTTTGAGTAGTGAAGAATTGATTCGGCGCGCGCTGAAGGGAATGGCTTAAGTGATCGAAGCCGATCGATTGGTAACCGCCTCCGCCCGGGAGCGTGACGAGCAACTGGACCGCGCCATGCGCCCGGTACGCCTGGCCGACTATATCGGGCAGCCGCTGGTGCGCGAGCAGATGCAACTGTTCATCCAGGCCGCCAAGGGCCGCGCCGAGGCGCTGGACCACACATTGATCTTCGGGCCGCCGGGGCTGGGCAAGACCACCCTGGCCAACATCATCGCCCAGGAAATGGGCGTGTCCCTGAAAAGCACCTCCGGCCCGGTGCTGGAACGCCCGGGCGACCTCGCCGCGCTGCTGACCAACCTGGAGCCGGGTGACGTGCTGTTCGTGGACGAGATCCATCGCCTGTCCCCGATGGTCGAGGAAGTGCTGTATCCGGCCATGGAGGACTTCCAGCTGGACATCATGATCGGCGAGGGCCCGGCCGCACGTTCCATCAAGCTGGACCTGCCGCCCTTCACCCTGGTGGGGGCGACCACCCGCGCCGGCATGCTCACCAACCCGCTGCGCGATCGCTTCGGCATCGTGCAGCGCCTGGAGTTCTACTCCGCCGAGGACCTGACCACCATCGTCAGCCGTTCCGCCGGTATCCTCGGCCTGCCCATCGACGCGGCGGGCGCCTACGAGGTGGCGCGCCGCGCCCGGGGCACGCCGCGCATCGCCAACCGCCTGCTGCGCCGGGTGCGCGATTTCGCCCAGGTGCGCGGCAACGGTGAGATCACCCGCGAGGTGGCCGATCTGGCGCTCAACATGCTGGACGTGGACGAGCGTGGCTTCGACCACCAGGACCGTCGTCTGCTGCTGACCATGATCGAGAAGTTCGACGGCGGCCCGGTGGGCATCGACAGCCTGGCCGCGGCCATCGGCGAGGAACGTCATACCATCGAGGATGTCCTGGAGCCCTACCTGATCCAGCAGGGCTACATCATGCGTACGCCCCGTGGGCGCGTGGTGACCCGGCATGCCTATCTGCACTTCGGTCTGCAGCTGCCGGGCCGTCTCGGCGATGCTGCGCCGCGTGCGGATGAAGCCTGAGTGGAACCTTTTCTGTCATGAATGCTCTAACGCAGCCCTTCACGCTCAACTGCCGGGTCTACTACGAGGACACGGACGCCGGCGGGATCGTGTATTACGTCAATTACCTGAAATTCA
>DATGNS010000193.1:0-4219 GCA_035306625.1 Pseudomonas sp. | reverse complement strand
GTCCAGCAGGTCGGCGGCGCGCAGGCCGAAGAGGCTGGCCGAAAAGCGCCCTGGCTGGGTCAGGCTCTCCTTGACGGCCGCGACGAAGACCTCGCGGCCTCCGGGGGCGGCCAGATCGTTGTTATTTTGCCCCTGAGCTTGGCCTTGCTGCCCCAGAGAGTGCCGCAGTACCGACTGTCGGGCCAGCAGTGCGTAGAGCTCACCGGTCAGGAAGGTGGTGAAGCTTGTCACCGCGCCTTTCTCGAGGCGGGCCCACTTGGTGTGGGTACCAGGAAGGCAGACGAGTCCCGAGGCTTCGGGCTCACTGGCGATCAGGCCGGCGAGCTGGGTCTCCTCACCGCGCATCACGTCGAACCGGCCGGCGTTGGTCTGGCAGAGTCCCGGGACCAGCCGGACCCGCAGCCGCGGATCTTGGCAGGGTGGCGCAGTTGCTTTCCGGGCCAGGGCGTCCAGCCGGGCCGGCACCGGCAGGTAGGCGGCCTCTCGCCAGCCCTGTTTGGCACCGGCCATGCCGCATACCAGTACATCCCGCTGGCCGCGTTCAGGCAGCCAGTCGCCGATCACTTCCAGCAGGGCACTCTCGTATTCGCCGGGGGTCAGCGAGAGCATGCCGCGGTCGCTGCCGCTGCTGGCCAGGACGGCGTCATGGGCATCCAGCGCCCAGGCGCGCAGCCGGCTGGAACCCCAGTCGACGCCGATCCAGTACACCCGCTCGGTCAGGCTCTCGTTTACCATTCGGCTACCGAACCGTCGTCATGGGTCCACAGTGGATTGCGCCAGCGGTGGCCGACCTTGGCGCGCTCCTCGACGAAGGCCTCGTCGATTTCCACACCGAGCCCTGGCCCCTGGGGGATGGCGCAGAAGCCCTCCTCGATGGCCAGCGCTGACGGGTCGACCAGGTAGTCGAGGACGTCGTTATCCTGGTTGTAGTGAATGCCCATGCTCTGCTCCTGGATAAAGGCGTTGTGGCTAACCGCATCCAGCTGCAGCGAGGCGGCTAGCGTCAGCGGACCCAGCGGGCAGTGAGGCGCCAGCGCCACGTCATGGGCCGAGGCCAGGGCGGCGATCTTGAGTCCCTCGCTGATACCGCCGCAGTGCGAGAGGTCCGGCTGAATGATATCGATCATGCCGTCGGCCAGCAGGTCGCGGAACTGGAAACGGGTATGCAGTCGTTCGCCGGTCGCCAGCGGATAGCCGAGCCCGCCGGCGATCTCCTTCAGGCAGGGTAGGTGCTCGGGTGCCACCGGCTCTTCGACGAACATTGGATGGAAGGGCTCCAGCTCGCGTAGCAGCACCTTGGCCATGGGGCGATGCACCCTACCGTGGAAGTCGATGGCGATGCCCACGTCGTGGCCCACGGCCTCGCGGGCCTCGGCCAACCGCGCCACCGCTTCGTCGACCTTGCGGTAGGAGTCGACGATCTGCAGTTCCGCCGTGCCGTTCATCTTGAAGGCGGTGAAGCCCTGCGCCACCAGCGCTTGGGCGCCGCTCCCCACGTCCTTGGGGCGGTCGCCGCCGGTCCAGGCGTACATGCGCATACGGTCGCGCACGGCGCCGCCCAGCAGCTGGTGCACGGGAACGCCCAGGTCGCGGCCCTTGAGGTCCCACAGCGCCTGGTCAATGCCGGCGATGGCGCTCATCAGGATCGGGCCGCCACGGTAAAAGCCGCCGCGGTACATCAGGTTCCAGAGATGCTCAATGCGGTGGGGATCCTGGCCGACCAGGAGATCAGCCAGCTCGTGAACGGCAGCCTCCACGGTGGCGGCACGCCCCTCGATGACTGGCTCGCCCCAGCCGTAGCAGCCCGCGTCGGTTTCGATCTTGAGGAACAGCCAGCGCGGTGGCAACTGCCAGGTCCTGAGTCGGGTGATTTTCATCGTAGCTCCCGTGTTGATGGTGGCCGGAGCCCGGTTCAGTTGCCGCGCACGGCGGCCAGCTCGGGCAGCCAGGTGACGATGCCCGGGAAGGCGATCAGGATCACCAGCACCACCAGCAGTGTCGCGTAGTAAGGCAGCATCGCCCGGACCAGCGCCTCCATGGAGACCTTGCCGACACCGCAGCCCACGTACAGGCAGGTGCCTACCGGTGGCGTCAGCAGGCCGATCCCCAGAACGAAGGCCATCAGCACGCCGAAGTAGACCGGGTCCACCCCCACCGAGGTGACGATCGGCGTCAGCATCGGTGCCATGATCACCATGGCCGGGGTCAGGTCCATTACGAACCCCACCAGCAGTAGCAGGCCGGCGACAATCAGCAGCAGCAGGAAGGGGTCTTGGGTAACGGCCTGCACCTGACGTACCAGTGTCTGAGGCACCAGGTTAATGGTCAGGAACCAGGCGATTACTGTGGCAAAGGCCAGGAGCAGTAGCACCATCCCGGTCAGGCGGGCGGTGCGGATCAGCATCCCCCACAACTCACGCACGGGAAATTCGCGATAGACCACCAGAGAGATAAACAGCGAGTAAAGCAGGGCGGCCACGGCCGCCTCGGTGGCGGTGAAGATCCCCCCGATGATGCCGCCGATGATGATCACTGGCAGTACCAGGGCCAGCCAGGCGGCCTTGAAGGCCTGCCAGAGCACATCCAGGCGGAACTTCCGGGTCTGACCAGAGTGCTGGACCGTGGCGAGAATGAAGGTGGTGAGCATCAACGCAGCGCCGATCAGCAGGCCCGGCACAATGCCGGCGATGAAAAGCCGGCTGATCGAGGTCTCGGTAACGATGCCGAAAAGGATCAGTGGGATCGACGGCGGTATGATGATGCCGATCACTGACGAGACCGTGTTGATGGCGGTGGCATGCGACGCCGAGTACCCCTGCTGTTTCATCGAGGGGATCATCATGGCGCCCGTAGCGGCGGTGTCGGCCACTGCGGAGCCGCTGATGCCGCCGAAGAACATGGAGCCGGTAATCGCCACCTGGCCGAGCCCTCCGCGCACGAAGCCCACCAGGGCGGCAGCCAGGTCCATCAGCCGGCGGGCAATGCCACCGTGGCTCATCACCTCGCCGACCAGAATGAAGAAAGGAATGGCCAGGAGCGGGAAACTGTTGACTCCGCGAATCGACTGCTCGATGAGTATCGACAGCGGAATATCGGAGAGCAGGGCCATGACCACGGCGGCCACGCCCAGTCCGAAGGCGATTGGCAGCCCGAGCGCCAGTGACGCGAATAGAATGCCCAGGAAGATCCATAGCATGGTCTAACGACCTCCTTGATGAGGCGGTGAGGCCGGGCGACATATCTGGACGATGCTTATCCACGCGCGCCAGAGTGATACGGCCAGAATGAAGACGGAGCAGAGTACCAGCGAGAAGTTGATTACATTCCATGGCACGCCGAGCAACGCGGTACGACCGGTAGAGCGAGACATCACCACATACCCTCCCCAGAGCATCACCGCCATCAGGACGGTGATGATCAGGTGCTGAATCAGGAAGAGGGTATAAGCGGCACGTGGCTGCAGTCGGCGTACCAGAAAATCCACGGCGATGTGCTCGTAGCGGGCAAACGCCGCGGCGGCACCCACGAAGATCAGCCAGATGAACAGCATGCGCGCAAGCTCATCGGCCCAGGGTAGTGAGTGGTTAAGAAACGAGCGGCCGATAACATTGGCCGACACCGAGACGACCAGCATCACCAGTAGCGTGGCAATCAGGTGCTCCATCGCCAGGGTGACCCAGCGAAAGATCGCGGGCCCCTCTCGGGTCTCGGTATCGATCTCCAGCGGGGCACGGTTGGGATCATCGAGGTAGGCCTCTGCCTGATCGATGGCCGTCTGAATATCGGGGGCCTCGACAAATCGAGGCGCCGGAGGGGGAGAGGGAGGCATGGGCTACTCCATTGGCCGGACGTGGTCCGGCCGTCAGTCCGTCTCCGGCCCACCGCTGGTGGACCGGTGAATCAACATGGATTAGTCGTTCATTGTCCCTTCGACAATGGCCTGGATCTCGGCAATCAGCTCTTCGCCGATACGCGGTGCCCATTCGTCATAGACAGGTTGTACAGCTTCCTGGAACGCCGCGATTTGCTCGTCGTCGAGACGGGTGATCTGCATGCCGCCAGCCTCGAGCTGATCGCGTGACCAGTCGTCATACTCGGTGGCCAGCTGGATCTCGTATTCCGCTGACTGGCGGGCCGCTTCCTGAACCAGTTCTTGATACTCGGGTGCCAGACGGTCCCAAGCCCGCTCCGACATCATCATGATGAACGGGGTATAGAC
>DATGNS010000192.1:0-2112 GCA_035306625.1 Pseudomonas sp. | reverse complement strand
AGCTGCGCCGCCTGCCGGTAGAGCTGGAAGGCCTGTTCGGCATCCCGTGGCACGCCACGCCCGGTGGCATACAGGTTGGCCAGGTTGTACAGGCCCCAGTCCAGTCCCCGGTCGGCGGCAATGCGGTAGTGCGCGGCGGCGCGCGTCGCATCGGCGGGCAGGCCCCAGCCGTGCTCGAAGCAGCGCCCCAGCATGTTGTGGGCCATGGGGTGGCCCCGCGCGGCGGTAATGCGAAACCAGATGACCGCCAGCTCCGGGGCGCGCTGGATGCCATCGCCCTGCAGCAGGATCTGCCCCAGCATGACCTGCGCGTCCAGCAGGCCGGTGCGGGCGGCGGCGACAATGGCGCGGGCTCGCTGGAGGGGCGGGCCCGCCAGCATGTCCTGCAACCGCTGACCGTCCAGCGCCTCCTTGTGGGGGTAGATCAGTGGCTCAGACATCCGCCCAGCGCCGCAGCAGGTTGTGGTAGGTGCCGGTCAGGGCGATCAGCGAGGGATGATCCGGCGCATCCTGCGTCAGGCGCTGCAGCGCCTGGTCCATTTCGAACAGCAGGGTGCGCTGGCCATCGTCCCTTACTAGGCTTTGCGTCCAGAAGAAGGATGCTAGACGCACGCCACGGGTAACGGGCTCGACCCGGTGCAGGCTGGTGGCCGGATAGAGCACCAGATCCCCCGCCGGGAACTTCACCCGCTGGGTGCCGAAGGTGTCCCGGATGACCAGCTCACCACCGTCGTAGTCCTCCGGGTCGCTGAAGAACAGCGTGGAGGAGACATCGGTGCGCACCCGCTCCATGCCGTTGCCAACCTGGCGGATGGCGTTGTCCACGTGATAGCCGAAGGAATCCCCCTCCCGGTAACAGTTGAACAGGGGCGGGAACACCTTGTGCGGCAGCGCAGCGGACATGAACAGAGGGTTCTGCCAGAGACGCTGCAGCATGGCCTCGCCGATTTCCCGGGCCAGGGGATGGCCTTCTGGCCACCGCGGCGGGCGTGGCCTTGTCAGGCAGCCCGCTGGCCCGGGCGGCGGACAACGACGCCCGGGAACTGACGCCCATCCAGGTACAGGACACCGCCGAGAGCGAGTCGTACCAGGTCGAGCGGGCGCAGTCCTCGAAGTACACGGCGCCGCTGATCGACACGCCCCGCTCGGTCACCGTCGTTCCGCAGCAGGTCCTCAAGGATTCCAATGCCCTGAGCCTGCAGGATGCGCTGCGCACCGTGCCGGGCATCACCATGGGTGCCGGTGAGGGCGGCAACCCGCAGGGCGACCGTCCCTTCATTCGCGGTTTCGATTCGCAGAGCAGCACCTACCTGGACGGCGTGCGCGACACCGGCGCGCAGACCCGGGAAATCTTCGCGGTGGAATCCGTCGAGGTCAGCAAGGGCCCCAACTCGGCCATGGGCGGCCGTGGCTCGGCGGGCGGCAGCCTGAACCTGGTGAGCAAGCGCGCCCACAAGGGCAACTCCCTGGACGGTGGCTTCACCTGGGGTTCCGACCAGACGCAGCGGCTGACGCTGGACGGCAACTACGAATTCACCGAGACCATCGCCGGCCGCCTGAACCTGATGACCCACGAGAGCAACGTGGCCGGGCGCGACGCGGTGAACTACGACCGCTGGGGCGTGGCGCCCTCGCTGGCCTTCGGTCTGGGCACCGGCACCCGGCTGATCCTCGACTACTACCACATGGAAAGCGACGATCTACCGGATTCGGGCGTGCCCTACACCCTGGCCGGACGCAGCAAGGCCACGCCCAGCGAGCCCACCGATGGCGGCGACAGCGGCAACTTCTACGGTCTGAAGAATCGCGATTTCCGCAAGACGCGGGCGGACATCGGCACCCTGACCTTCGAGCACGACCTGAACGACGCACTGACCGTCAGGAACACGCTGCGCCACGGCAACACCATGCAGGACTACATCCTGACCCAGCCGGATGACAGCCAGGGCAACGTGGACCGGGGCACGGTATGGCGCCGGCACAACAGTCGCGTCGGCAGCACCGAGACCACCACCAACCAGACGGACCTGTACGGCGAGTTCGACCTGGCCGGGATGAAACACGGCTTCTCCGTCGGCGCCGAGTTCTCCCACGAGAAGGCTGACCGCAGCT
>DATGNS010000191.1:0-7073 GCA_035306625.1 Pseudomonas sp. | reverse complement strand
TAGCATTAGCTCTTCAAGGCAAAATGCCATTAGTGCCTTCAGCTGGATTTCAACTCAAAGGAATAGAACAGTGAATGTCGTGAGAGTGCTGGGCTTGCCGTTGATTGCCACACTAACGCTGCCAAACTTTGCCCATGCCATGCCTCTTGGGGGTTTTCCGCATCACCCGGCCCGCAACACGCGCTGCCATCCGTGGCAGCACGCCTGCGCAGGCCGCCTAGGTGCTCTTATCCATCGGCTGCACCGCGTTGCCTCTGTTACCACCTGACGGCCCGCGACCAGGCTTCCTGGTCGGCCAGTTACCGCCGTTTTCCGGCTGATTGGAGATCGGCCGCGATTTCTCCGGCGACCCGCTCCTCGGCCCGCCTTTACCACCACTACTAGCCATGGCTCGTACCTCGCGCTGTGACTTGCCCTATCAGGGTAGGTCGCAGCACGCCCGCGGGTTGGGCCGGCTATCGAAGGAACCTCATGAAAGTCATCGACCTGTTCGCAGGCGGCCGGCGGGTTCTCCGCCGGTGCGACCATGGCTGGCTGCGAAGTTGTATGGGCCGCCAACCACTGGCCGGATGCCCTCGAGTGGCATGCCGCCAACCACCCAACCGCTCAACACGTGTGCCAGGACCTGCACCCGGCGCGCTGGGAGCTGGTTCCGAAGCACGACCTTATGATCGACGCCGCCGACCACGGCGCGCCTCAGAACCGGGTGCACATGTTCCTGGTGCTGGCCCACAGCCTGGCGCCGCTGATGCTGAACCTGCAGCCGCAGCAGCACATCCCGGCGCGCAGCTTCATCGACCTGAGCAGCGGCAACTGGCAACCCATACCGGCTTTGGACTTGGCTGGCCCAGCACGTGGGGCGAACGCTGGCTAACGCAAACGCACCGGAGGGCGCGGCCTGCGCGGGTCAAACGAACGAGAAAAAACGCCGCCGAACGTCGCGCACAGTCAATGTGGATGATCTTGCGCACGATGGAAAGGAGGCAGGAAGCGCCCGCCAGCACAGGCGTGGAAGCGGCAGTTTATCACTCACCCGGCGCACGCAAGAGACTGATGGCAAAAGGCTTTTCCCTAACCGCCTGTTGACAGGCCTCCGCCGATGGGTAGAATGACCGACGCGGGATGGAGCAGTCTGGTAGCTCGTCGGGCTCATAACCCGAAGGTCGTCGGTTCAAATCCGGCTCCCGCAACCAGATTCAGCGAAAAGGCCACTCAAACGAGTGGCCTTTTCCGTTTCCGGGGTTCGGAACCACAAAGCGTTTGGGAAAAACTATTGTTTGACACTGCTCCATAGATGAGTAGAATGGCCGGCGCGGGATGGAGCAGTCTGGTAGCTCGTCGGGCTCATAACCCGAAGGTCGTTGGTTCAAATCCAGCTCCCGCAACCAGATCCCACGAAAGGCCACTCGATCGAGTGGCCTTTTTTGTTTCCGCCTCGTCCAAGTGATTGTTTTTCAAAAGCTATTGGTTGACACACCCTCATAGCTGTGTAGAATGGCCGGCGCGGGATGGAGCAGTCTGGTAGCTCGTCGGGCTCATAACCCGAAGGTCGTCGGTTCAAATCCGGCTCCCGCAACCAGATTCCGCAAAAGGCCACTCACTCGAGTGGCCTTTTTCGTTTCCGGCTACCCTGCCATCAGCCGGGTGGCAGAGAAAAACTGCAAGACCGTCTGTTCAGCCCCGGGCCCCTGCCGCTAAAATCGCGCGCTTTTTGACCACCGTGCCGCGCGCCGCAGAGGTTCCCACCGCATGTCCAGCACTCCCAAAGTCGGCTTCGTCAGCCTGGGTTGCCCGAAGGCAACCGTCGACAGCGAACGCATCCTTACCCAGTTGCGCATGGAAGGCTACGAGATCGTGCCCACCTACGAAGACGCCGACGTGGTGGTGGTCAACACCTGCGGCTTCATCGACAGTGCCAAGGCCGAGTCCCTGGACACCATCGGCGAGGCCATCGCCGAGAACGGCCGGGTGATCGTCACCGGCTGCATGGGCGTCAACGAGGACAGCATCCGCACCGTGCACCCCAGCGTGCTGGCGGTCACCGGCCCGCAGCAGTACGAGCAGGTGGTGAGCGCGGTGCATGAGGTGGTGCCGCCGAAGAAGGACCACGACCCCTTCGTGGACCTGGTACCGCCCCAGGGCATCAAGCTCACCCCGCGCCATTACGCCTACCTGAAGATTTCCGAGGGCTGCAACCACAGCTGCAGCTTCTGCATCATCCCCTCCATGCGCGGCAAGCTGGTCAGCCGGCCGGTGGGCGATGTGCTGTCCGAGGCGCAGCGCCTGGTCAAGGCCGGAGTGAAGGAAATTCTGGTGATCTCCCAGGACACCAGCGCCTACGGTGTGGACCTCAAGTACAAGACCGACTTCTGGGACGGTCGCCCGGTGAAGACCCGCATGCTGGAGCTGTGCGAGGCGCTGTCGGAAATGGGCGTGTGGGTACGCCTGCACTATGTCTACCCGTATCCGAACGTGGATGACGTGATCCCGCTGATGGCCGCCGGCAAGCTGCTGCCCTACCTGGACATCCCCTTCCAGCACGCCAGTCCCAAGGTGCTCAAGGCCATGAAGCGTCCGGCCTTCGAGGACAAGACCCTGGCGCGCATCCGCAAGTGGCGCGAGCAGTGCCCTGAGCTGACCATCCGCTCCACCTTCATCGTCGGTTTCCCCGGCGAGACCGAGGAGGACTTCCAGTACCTGCTCGACTGGCTGAGCGAAGCCCAGCTGGACCGCGTGGGCTGCTTCCAGTACTCGCCGGTGGAAGGTGCGCCAGCCGAGGAGCTGGGCCTGGAACCGGTACCGGACGACGTCAAGCAGGAGCGCTGGGAGCGTTTCATGGCCCATCAGCAGGCCATCTCCGCCGCCCGTCTGCAGCGCAAGATCGGCACCGAGATCGAGGTGCTGGTCGACGAGGTGGACGACGAGGGCGCGGTGGCACGCTCCTGGGCCGACGCCCCGGAGATCGACGGCAGCGTGTTCATCGCCGACCCGACCCTCAAGCCCGGCGACAAGCTGCGCGTGCGGGTGGTGGACGCCGACGAATACGACCTCTGGGCCGAGCGTATCTGAGCCATTCGGCCAGTTTCCGGAGCGGGCGGGAAGCGTCTTACAATATCCCCTCCAACGCTCCGGGAATTGGCATGAACACCCCCTACCGTCGCGAAGGCGACACCTGGCAGATCGATCTGCGGCTGGAGCACCTGCATCAGCTGGCCGACCCGCGCGATCCGTCGCCGCTGGCGCGGCGCGACCTGCACCCGGATGCCGAGCACTACATCCTCGACGCCTGCCGCGAACTGCCGCCGCAGGACCCCGTCGCCTTGAACCTGTGGCTGCCCGCCGACGAGCACAGCGAAGGAGTCATCGAGCGCGCCCGCCACGCGGTGTGCTTCCACTTCGCCTGGCAGGCCGAGCACAGCCAGCGGCGCCTTCGCGAACACCTGCGCCAGGCTCGCAACGCCAGCCTGCTGGGGCTGGGCTTCATGGCGGTGTGCATGCTGCTGCACAACCTGATCGCCACCCTGGACAACCTGCTGGCCCAGACGCTTGCCGAAGGGCTGATGGTGATCGGCTGGGTGGCCCTCTGGCGGCCTGTGGAGATGTACCTGTACGACTGGTGGCCGCTGCGCCGTGAGTGCCGGCTGTTCGAGCGGCTCAGCCGGATGCCGGTGACCCTGCATTTCACCCGGGGCGAGCCCCGGGCGCCCGATCCACGGGCAGCGACCCGGGAGCTGCGCACGGGCTGATCTGCCGCAGGCCCGCCATGCAGTGCCCTCGATAAACTGCGTTACCTTCAACCAGGACCTCAGCCCATGACACAAGACTCGCGTTTCGCCCCCATGCCCGACGCCCGCGGTTACTTCGGCCCCTATGGCGGCCAGCTGGTGCCGCCGCACCTGAAGCAGGCCATGGATGACATCGATGCCGCCTACGAGGAAATCCGCCAGCGGGAGGATTTCCAGCGGGAACTGGCCAGCCTGTTTGCCGACTATGTCGGCCGACCGAGCCCGATTTTCCATGCCCGACGCCTGTCCGAGCAGCTGGGCGGCGCGCAGATCCATCTCAAGCGCGAAGACCTGAACCACACCGGCGCGCACAAGATCAACCACTGCCTGGGCGAGGCACTGCTGGCCAAGTTCATGGGCAAGAAAAAGGTGATCGCCGAGACCGGCGCCGGCCAGCACGGCGTGGCCCTGGCCACCGCGTGCGCGCTGGTGGGCATTCCCTGCGAGATCCACATGGGTCAGGTGGATATCGAGAAGGAACACCCGAACGTCACCAAGATGAAGATCCTCGGCTGCAAGCTGGTGCCGGTGACTCGAGGCGCGGCGACCCTCAAGGAAGCCGTGGACAGCGCCTTCGAGGAATACCTGAAGGATCCGCAGAACTACCTCTACGCCATCGGCTCGGTGGTCGGCCCGCACCCGTTCCCGAAGATGGTCCGCGACTTCCAGTCGATCATCGGCCGCGAAGCCCGCGAACAGTTCCTGGCCAGGTACGGCCGCCTGCCGGACCATGCCGCAGCCTGCGTGGGCGGCGGCTCCAACGCCATCGGCCTGTTCACCGCCTTCCTCGATGACGAAAGCGTGCACCTGGTCGGCGTGGAACCGGCCGGCGAGGGCGTGGACAAGGCCGGTCGGCATGCCGCCACCCTGTCGGTCGGCAAGCCCGGCGAGATCCATGGCATGGCCTGCTACGTGCTGGAAGACGCGCCCGGCGTGCCGGCCGCCGTGCATTCCATCGCCTCCGGCCTCGACTATCCGGGCGTCGGTCCGCAGCACAGCTACCTGAAGGACATCGGCCGGGTGGACTACCAGTCGGTCACTGATCAGGAGTGCCTGGACGCCTTCATGACCCTGTCGCGCACCGAAGGCATCATCCCGGCCCTGGAGAGCGCCCATGCGGTGGCCTGGGCGATGCGCGTGGCGCCGACCCTGCCCAGGGATCAGCACATCCTCGTCAACCTGTCCGGTCGGGGCGACAAGGACGCCGACTACGTGGCCGGCAAGCTGGGGCTGTAACCGGGCAAAAAAGCGACGCTCCCCGGGCAAACGGCGACTACGCTGTTTCGCGTGTTCGCCAACCGGGGAGTGATCGTGAAATTTTCCGCCTTCGTCGCCACCAGTCTCGATGGCTATGTGGCCGATGCCCAGGGAGGCATCGGCTGGCTGCTCGACCTCACCCGTCAGGTGCCGGCGGGCGAGGACTGCGGCTACCGGGAGTTCCTGGCCGGCACGGATGTCCTGGTCCTCGGCCGACGCGCCCTGGAACAGGCCCTGTGCTTTCCCGAATGGCCCCATGGGGACAAGCCGGTGTTCGTCAGCAGTCGCGACGAGGCCGAGCTGCCTGACGCCCTGCCCCCCGGTGTCAGACTCGATCCCCGCTCGCCGCGCGAGCTGGCCCGGCACCTGGACAGCCTGGGCTTTCATCACGGCTACGTGGACGATACCCATCTGATCCGCAGCTTCCTGCGCCATGGCCTGCTCGACACTCTGACCCTGACCACCGTGCCGATTCTGCTCGGCAACGGGCTGTCGCTTTTCGGCCGCAGCGGCACCCCCGCCAGCCTGCAGCTGGAGAATTCGATCGCCTATCCGTTCGGCTTCGTGCAGAGCCGCTACCGGGTTCTGCACTGAAGGGCGGGTTATCCGTCGTTGAGCAACTTCATGGCTGCGGGCTATCATCGGCCGGTTTTCGTATCCATGAGGCCGTTATGAAAAGCGCTTTGCAAGCCGCCCTGCTCGCCGCCGGGCTTTCGATGTTCGCCACTACCGCGCAGGCTGCCCTGATCGGCCCCTATGCCGGCGCCATGATTTCCCGCGCGGAGATCGACCATACCGATCTCAGCTCCCTGGGCTACAAGCTGGGCTTCACCGCCAGCCCCAACCTGGCCGTGGAAGCGCGTCTGGGCACCGGCCTGACCGACGACAGCATCAATGGCACGACCTATGAGATCGACAACTACGTCGGGGTCTATACCAAGCTGATCCTGCCGATGAACCCGCAGTTTGCGGCCTACGCCATCGGCGGCTATTCCCGTGTGGAAGGCAAGACCTACACGCGTACCTCGCCCGTGAACAACTGGACCGAGCACGACATCAGCCTGGGCCTGGGTCTGGACCTGTACCTGGCCCCCAACCTCGGCGCCAGCATGGAATGGATGAGCCTGGCGGACGAGGTTGATCTGATCAGTTTCGGCGTCAACTTCTCCTTCTGATCCGGCCCGACCGGCCGCGCAAGAGGCGGATTCCATGCGACACCTGTCCCTGTTCCTGCTCGGTGCGCTGGCCGGTTGCGCCGCCACTCCCCCGCAAGAGTCCGGCGGCTCGCTGGCTGGCCATCTGGTCATGGCCCCGCGCATGCAGGTCTTCGTTCCCTGCCATGCCCAGGAGCCTCTCTGGGTGGTCGTGGATGATGCACTGCGGGAGCAGCTGTTCACGCGCTATGCCGAACTGGTCGACGAGCCCGGCGAAGAAGCCTTCGCCCAGGTGCGCGGCACGGTCGGCCCGGCGCTGGATTGCCAGTGGTGCCGGGATTTCCCCGGCAGCTTCCGTCTCGAAGCGGTGCTCGAATACCGGGAAGCCAGCGCCACGGACTGCCGCTGAGCCCAGGCCCCGTCGTCCCTGTAGGAGCGCTTGAGCCGCGATTCAACGGATCGATGCCGGGTTATCGCGGCTGAAGCCGCTCCGACACCCCACGCCGCCCTCAGGCTAGGGTGCGCTCAACCCTGCCGCATTCATCAGCAACCGCAGCAGCCAGGCCAGCAACGCCAGGCCGAGGACACTTGCCGTCCACAGGCCGACCAGCCACAGCAGACGTCGGCACCACAACCGCTCGGCCATCAGTGATACCCGCTCTGCGGGGTGATCTTGCCGCGGAACACGTAGTAGCTCCAGGCGGTGTAGACGAGTACGAACGGCAGGATGAACAGCGCGCCGACCAGGGCGAAGCCCTGGCTCTGGGGCGGTGCCGCCGCCTCCCAGATGCTGACCGAGGGCGGGATGATGTTCGGCCACAGGCTGATGCCCAGGCCGCTGTAGCCGAGGAAGATCAGCGCCAGGGTGAGGAGAAAG
>DATGNS010000190.1:0-2483 GCA_035306625.1 Pseudomonas sp. | reverse complement strand
GGGCTGACCTTCATCCATCTGGCCGAACTGGAGCGCGAGGTGGTGGAAGGCATCTACCACACCGGCCTGGGCGCTGTGGTGCAGGCCATTGCAGTCAAGGAGTCCGCGTGATGAACCGCACCGACCCCCTCATTCTGGGTGCCCAGCCCCTGGGCGCGCAGATGCCCGGCATCGACCCTTTCATCTTCGCCGCCTATCACCAGGACCATTATCCGCGGGGCAACGGCCGGCTGGGGCCGGATCCGGCCCTGTTGCGGGGCCGTGACATCGGCATGGATTTCAGCGGCCAGGACGGCTGGAGCATGTATCACGGCGAGGCGGTCCCCGGCTTCCCGGCGCACCCGCATCGCGGCTTCGAGACGGTGACCATCGTGCGCAAGGGGCTGGTGGACCACGCGGACTCGCTGGGCGCGACGGCGCGCTACGGCGAGGGCGACGTGCAGTGGCTGACCACCGGCAGCGGCGTGCAGCACGCCGAGATGTTCCCGCTGGTGCACGAGGACAGGGAGAACACCCTGGACCTGTTCCAGATCTGGCTGAATCTGCCGGCCAGGCACAAGCTGGCGCCGCCGGACTTCACCATGTTCTGGGCGCATACCATCCCCCGGGTGCTGGAAGTGGATGCCGAAGGGCGCCGCGCCGAGGTGGAGGTGATCGCCGGGGACTACGCGCCCGCGGACGCCGAGGCCAGGGGCGCCATCGCCCTGCAGCCGCCGCGTCATTCCTGGGCGGCGGAGCCGGACGCCGACGTGGCCATCTGGATCGTGCGCCTGGACCCGGGGGCGCGCCTGTCGCTGCCGGCAGCTTCGGCCCAGGCCCGGCGGGCCATCTACCTGACCACCGGCAGCTCGTTCGTGGTGGGCAACACGCGTTTCGATCGACGGGTGATGGTCGAGGTCAGGGCCGATCAGCCGGCGCCGCTGTACAACGACAGCAGTGAGGCGATCGAGGTGCTCGTGCTGCAGGGCAGGCCGATCGGCGAACCGGTGGCCGCGCGCGGGCCGTTCGTGATGAACACCCAGGAAGAGCTGATCCAGGCCATCCGCGACTACCAGCGCACCGAATTCGGCGGCTGGCCCTGGCCGAGTCGCGAACACACCCACGGGAAATCCGGGCGCTTTGCGCAGCATCCGGATGGGCGCGTGGAGCGGCCGGAAGAGCGTTGATCTTGTGGCAGAGCAGGTCCACCCTGCGGTTGCATGCGCCATCCCGTAGGGCGGTCAGCGTATTCCTGGCCGCCATCGCGCCGGCAAGGCGCGCCTAGCGGCGCGTTGGTGGCCCGATAAAGCGCGGTCCACCCTGCGGCTGCACGCGCCATCCTGTAAGACGGTCAGCGTATTCCTGGCCGCCATCACGCAGGCACGGCGCGCCTGCACAGGTGCATCGGGCAAGCGCGATGGCTTGCCTCAGCTCTCCCCAGCCAGCTTGCGATCCAGTTGGAACTTCCAGCGCGTATACATCAGAGCGCTGCAGAACAGCACCAGGCTGAGGATCGCCTCGGCCCAGCCATACAGCGCCCGGGCCGGGTCGAAGGCCGCCAGCACGCCCTGGATGAAGTAGAGGTTCACCACGAAGCACAGCCAGGCGTGCCCGCGCGCATGACCGAGCAGCACGCTGGGGGCGAGGATCAGCAGCGGTACCAGCACGATGCTCAGCACCACCCAGGTGCGCGCGCCGTGCAGATCGGCGAAGAAGCCGTTCCAGATGCCCAGCAGCAGGATCAGCGCCAGGTAGCAGACCAGGCTGATCCAGCGGCTGGCCCGCACTCGGGGCTGCAGCCATTCCAGGGCGGGCAGGGGTTTCTTCTGTCTAGCCACGGCGCTCTCCCAGCAGGCCGGCGGTTTGCGCCAGGCGCTGGCCCAGGGCGCGGCACAGGGCGATCTCGTGCTCGTCCAGCGGCCGCTTGCCATCGGCGCCGGCGTGATGGCTGGCGCCATAGGGCGTGCCGCCGCCACGGGTCTCGATCAGCGCCGATTCGCTGTAGGGCAGGCCGCAGATCAGCATGCCGTGGTGCAGCAGCGGCAGCATCATCGACAGCAGGGTGCTTTCCTGGCCGCCATGCAGGCTGGCGGTGGAGGTGAACACCGCCGCCGGCTTGCCCACCAGCGCGCCGGTCAGCCACAGGCTGTTGGTGCCGTCCAGGAAGTACTTCAGGGCGGCGGCCATGTTGCCGTAGCGGGTCGGGCTGCCCAGGGCCAGGCCGGCGCAGTTCTTCAGATCGTCCAGGGTGGCGTACAGCGCGCCCTCGGCGGGAATCGCCGGGGCCACGGCCTCGCACTCCGCCGAAACCGCGGGCACGGTGCGCAGGCGCGCCTCGAAGCCGGTCTGCTCGATGCCGCGGGCGATGTGGCGGGCCATCTCGGCGGTGGCGCCGTGACGGCTGTAGTACAGCACCAGGATATAGGGTGAACTCAAGGCAGGATCTCCAGCACTTTCTCCGGCGGACGGCCAACCACGGCCTTGTCGCCGACGATCAGGATGGG
>DATGNS010000189.1:0-7005 GCA_035306625.1 Pseudomonas sp. | reverse complement strand
CACCACCCATTACCTGGAAGAGGCCGAGCAGCTGTGCCGCAACATCGCGATCATCGACCAGGGCACCATCGTCGAGAACAGCAGCATGCGCGAGCTGCTGCAGAAGCTGCACGTGGAGACCTTCCTGCTGGACCTGAATGAAGCCCAGCTGCTGCCGCCGGAGCTGGACGGCTACCCGGCGCGCCTGCTGGATGGCCGCACCCTGGAGGTGCAGGTGGACAAGGAGCGGGGCATCACCCAGCTGTTCACCCAGCTGCAGCAGCAGGGCATCGAGGTGCAGAGTCTGCGCAACAAGAGCAACCGTCTGGAGGAGCTGTTCGTGGCCCTGGTGGAAAAGAAGCTGAACAAGGTGGCGAAATGAGCGAGCTGCGTCCCAACCTGGTGGCCCTCAACACCATCGTCTACCGCGAGGTGCGGCGCTTCATGCGCATCTGGCCGCAGACCCTGCTGCCCCCGGCCATCACCATGGCCCTGTACTTCGTGATCTTCGGCAACCTGATCGGCGCGCGCATCGGCGAGATGGACGGCCTGCCGTACATGGACTTCATCGTGCCGGGGCTGATCATGATGTCGGTGATCACCAACGCCTATAGCAACGTCGTATCCAGCTTCTTCGGCAGCAAGTTCCAGCGCAACATCGAGGAACTGCTGGTGGCGCCTGTGTCTCCCCACGTCATCCTGGTCGGCTACGTGGCCGGGGGGGTGCTGCGCGGCCTGGGCGTGGCGCTGATCGTGACCCTGCTGTCGCTGTTCTTCACTCGCCTGCAGGTGCACCACGTGGGGGTGACGGCGCTGGTCATCCTGCTGGCGGCGAGCATCTTCGCCCTGGGCGGCTTCATCAATGCCGTCTACGCGCGCAGCTTTGACGACATCTCCATCATCCCCACCTTCGTGCTGACGCCGCTGACCTACCTGGGCGGGGTGTTCTATTCCATCCACATGCTGTCGCCGTTCTGGCAGACCGTCTCGCTGGGCAACCCCATCCTGCACATGGTCAACGCCTTCCGCTACGGCATCCTCGGCGTGTCGGACATCCACATCGGCACCGCCATCGGCTTCATGGTACTGGCCACCGCCGTGCTCTACCTGTTCTGCATCCACCTGCTCAAGAGCGGTCGCGGGCTGCGCCAGTAGGCCGGGCGCGGATGCCCTTGCCCCGGGCCGCGCGTATACTGCGCGGCCCGTTTCATTTTGCAGGTGTGATTCATGCATCCGGCCGAACATTCGCCGCTGGGCAAGTCCAGCCAGTACGTCGATCAGTACAGCCCCGCGCTGCTGTTTCCCATCCCGCGCGCCCCGCAGTGGCAGGCGCTGGGCCTGGATGCCGGCCGGTTGCCGTTCCAGGGCGTGGACTACTGGACCGGCTACGAGCTGTCCTGGCTGCTGCCGTCCGGCAAGCCGGTGGTGGCCATCGGCGAGTTCGCGGTGCCGGCGGACTCGCCGAACATCATCGAGTCCAAGTCCTTCAAGCTCTATCTCAACTCCCTGAACCAGTCGGTGTTCGCCGACGTCCAGGCGCTGACGGCCACCCTGGAGCGTGACCTGTCGGCGGTGGCCGGCGCACCGGTGACCGTGCGGGTGCGTGGCCTGGACGAGGTGAGCGAGGAGGGCGTGGCGCGCCTGCCGGGTGAATGCATCGACGATCTGGACGTGGAGATCGGCCACTACGAGCAGCCGCAGCCCGAACTGCTGCGCTGCGATCCTGACCGGGTGGTGGAAGCCTGCCTGCACAGCCATCTGCTGCGCTCCAACTGCCCGGTCACCGGCCAGCCGGACTGGGGCAGCCTGGTGGTGGAGTACCAGGGTGCCGCCCTGGATCCGGCCAGCCTGCTGGCCTACGTGGTGAGCTTCCGCCGCCATCAGGACTTCCACGAGCAGTGCGTGGAGCGCATCTTCCTCGACCTGCAGCGCCTGCTGCGGCCGCAGCGCCTCACCGTCTACGCCCGCTACCTGCGCCGCGGCGGCCTGGACATCAACCCCTACCGCAGCACCGAGCCGGTCCGCGCGCGCAACCTGCGGCTGGCGCGCCAGTAAGGATCAGATCCCCATGCTGACCAGGCTCTGCATGATGTTGCGCAGGGCGCCGGCCAGGGTGGGGTGGCTGACCTCGAAACGCTCCACGGCCAGGTTGATGCCGTCCACCAGGGTTTCGTCGGCCGGCGGCGGGCTGTCCAGGGCCAGCTGGGTTTCGAGCTGTTCGATCAGTGTCTGAATGGTGGCCCGCTCATCGGCGTCGAGGGGCGGCGTCTGCTCCAGCTGGCTGCGCAGGTGATCGAGCTTCTGGCGAAGGTCCTGTGCGGGCATGGCTAGCACTCCCTGGTTCGTCGCCTGCCGGATGGCAGGCGCTGCCCTTAAAGATAGGGGGAGTGCGGGCAAATCAGAAGTGGGCTTCGAGCCGCTCGCGCAACAGCTGCGGCAGCGGCACCGAGCGATTCTGCTGATGATCGATCCACACCAGCTTGCAGAAGCCCTCGCCGTGCAGGACATCGGGCTGCGCCTCGGTGTACAGGCGGTGCTCCAGCACCAGGCTGCTGCGCCCCAGGGCACCGGCGTACAGCTCGACCACCACGGTGGCCGGATGCACTACCGGCAGCAGGTAGGTGTGCTGGACCTGCAGGACCACCGGACCTTCCGGGCCGGCATCGATGTCCAAGTCCAGGCTCGCGAACCAGGCAATGCGCGCCTCTTCCAGATACTGCACATAACGGGTGTTATTGACGTGGCCGTAGCTGTCCATGTCGCCCCAGCGGACGGGGATGCGGGCGGTATGCAACAGGCGTGGTTGAGGGGTGGCTGACATTGGAAGGGGTGCCTCTTGGACGCTTTCTGAACGTATACTTCGCGGCTTCTGTGTGGCCGGCGCGCCACACTACGTATATCCAGGAGGTATCGCAATGCTTGCATTTGCCGTGGAATTGCCACGGGCACTTCGTGGCCTGGTCGTCTGCGCCGCGCTGGCGCTGCCGCTGCAGGCGTCGGCCCAGGAGCATGAGGCCGACCCCTGGGAAGGCTTCAACCGCAAGATGTTCGCCTTCAACGACACCCTGGATACCTATGCCTTCAAGCCCCTGGCGGAGGGTTACCGCAAGGTGACGCCCAACTTCATGCAGCGCGGCATCGGCAACTTCTTCAACAACATCGGCGAGGTGCGCAACCTCACCAACAACCTGCTGCAGGGCAAGATGCATGCGGCGGGCGTGGACACCTCGCGCTTCCTGTTCAACAGCACCTTCGGCCTGCTGGGCTTCTTCGATGTGGCCAGCAAGATGGGTCTGCAGCGCAACGACGAGGACTTCGGCCAGACCCTGGGCGTCTGGGGGCTGGGCAGCGGGCCTTACGTGGTCCTGCCGTTCCTCGGGCCGAGCACGGTGCGCGACGGCCTGGCCCGCTGGCCGGACAGCTACAATGGCCCCTATCCCTACATCGATGATGTCAGCACTCGCAATGTGACCCTGGCGATCGACGCCATCGACTCCCGGGCCAGCTTCCTGGACGCCGAGCGGCTGATCCAGGGCGACAAGTACACCTTCATGCGCAACGTCTACCTGCAGAACCGCGAATTCAAGGTGCGCGACGGCATGGTGGAGGACGATTTCTGATCAGGGTCCGAAGCGAGCCCCTTTTCCATAGCCCTTTGGGCTTAGGGGCGCGAGCTTGAATAGGCATCCGGATGGGAGTACCGTCTGCGCCTTGTCGAGAACTCCCTATACTTCGCCGTGCTTTTGCCGGCCCATACCGCCCACGCAGCCGGCGCTAACGCTGGAAATCCCATGCACCATCCCAGTGCCAAACTGCTGATCATCGATGACGACGAGGCTGTGCGAACCAGCCTCGCGGCGTATCTGGAGGACAGCGGCTTCGAGGTCGAGCAGGCCGCCAACGGATTCCAGGGCCTGGAAGTCTTCGAGCGCGCGCGCCCGGATCTGGTCATCTGCGATCTGCGCATGCCCCAGATCGACGGCCTGGAGCTGATTCGGCGCATCGGCGAGCTGGACAGCTCGGCACCGGTGATCGTGGTGTCCGGCGCCGGCGTGATGAAGGACGTGGTCGAGGCCCTGCGCCTGGGCGCGGCCGACTACCTGATCAAGCCACTGGAAGATCTGGCGGTGCTGGAGCACTCCGTGCGGCGCGCCCTCGACCGCGCCCGCCTGCGCCGGGAAAACCAGATATACAGCGAGCGTCTGGAAACCACCAACCGGGAACTCCAGGCCAGCCTGCATCTGCTGCAGGAGGACCAGGACGCCGGTCGCCAGGTGCAGATCAGCCTGCTGCCGGCCACCCCCTGGGAAGCCGACCATTTCGTTTTCTCCCACCAGATCATCCCGTCGCTCTATCTGTCCGGGGACTTCGTGGATTACTTCCGGGTCGATGAGCGGCGCATCGCCTTCTACCTGGCGGATGTCTCCGGCCACGGCGCGTCCTCGGCCTTCGTCACCATCCTGCTCAAGTTCATGACCACGCGGCTGCTCTACGAGTCGCGCCGCGGCGGCAAACTGCCCGCGTTCAAGCCCTCCCATGTGCTGGCGCACATCAACCAGGGGCTGATCAACATGAAGCTGGGCAAGCACGTGACCATGCTGGGCGGCATCATCGACCTGCAGACCGATCGCCTGACCTACAGCATCGGCGGGCACCTGCCGCTGCCGGTGCTCTATCACGAGGGCCGGGGCGAGTATCTGCAGGGCCGCGGGCTGCCCGTGGGACTGTTTGAGGACGCCACTTTCGAGAACCATGAACTGCAGCTGCCCGAGACCTTCAGCCTGACGCTGCTCTCGGATGGCATTCTTGATCTTTTGCCTGGCGAGGCACTCAAAGAAAAGGAGGCTGCCCTGCCACGCCTGATCGCCGAAGCTGGCGGTACGCTGACGGGGCTGCGCAAGGCGTTTGGATTGAGCGAACTGGGCGAAATGCCGGACGACATCGCCCTTCTGGTCCTGAGCAGGAATCTTGAATGAGTAATGGCAAGATCCAGTTTGCCGAGCAGGAGGGTACGTTTGTACTCAAGTTCGTCGGCGAGATCCGCCTGACACTGTGCTCGGTGCTGGATTCCACAATCGAACAGATCTTTTCCGCGACGAACTTCTCCAGCATCGTCATCGACCTGATCGAAACGAAGAGTATCGACAGCACGACCCTCGGGTTGCTGGCCAAGCTGTCGATCCTCTCGCGGCAGAAGGTGGGCCTGCTGCCCACCCTGGTGACCCGCAACCCGGACATCACCCGGCTGCTGCATTCCATGGGTTTCGATCAGGTGTTCAACATCGTCGACCAGCCGCGGATTTCCATGGACAGCCTGCAGGACCTGCCCTGTCAGGATGTCTCCGAGGAAGAAGTGCGCAGCAAGGTGCTGGAAGCCCACCGCATCCTGATGGGCCTCAATGACTCCAACCGCCAGGCCTTCCGTGACCTGGTGGAGGCGCTTGAGCGTAGCTGATAGTTGCGTTCTCGCAAGACCGGCTTCAGCCGCGACCCAGAGCCCGTACGCTCATCATCACGGCCAATTGCGAAGATTCCCCCTGACACCGCCACGGTGGCCAAGGCGCTGCCCTGACCACCCTGCAAGAGCAAGGGCCGGCGTAGGGCGGTCAGTGCCTTTCCGGCCGCCGAAGCGCTCAAAGGCATAGCCTTGGTCGCCCAGAGCAACCCACGCACGTCAGCTCTACAGCAGATTCACCCTGGCTCCGCCACGGTGGCCAAGGCGTTGCCTTGACCACCCTACAGAGCAGGGGCCGGCGTAGGGCGGTCAGTGCCTTTCTGGCCCTCCGAAGCGCTCAAGGCACGCCTTGAGCGCCACCACGCAAGACCTCAACCGCGCAGCAGGGCCTCGAGCTTCTCCTGGTCCCGCGCAAACAGCCGAATGCCCTCGGCGAGCTTCTCGGTGGCCATGGCGTCCTCGTTCAGTGCCCAGCGGAAGGCGGCCTCATCCAGCACCTGACGGGGTTCGCCCACCGCGCCGGGCTGCAGGCGGCGCTCCAGGGGGCCTTCATCCTCGGCCAGCTTCTGCAGCAGCTCGGGGCTGATGGTCAGGCGGTCGCAGCCGGCCAGGGCCTCGATCTGTCCCAGGTTGCGGAAGCTGGCGCCCATCACCACGGTGCGGAAGCCGTTGGCCTTGTAGTAGTCGTAGATGCGCGTCACCGAGTGCACGCCGGGATCTTCCGCGCCCCCATAGTCACGGCCTTCGGCCTTCTTGTACCAGTCGTAGATGCGGCCCACGAACGGGGAGATCAGGTACACCCCGGCATCGGCGCAGGCCACCGCCTGGGCGAAGGAGAACAGCAGGGTCAGGTTGGTCTGGATGCCGGCCTTTTCCAGGCGCTCGGCGGCGCGGATGCCTTCCCAGGTGGAGGCGATCTTGATCAGTACCCGGTCCCGGCCGATGCCGGCTTCCTCGTACAGACCGATCAGCCGCTCGGCGCGCTGCCGGGTGGCCTCGCTGTCGAAGGACAGGCGGGCGTCCACTTCGGTGGAGATCCGTCCCGGGATCACCTTGAGAATCTCGCCACCCACGGCGACGGCGAACTGGTCGCAGGCCAGGCCGATATCCCCCTGGGCGGCCTTGCGGGCCCGTTCCAGCAGTTCGGCATAGCGGGGCAGGGCGGCAGCCTTGAGCAGCAGCGAAGGATTGGTGGTGGCGTCCACGGGCTGCAGACGGGCGATGGCATCCAGGTCGCCGGTGTCAGCGACTACAGTAGTGAAGGCTTTCAGCTGGTCCAGCTTGGAAGGCATGAGGCACCTGCAATGGCGTAAAAGAAAGGTCGTCCCTGACGCGGCAACGCCGCATGAAAATCACCGAAGAATATCAGAGGCCAGCAGCCCCGCCAGGGCGCCGGTCAATGGATGGTCGGGAGATTTGCGAGGGAGAACTTGATTCCTGTCACGCTAACCACTTTTACTAGGCCCCTCTTCAGATGAGGAACAACCATGGCGTTGGTGGATGACATCCGTAATGAAATTGCCGAGCTGATCGACTCGAGCGAAGAAATCAGGGGCCATGCGCAGGCGTTT